>CAYTKR010000190.1:0-8301 GCA_964438295.1 uncultured Anaerolineales bacterium
CACATCTTACAAGCGGAGAATTTTACCCTTTTTCTTTCATATGCGATTGCCCTGCCCCCAATATATTTCTGGGGGATTATTAAGACGATTTAATCTTGAGCCTTTGTCGGGCTGATATAATAATCATTTGGTTGGTTTCCAAATCCATTCTTAGCACACTTGTGCTATAATGTGCTATCCACCCAGATTTGAGTTTTCGAACATTTTTTAAGTAGAATTGCTATGACAACATCTCCAGTAATCCGCGTCGTAGGCGCTCGAGTCCATAATCTAAAAAATATCACTGTTGAAATCCCCCGCGATGAGTTTGTGGTCATCACCGGGCTGTCTGGTTCGGGGAAATCTTCTTTGGCATTCGATACCATCTTTGCCGAGGGTCAGCGACGTTACGTAGAGTCTCTTTCATCCTATGCTCGTCAATTCTTGGGTCAAATGGACAAACCCGATGTGGACTATATCGAGGGCCTCTCCCCGGCGGTCTCCATCGATCAGCGGGCCACTTCCCGTAACCCGCGCTCCACGGTGGGAACGGTCACTGAGATCTATGACTACCTTCGTTTGCTTTTTGCTAGGGCTGGTATTCCCCATTGCCCTGAATGCGGACGAGAAGTAGCCAAACAGTCGGCACAAGAGATAGTTGAAGCTATTGAAACCCTCCCTGAGGAATCGCGTCTGCTCATCTTAGCCCCAGTAGTGCGCGGACGTAAAGGGACATACCAGGCGACCTTGGACGAGATCCAGAAATCCGGTTTCCTGCGTGCCCGTGTCGATGGCATAGTCCATAACCTGGACGAAAAAATCGAAATGGATCGCTACAAGATCCATCACATTGAGGCTGTGGTAGACCGCTTGGTGATCCGCAAGCATGGAGATGAGGAGGAAGCCCAGAACTTCCTCACTCGCTTGACGGATTCTGTGGAGACCGCGCTCCAATTTGGAGAGGGATATCTCATCACACATGTCCTCAATCCACAAACGAATGTAGCAGGGGCGCAAGCGGAAAAGGGTGAAAAATCTACCCCAGATCCAATAGATATCTATTTCTCTGAACACCTGGCCTGTTCGGAGTGCCACATCAGCCTGCCCGAAATTGAGCCGCGCACATTTTCTTTTAATACGCCCCATGGCGCCTGCCCAGAATGCCAGGGTTTGGGCGGAAAATTGGAGATCGACCCCGACATTATTATCCCCAACAAGGATTTGTCTATCAACGGTGGCGCGATCGCGATTTCATCTTGGGATGGTCCTCGTGAAGAGGGTGGTTGGTATTGGCAAACTCTTGAAGGGGCTGCCCGGCATTATAAGATCGATCTTGATACTCCAGTTCGCGATCTGAAGAAGAAGGAGTTAGATATCCTGCTCTACGGCTCAGGCGGCAAAGAAATCACCATGAAATACCGCAACTCTCGCGGTAACGAATATACCTTCAAACGGGTATTTGAAGGGGTGATCGGTAACCTGGAGCGACGTTATAACGAAACTAGTTCAGAATATATGCGCGAGCGAATTTCCAGTATCATGAGCATGACCACCTGTCCCACCTGTCAGGGAAAACGTCTGCGCAAGGAAGCCCTAGCTGTGACGCTGCTCGATACCAACATCATTGCGATCACCGGTTGGCCCGTGCATGCGACCCTGGAATGGGTTGAAAAGTTAGCTGCTGATGATTCTCCTATCTCGGAGCGTCAGCGTATCATCGCTTCAAGGATTATTCGTGAACTACAAGAACGCCTGGGCTTCTTGGTGGATGTGGGATTGGAATATCTGACTTTAGAACGCTCCGCGGCCACCCTTTCAGGTGGTGAGGCCCAACGAATCCGGCTTGCCACCCAAATTGGATCCCGGTTAATGGGCGTCCTGTACGTGCTCGATGAGCCCTCGATCGGTCTGCATCCCAGGGACAATGCCCGATTGCTGCGCACCCTGGAAGGATTGCGTGACCTGGGCAACACTGTCCTGGTTGTCGAACATGACTCCGAAACCATTGAAACGGCCGATTGGGTGGTGGACCTGGGCCCTGGCGCTGGCGAACACGGTGGCGAGGTGGTTGCCGAGGGTTCGGTGACAGATATTTTGGCTCACCCAACTTCATTGACTGGGGCTTATCTCTCCGGCAAATTGCAGGTACCTATCCCTGACAGACGCCGCAACGGCAATGGCGAATCGATCAAAATTGTCGGCGCGCGCCAGCACAACTTGAAAAATATCGATGTAAAGGTTCCTTTAGGAAGGCTGGTTTGCATCACTGGAGTTTCTGGTTCTGGGAAATCGACTTTGATGGTAGATGTGCTCTACCAGGCCCTGGCCAAGGAACTCCACCGTGCGAAATCTATGCCTGGAGACCACGACCACATCGAGGGGCTCGATCGAATTGACAAGGTAATCAATATCGATCAATCCCCCATCGGGCGCACGCCGCGCTCTAACCCAGCGACCTATACAAAATTATTTGATCATATCCGCAAATTATTCGCTGAGTTGCCGGAGAGTAAGATCCGAGGCTACAAGCCGGGACGATTTTCTTTCAACGTGCATGGCGGTCGTTGTGAGGCCTGCCAGGGCCAGGGACAATTACGTATTGAGATGCAATTTCTGCCCGATGTGTATGTGCCTTGCGAAGTCTGCAAGGGAACCCGATTCAACCGCGAAACCCTTCAGGTACGTTTCAAGGAATACAATATCGCCGATGTGCTGGATATGACCATCGAGCGCGCCCTGGAAGTATTCGAAGCTTTCCCGCCTATGGTCAACCGCTTGCAAACTTTGTTTGATGTGGGACTGGGTTATATTCGCGTGGGGCAGCCCGCGCCGACCCTTTCAGGTGGGGAGGCCCAGCGCGTCAAGTTGGCCCGGGAGCTCTCCAAACGCTCCACAGGCAGCACTTTGTATGTCTTAGATGAACCTTCCGTGGGTTTACACGCTGCTGACGTGCACAAGCTGATCGAAGTATTACACCGCCTGGTGGATGGCGGAAACACTGTCCTGATCATCGAGCACAACCTGGATATCATCAAAGTCGCAGACCACATCATTGATCTGGGTCCCGAAGGGGGCGAGGCTGGTGGTGAGATCATCGCTGAGGGCACACCGGAAGATATCTGCGGCAACCCCAAATCGTACACTGGGCAGTTCCTGCAGAAGTATGTCCAGGCGACCCACGAACAGGATTGTGTTTGATAAGAATAAATGCGACTGAACATTTCACGCTCAATCGCATTTATTCTTTAGATTCTTTCCACTCCCATTCTTTCACCTCACCAGAAATAATCTCGATAACTTCGTTGTGGACGCCTGCTCCAGGGATGACGACGCTGATCTTGTATTCCCCAGGGGTGAGATTTCCTATGGCAAAGGTTTCATGCCAGGGCGCTAGGAATCGCATTTTAGGGTCAGCATAGAGCTTTAGATAGTACGGGTTTTGATCCAAATCTTCAAGATACTGCAAAACGACCTGATCCACCAAGATGGGTTGGCCATCCTGATCCAAAATGCGACCGGCCAACGCTCCCTGGAGTGTGCCGTTTTCATCCATTTGCGCTAGCCACAGTTCTGGATTGCGGGTGCTATTGTAGGTATTGTCGTTCATGCGAACTTCAAAATACAGCTCATTCCTAGATGTTGTCCCTGTTGATCCTACCAATCCGATCACTTCACCTTTTACTACTGATTGCCCAGGCTCTACCTGAATTCTAGATAGGTGGCTATAAAGGGTATAGATGGGTTGATTGAAACCAGACAAATCATGTTCGATGATAACCATTAGACCATGGAAGCCCTCATACGGACCGTGCTGTACTTGGTCATCATCCCCAGCGAAAACCACCATTCCAGACTCGGCTGATAGCACTTGCATCCCTTCTCTGTTTACTAAGTCAACGCCGCGCTTGACGAATTGTGCAGATTGGGCGATGCCGTAGCGTTCTCCAGCATCAATAGTACGACGCCCTTCGGGAGCAATTGGCACAATTAGTGGGAAAACGGCCCTTTCTTCTGTCCTTTCATCTTGCATCAAGTTTCCACCATTTGAAGACAGCTCCCAATCGATGGATTCATAGAAAAATGGACTGAAGAACTGGTTGATCTCTGGGGGCGCGTACTCGACAAAGGTTTGCTGAAAGAGGGCTGTGAGGTCATTCTCAGGCAGGATGCCGAAGCCCCCAGAAGTGATCATCGTTGTTGTCGCTGCGGTAGCCAGCAGCGAACGGATCAGGGTAGCCTTTTTCTTCTTTTGTCTAGTATATTTTGCGCTCAAACCTGGACTCCATTTTGGGGAATCAGAACAGGTGACACACCCACGGAAATGTCTTGTGCTTTCAGTGCCTCAGCCAGCACTATCCGCAACTCACTGGATTTGTAGACGGTATCTGGCCAGCGCTCTACGTAAATCCATACTTCGTAGTAGTTGGTATCTGCGCCAATGCTTGAAAACAGTATGATAGGATCGAATCCTTCATCAATAATGCGACCTTCAAAGTTTATAGCGCTTTCAGACAAGATGTTCATTACCTTTTCACGATCGTGTTCTCCCTGGATGGGAATGCGTACTTTAACGCGATACCCTGGAACGCGTGAATGGTTGATCAGCGTTCCTTCAATAGCCTCCGCGTTGGGAATGATGATTTTCTCTTTGTCAATGGTCAGTAAACTGGTGAAGTTCATATTTATTTCGGAAACTTTGCCGAAAAACTCTCCCAGAGTGACATATTCTCCCACCCGGTAGTAGCGTAGGAACATTAGCTTGACTCCAGAGACCACATCCGATGCCAACCGCTCTGAACCAATGGCGAAAGCCCCGGTTACGGCTGTCACAATCACCACCAATGCCCCGGCTGTACCGGTCAGGTCGATGATGATCTTGCCCGTCAGAAGGAAGAGCCCCAATCGAACGAGTCCAGAAAGAAAATCTGTCAAGGTACTTTCGATGAACCTGGATAACAACCCTCTGATTAGACGGATGAGCACCAGTTCAGAGATGACATACCCAACTGCAGCAATAACCACGGCCAGCCCCGCCATGCTTAAAAAATTCAGGATGGTTTCAGGTAATGTAGATTCCATACGATTGCTCCCTTTTCTGTAATAAATTGGATATATTAGGTCGCAATAATATATATTGATTGTGACAGAATGTCAAGGAAGGGAGAAAATAGGCGCGTACCAGGGCTAAGCCCCGGCACGCGCCTATTTTTTCACGATACCCTAAATTCGGGGTGACTAATGAATATCCTTAGGAGGAAGCTCTTCTTTTTTCTGGCACCTTGATCAAAACAAGAGAGGAAACTAAGAATAAAGCGGCATAAATCCCAAAGATGAGCATATATCCTAAACCGGGGATTTGGGGGAAATTGGCTGTGAAGAAATCTGCTATCGGCCCGCCGATATAGGCACCTACTGCTCCTGCGCCTGCTCCGGCCAGATTCGAGATCCCCAGGAATTTGCCAGCATCTTTTTTGGGGACGATGTCGGTACCCAAAGCCCAATTGGTTGTAAAGAACATACCAATCCCAGCTCCAACGATACTGCCTCCGATGGTAATCACGGTCATGTTCGGAGAAAGTAAGAGAATCACTGTTCCGACTGTTGCCAGTATCCCACTGATGGCAACCAAGACCTTCCTGCCGATTTTGTCGGCTAGCCAACCGCTGGGGAGAGCGAATACCAAAATAAGCACCCCCACCACTAACTTAAGTTTGGATGCCGGTCCAGCGGCTGAGTCTCCCTCAAAGCCCAGACGCCCCTGAAGGAAATACACTGCAAAGGTCGACAAGTTGTTTGCTCCCACCAAAAAGGCTAAACGATTGATCACCCACCAGGTAAAGGAAGGGTTCTCATTGGCCACCTGTCGACCGATACTGACCTGAACGCTGCCATACACACCAATAATGACTGCGAACAGCATACCCGCTAATCCCACCAATCCCATCACGATAAGTTGCGTGGAGAGCGCGCTGACATCTTCCAAGAATCCCCCAATAAATCTCACGACTTCACCCGAGACAAGGATCACAACCAAAAACAGCAGAGTCATCCCTACCAAACGTCCAAAGGGTTTCCAATCTAAGGGATCGGGTTTTTCAGTCAGGCGTTCTTCGCGTACGAACATGGTGATCCCGGCTGTTAGCACCAAAATGAGAACGACAACCCCGATGCCACCCCACATATTACCCTTGGCGATCATTGGCCCAATCGTCAGGGCAATGATAATCACAGGGAGCAATTCCAAAACGGCCTTGATCCCTGAGAATAGTCCGCGGCGATCTTCGTGAACCAGGTCGGGGATGAGGCCCTGCTGCGCGCCGTGCGCGAGGTTGGAGGCGACCTGGGAGAGCACCACAGTTGAGAACAGGATCCAATAGGTGGGCGAAGCACCCATGGCAATCAGAATTCCGGCATTGAGTAATGACCCAATAAGGATGTAGGGGCGGCGTCTGCCCCATCTGGCCATGCTGCGATCTGAGAGCATCCCGGCTAAGGCCTGTACTAACAAGGCAATCATCAGCGAATACAAACGCATATTGCCGTAATAGGTACCCTGCTGTTCGGGATCAATGAAGCGTTGGACCAGCAAGGGTTGGATAAGACCATTGGCCTGCGACACGGCTGTCAGACCCAGCCAATAGATATTGATGGTAATGTAGTCGTACCAGTGCTGACGTTTCATGGGTCCTCCTTGGGGTCTATGTTGGTTGCTATGGATATAATTAGGCTCTCTGGGAAACGCTGTGGGACTATCCAGATTTAGGGGTGAGTTGGGTGCGGAGCACCCCACTCACCCCTAAATCTGGGGATCACCCTCGCAATTCCTGGAGAACTTATTATTAGGACATGAATTTAATGATAGTTGTTGGCTATTCTCATCTTCGACTCGACCATCGGTCGTCTCAGCGTTCCGCTCTGCTCAGGAATTTTTAACGGGGAGAAATGTGGAAAGATTCATCTCCCGATAACACCCCTCCCAAGGATTCTGCATCCAACGCCATCACGCGGCTGTTGGCGAAGAAGGCAAAATCGAAATCTGTGGGATCGCCGGCTTTTTTCCCTGGAATGGGCATCAGGCGGGCGGTCAGGGGCTTATCCAGGCGTTGGGCCATGGCAGCCAGATCGATTAAGATGGCGGTTAGCTGCTCGGGTGTGGTATCTCCTGGAAGGGGGACTGTATCCAGCCCTGTGCCGCATACGGCTGAATAAATCAGCATATCTTTGATTGTCAAGGAACCGTGGGCGGCGCGGGCAGCCAGGGTTGAATCTTCGAGAACTGGGAGCATCAATCCGCTGAAGCCTACATGGGGAAATTCGGCTTTGTCTATGATTTCTGTGATCAATGCAGCCGCGGCCAGAGAGCCGTGCATGCCAACTGCAGGTATCCCTAAGCGCTCAAACGCTGTCCCCAAAGATTGCGTTTCATCTGGGAACGGTGCGAGAGAAAAATCGATGCCTCTGAATGTAGGAGTTGGCACGTCGCCAGGTGTGATGTTTGACAGATTTGTGGCAATTTGAGAGAGTTCCAAGGCTTTGGTTTCGATAGCTTTCGTCAGACGCTGACGGGCATCCCCCAAGTTTTTCGCTTCGCTGAAAGCCTCGACTGCCAGGTCGGCAGCCTGGGTGGCGATTGCAAAGCAGGCTGCTCTACCAGAATGGTAAGCAGCGGGAAAGAAGGGTGTGCCAGGGCCTACGTTTGCCAAGGCGGCAAAGTAGAGGTTCGCAAATCCCTTGGGGTCAGCGGGACTAAGGCGATGGATGATCTCTGCGCATGCTCGTACTGACGGTAGTGAAATCCCTGTTTTCGGGGAGCTCATCACCCCTGAAGCAAATACAATTTCTGTAGCTGCCAGTACATCGGGAATGATGGCATAGCTTTCCGGAAAATCGGGCAGCGCGGGACCGATGGCAATATATTCGAAACCGGATGAGATGGCATTTCTTTCAAGTTGCTGGGCAAACTCAATAACTCTGGACGCATAGTTCCCTGGATTCGGAGAGATCAACCGCGGGAATGGTGTCGTTGCCAGGCGGACAGTTTGTACTTCATATCCCGCGGTTTCGAAGGCTGGACGTGCCTCAGCGATGAATGCCTCTGCATGTTGGAGAACGTCATTGTTCAGCGGCCATTGGGGATCGCAAAAGTAAGTGATTGAGCGTATCTTCATAATTTAGTGATTAGTGGGCAGTGAACTGTGGTTGAGATCCGGATGCTGGCAATCCCAGACTAATAATATTTAAAGGAGTTACGCACTTGAAGCAGATTGGGCTGGGAATAGGGGGTGGGGGCCACGCCCCCACCCCCTATTCCCAGCCCAATGC
>CAYTKR010000191.1:0-8292 GCA_964438295.1 uncultured Anaerolineales bacterium
AGCGCAACTGTTAGCTCCCCTATCATGAAATGAACCAGGCATCGACAGGAGCTTTATTAGCAAGCTCCTGTCGATTCTTGAAATTACAACCAGCCCCTTAGCTCCATAGCCTTGACAACCTTCTCGATGGCGACCATATAGGCCGCGTCGCGCATATATACACTCTCGCGTTCAGACATTTCTAGCACATCGTTGAAGGCTTTGGTCATCTTGTCATCTAATCTACTGAGAACTTCTTCTTGGCTCCAGTAGAAGTTCATGTCGTTTTGGACCCCTTCAAAGTAGGAAACTGTCACCCCGCCCGCATTACACAAGAAATCTGGGATGTTGAACACACTACGCTCATGCAATACCGCGTCAGCTTCTGGGGTTGTGGGGCCATTAGCACCCTCAGCGACGATCTTGACGCGCCCACTGATCGAATTCACCGATTCAGCGTTGATTTGCCCTTCCAGGGCGGAAGGGATCAAGATATCAACATCTTTAGAGATCCAAGCCTCATCAGGTTCGAGCACGTAGCCAGAATCCTGAGCTTTTTCTTTGTCGATCGTGCCATAAACGTCAGTGATTGACTGCAGGAAGACAGGATCGATTCCCTCATCACGACCAATGGTATAAGGTTTCTGATCGTCGCGGTCCCAGTAAGAGACACAAACAACCTTTCCACCCATATCGACGAACTCGATGGCCGCGTATTGAGCTACATTGCCAAAGCCCTGGATTGCTGCTACGGCATTATCTGGTGCGATATCCAGATACTTCATCGCCTCTCGGATGGTATAAACCGCCCCAAACCCCGTGGCTTCCGTGCGGCCCAACGAGCCGCCACCACCCACAGGCTTACCTGTAATCACACCCGGCGTATATTGGCCAATCAATTTGGAATATTCATCCATCATCCAACCCATCATGCGCGGGTTGGTGCCAACATCCGGTGCTGGCACATCTTGCCGAGGTCCGATGTTGCGATAGATCTGCTGGATCCAGCCGCGGCAAAGACGCTCTTGCTCGTTGATAGAAAGTGAAGCTGAGTCAACCGCCACACCGCCCTTGCCACCTCCCAAGGGGATATCCGCCACAGCGGTCTTCCAGGTCATCCACATCGCTAAAGCACGGACGGTGTCCAATGTTTCAGATGGATGGAAGCGAATGCCACCTTTGGATGGACCACGCACATCACTGTGCTGTACCCGGTACCCAAAAAACACCCGGATGGAGCCATCATCCATTTTGACAGGAATCTGAAACCGGTATTCGCGCGTTGGCCAGCGCAACATGGCTGCAGCCTGGGGATCCAGGTTGAGCATGGCGGCAACATTGTCGAACTGGGCTTGCGCCATCTTGAAGGCATTGATTTGTTCTGTCATTCTTGGGGTTCTCCTACAAGAGTCTTAGATTTGAGAAATGATGCGCGGGCACCGCGTGGTGCCCGCAAACAAAAGGCTTACTAAAATCAGTATTTTGGACGAAAACAAGCATAGTTTTGTCTAGGCTGGGTTTCCCAGCATCCAAGACAAGCGTAGCAGATGCCCCAGTCATCGTCAAGTGACATTCAGGCATCCCATGTATGAACTCCTTCTTACTCACTTTTCATGGATAATTGCCTGGCCAATTCGTCTTTCACAACTTGGGGGTTCGCTTTTCCCTTGGTGGCCCTCATCACTTGCCCAAAGAACCAGTTCGCGAGGCTCTCTTTACCATCAAGGTATTTTTGTACTTGTTCAGGATTTTCGGTCATAACTTGGGCAACCATTTCAGCAAGATGATCAGCATCTGAGATCTGGCTTAGACCTTGCGCTTTGACAATGTTTGGGGCAGATTGACCGGTGGCGAACATCTCCCCCAGGACAGTTTTTGCCGTAGGAATGTTGATGCGCGCCTCTTCGAGCATTTCCAGTAATCCGGCCAGGTTGTTCGGGTTCACTCTTAGGCTGCTGAGGTCGATCCCAGCCTGGTTCATCAACCCGAAGAGTTCACCAGTGATCCAATTGGCCGCCAGTTTTGCGCTGATCTTTGGACTGGCTTCGACAACGGCTTCGAAATAATTGGCAATATCTTGCTCAGCAACCAAAACATCGGCATCATAGGCGCTCAATTCGTATTCTCCTAAGAAGCGCTGAAATTTGGCTTGAGGGAGTTCTGGCAAACTTGTGCGGATCTCTTCAATCCAGTCTCTTTCAAGAACCAGGGGAGGTAGATCTGGTTCAGGGAAGTAACGGTAATCGTCCTCTTCCTCTTTCCCGCGTTGAGGCACAGTCACCTGGCGGTTTTCATCCCAGCCCATGGTCTGCTGGATCACCGGCTTTCCCTGACTGTGCAATTCGCTCTGGCGTTCGATTTCAAACAGCAATCCCCTTTCCAAAGCGCGGAAACTATTAAGGTTCTTGATTTCGGTGCGGGTTCGAAATCCTTCCTCACCAACGGGTCGTACGGAAACATTGGCCTCGAAGCGCAACACACCTTTCTGCATATTCCCAGAATTGACCCCCAGGTAACGCAGCAAATTTCGCAGGGCTTCACCATATAGGCGAGCCTCCTCAGCAGACCGCATGTCGGGTTCTGAGACGATCTCTAAGAGCGGTACGCCGGCCCGGTTTAGATCAACCAAACTATATGGTTCTTTACTATCGGCATTGTGAGTCAGTTTTCCGGTATCTTCCTCTAGGTGGACGCGCCGAATCCTGACGGCACGTTCGCCATTTTGAGCGCGGATGCGTATCAGACCATTGCGCGCCAGGGGTTCTTTATATTGTGAGATCTGATACCCTTTGGGGAGATCGGGGTAGAAATAATTCTTTCGGGCGAAAATGCTCACAGGAGCGATTTCACACCCCAAGGCTAACGCCACCCGCAGACCATATTCCACCGCTCGTTGGTTGACAACCGGAAGCGTCCCTGGCATTCCTGAGCACACCGGGCACACGGCGCTATTGGGCTCTGCCTGGGTAAGATCCACAACAGAGCAGCCGCAGAACATCTTGGATTTGGTGGCTATTTCGGCATGAACTTCAAGACCGATGATGGCTTCATACATTTCAGTAATCAGAATTCAGTTACCAGTATCCAGTGGTAGATGAACTCAACTATTACCCTATCACTGTTTACAGATTACTAAATTCAACCTTTCTATTGTTGTTGGATAATCCACTCGTCGTCCATCGTATTGTAGAGCAATTCAAAAACTCGATCCCCCTTCGTGAGCACACGAAAGAGTTTGCCGTCCGGAATTTTCCACTCGCCCATGACTTGGCTTACTACCAATTGTTTCTCTTCCCATTGAAAAACAACCGGGCGTTGGGCGTATTCAAAACCCGAGTGGCATAAAACTTGATCACGGACCACAGACGGCTGAATTTTCATTTCAGTCAGCGGGCTGTCGTCAGCGGTCATCATATCTTTATCTCCGAATTATCTCCGATATTTAGACTCTCAGCCCCACCGTCTACCTGGGCGTTTTCGCCGATCAACGAACCTTTCAGGATGATCTCGTTGATCTGGGATCCCTTCTCAATGATTGAATCGCGAATGACACTGTTCTTGACGGTGCAATCTGCTCCGATGGCTGCAAATGGGCCAATTACTGAGGCTTCGACAATGGCTGTTGGATGGACAAATACTGGTGGAATAACCGTGATATTGCCCTCACGCCCAACGTCAGCGGTGTTGTCATGCCCGTGCTTCAACAGGTAACGATTGGTTTCCAAAACTGCCTCTACAGTCCCAGCGTCGAGCCAGATTTGAACTCGCTCCGTTCGCATCTTGCAACCCTTCTCCAACATGATGTTGATAGCATCCGCTAGATAAAACTCGCCTTTGAGCTGGCGTCCCTGTTCCATTTGCTCTTCGATTGCTCCCAATAAAGCAGAAGCATCTTTGAAATAGTAGAACCCCACTACCGCAAGATTGTTAGAAACATCTTTGGGTTTTTCGATCAACCTTTTTACCCAGCCATCCTCCCCAAGTTCAGTGACTCCGAAACGGCGCGGGTCGGGGACGGGTTTCACCCAGGCCACCATATCTGCTTCTTCATCCACCAAAAATGACAGGTTTGTTTCAATCAATGTATCAGCAAAAACCATAACCATTGGGCCGTTCAGATACTCTTTGGCCAGATAAATAGCATGAGATTGGCCGCGCATTTCTTCCTGCACCACATATTTCACATTGACCTCAGGATGGTATTCCTCCATATAGGCCTCTACCTTATCGCCCAGGTATCCAACAATAAAAACGAATTCCACATTCTCAGGATTGGGCAGCGTCGAGAACATATCCACCAAATGGGCAATCACAGATTTTCCAGCCAAACTGATCATCTGCTTGGGGCGGCTCCAGGTATGGGGGCGCAGACGCGTGCCATATCCAGCCATGGGAATGACGATCTTTAAAGTATCAGACATTATTTGGTAACTCCTTCTATTGATGGAGATATTATACCTTGCCGAGGGAAATAAGCATCATCCCCTTGGGAAACAAACTCCTCAAGGGGATACAAATAACTGGTATTCCAGGGGCGAGAATCCCCCGAAGAATTGATTCCGCCCTATGGTAATTCCGCCCTATGGTAAACGTGTTAATTCTTGGTGCTGGCGTAGATCCAGGCTCCAAGGGCGCCCAATATTGCGGCAAAAATAATGCCCCCGAAACAACACATTGATCCACAAATTGCCGCCCCGCCAATCGCCGCGGCACCACCAGCAGCTGCCCCTCCTGGTCCCCCAAAGAGAAATTCGGGGGGAATGCCGGCATCACGTAATCCCTGAATTGCTTCAGGAGGCAGTTGCCTGAGGATGTCGCCAAGTTGCATCGCCCCGGTCGTCCCCGCCTGGATCATGGCAATCACCAAGCCAACCAGCCCGCCACCCGCGGCAGCCACAACCCCGGCCAGTGCGCCTTGCTTGGCAGCTTCACCTGTCTCACGCGGGGGCAGCATATATGACGCTGCCAGCACTCCGACAACAATGTAAGTAACCCAGCGCAAAGGGAGAACGCATAAGGCGACGAATGGGATGAGACCAAGTAAACTGAGCACCACCAAAATGCCCAAACCAATAAGTCCTGCTTTTAGCCATCCAGACATAGGAGCCTCCTTGAAAATATTGATGAGTGATTCTTTGTGAAATCGAGCATTTTCATTGTAGAGGGGAAATCTGACCAAGTCAAGCATTCGCTGGTACTAGCATGGGGCGTTCTAAAGTGTAGCTTTTTGTCATGCTGAACGGAGTGAAGCATCTAGCGCAGCGCAAAGTAAGCTTCGCTAGACCCTTCGGCTTCGCCTCAGGGTGACAATTTCTTGGGAAAATCTAAACTATCGCGACTTTAAGAAAGCCGTGGGTACTAGCATTAGGCGATCCTAGAATCTAGGTATTGGCTGAACAGCGCGTTGAGGCACTCGAAACGCGCATCAGTGGGCCTCGAGAGCCTCAGCCTACGATGGTACCGGCGAATTAAAGATAGATATGGGTCCTAACAAGCAATCAGAAGCTAAACTTTTCTTCCCTTTGTTTCGCTAAAGTTTAACTTCTTGAAGTTCATCTGTGACACTGGTTGACTAACTTACAAATTTCTTCCAGCGCAATTTCGCGTCCCTCGCTGTGCAAGCGGCGGCTGCGCTGACCCACAGAGAAGAAGTAATGATCTCCCAGGACTACCCGCACCTGACGAGAACGGAAACCCAGCTCAACCAACAGTTTGAGCATTGGCTCCAGCCCGACCAGACGGTCACTGTGTCCCAGCAACACTCTGAAGCGCTCCCAATTTCCGCGATGAGATGGGCGCTGGGCCTGTCCCATAGCATAGAACGTATGCGCCAATGTTGATTTGTGGGTGACCTTGAAGATACGCTTATGCTCGTCCTGAACCGCTTTGCTGGCACCGGCAATTAGTTGGTTGATCACCAGTGGTGAGATGCTTTCAGTAAATTTTTCGAGGAGCAGGCGAGCTCCCGCCCAAATGCTCACGCCTAAGGTGCTGAAGAATCCCTTGCGCAGGATATCGTTCATCAACAAAGCCGGAGCAATCGCACAGCGGCCAATGGTATGCTGACTCCAATTTCCCTCACGAAAATAGAACAGGGCTGCACCGCTCATCGAGTGACCGACGAAGATGATGGGTACATGCCGTCGACCGCCAAGGAGACCCAAAACTTCCAACCAGGTTTCCACTGCATACATATCGGCAGCAGGATCACATTCGCCAAAGTCGAGATCATCAGGTGTGAGAAAGGGAGAACGTCCAAAGCCGTTGACATCGGGTACTAACACCAACAGGTTCCGATCAGCAGCGCAGAGACTCGCTGGTAGGTTTTCCCAAATGGCTTCACTGCCATCCCAACCATGCATGAAGACCACCACGGCATCGTTTTTTCGGAGAAACTCACCCCGTCCACCTGCATTTATGATAGCTCCACGCGACCAATACGTACGCCAGAAGAAATCCTTCAACCGGGTTGTTCGTTGGAAATATTTAGATTTCTTTGCTGGGATCACCCCGCGATTTGTAAGCTCTGCTAGGGTGTATGTAGCGCTGTAAATCCCCGGCTCTGTTTCGGAGCGGACGGGACTGCTGACTTCAATCCAGGGAGGCTTTTTTGCAGCCATAGGAGGATTTCCTAAGATATTTGTGATGCAAGTGACAGTTACTTGCTGCCACTACATTTACTCGTTTACTCTACGACAAAATAGTAGGCCTTTTCCAATGGGCACCACCACAGTATCAACGCGCGGATCTTCGATAGCGAGTTTCACGAATGGCTCTAGCTCGTCGGCATGGCTGATGACGTTGTCAGCCAGAAGCAGTCCACCGGGAACCAAGTTGGGGACAGCGAGATCGTAACAATCGCTGTAGATCTCCTTTTCAGCATCCAGGAAACAGAAGGCTACATTTGCGAAGTTTGGCAGGTAGGCGCGGGCATCGTCAGCAACTAACTGGACCACATCTGCGACTTTAGCGAGGCGGAAGGTTTCGCGGGCAAGTTCAATCTTGGGGGGCAACACTTCGAAGGTGTGAAGCTTAGCAGACCTTTCTCGTAGAGCGAGGGAAATCCACAGGGCAGAGTATCCTGCCGAGGTTCCAATCTCCAGAAATTCCCCCTCGGGCGCAGACGCTGCCATCAGGGTCAGGAATCTGCCTGTATCTGGAGAAACCTGGCGCAGGCGTTCCAGTCGAGGAGTTCCATCCTGACGGTCGCGGGTGTCCCATGCTTCTAATTGGTCCATGCGATCGCGAATGGTCCGCGGGATGTCGTGGAACATGCTACCGGTGCCCAATCACCGGATGGGGTTGGTAGGGTTCTTCGAGATAGGCAATCTCTTTGTCGCTGAGCTGGATATCGAGGGCAGCGATCGCTTCATCGAGATGGCGCATCTTGCTGGCTCCGATGATAGGCGACGTGATCCCCGGTTTGTGCAGCATCCAAGCCAGAGCAATTTGTGCAGAGGAGTATCCATGACGCTGACCAAGTTCGATGGCGCGATCGAGAACCTCGAAATCAGCATCCAGGTAGTAGTATTTGTGAGCTAAATCATCAGTTTGGGCACGGGTGGTCTCACCAGATTTTTCGCGAGTGCGGTTCCCTGCCAGGAAGCCACGCGCCAGCGGACTCCAGGGGATCAGGCCGATACCCTGATCGGTGCAAAGAGGAATCATCTCGCGTTCTTCTTCCCGGTAGACCAGATTGTAATGGTTCTGCATAGAAACGAAACGCGTCCAGTTGTGTAGATCAGCCAGGTACAGAGATTGGGTAAATTGCCAAGCGTGCATACTGGACGCGCCGATATAACGCACTTTACCCGATTTGACCAAATCGTGTAGGGCTTCGAGAGTCTCTTCGATAGGTGTATCATAATCCCAGCGGTGAATCTGGTAGAGATCAATATAATCCGTTCCCAGCCTTCTCAGAGAATCCTCCGCTGCGCGCAGGATGTGCAAGCGCGAGAGCCCGCCCTGATTGGGCTTGTCGTTGTAAGGGAAGAATACTTTTGTAGCGATGACCACTTCTTCACGGCGCGCAAATTCTCTCAATAGGCGCCCTGTGACTTCTTCGCTTACTCCATTAGAGTAGACGTTGGCGGTATCAAAGAAGTTGATACCAGCCTCTACAGCGCGCTTTATGAAAGGGCGGCTTTCGTCTTCCTCGAGAATATAATCGCGCCATTTTGATGTGCCATAGGTCATCATTCCCAGGCAAATTCGGGAGACCTTGAGACCTGTTTCCCCTAAATTAATGTATTGCATGAATGACTGCTCGGAAAAAACTCAAGCAATAGAAGTCAGTCTGGCGGCCCGAAGAGG
>CAYTKR010000192.1:0-8221 GCA_964438295.1 uncultured Anaerolineales bacterium
TTTTATTGGAAAGGTTTTGTCATTCTCAGGGAATTTGGATTGTCTTCCCTACAGGTAAAGCCCCGTCAATTCCATTCACCGCTCTGATCGCTCGAGGATCTACATCTCCAAATAGACAGGCCACGGAATTGGCCGTATCCCCAGACTGAACAACGTATGTCGTGGGATGGCTCCGCAGCGCTCGCGGCCCAACGTTGAAATGTGCGGCATTCTGAGGAATGACTAACTCAGTTCCTGGAAATGTCATCGACGAAGAAGATAAACCATTTGCAGATAAAAGCGCAGAGGGGGCAATATCGAACCGGCGTGCAATGCAGTAAGGAAATTCACCAGGTTGAAGTGTATACCTGCTTGGAACATCATATTCTTCTACCGCGACGGGTTCAGCTTGAGGTTCGGGTTCGGCAGCCTGTTCAGGCTCAACCACAGGCTGTGCCTCTGGTTGAGGAGTCTCTGTTGGCTTGACCTCTTCAAGAGGAGTAGCCTCTGCGGCTTGAGGGGCGGCATTTTGATCTCCGCCACCCGCTTCGACAATAGCTGTTTGGGTTGTAATTGCTTCCAGAGCCTCCAATGCCGAAGGAGTCCCAACCTCCGCCTCGGGTAGAGGAAATTCCGCCTCACCTTCAGTACCTGGCATAGATGATGAGGCACTTCTTTCACAAGCAGATAAGCCAATTGCAAGCATCAAAATAAAGGCAACGACTAAAACGTGTTTGCTTTTCATCATATTGGCTCCTTCAATTCTTAAGGACAAGGGCGGATTCAGCGTCATCGTTCCCCTGCAAAAATAGCATCGATGGAAAACGAAAGTCCTGTACCTGGAATGATCCTATCGACCAATTCTTATGACGTTTCTCTAAAGGGATACTAGCATATTCACCGTTTAGCGTCAAGAAAAATGAGGCTCTCGAGGAATCACCGTGGAACTTTCCAGATTTAGGGGTGAGCGGGGTGCGTGGCACCCCGCTCACCCCTAAATCTGGGGGATCACCACGCCAATTCCTTGAGAACCAATCTTGGCAGCGATCAACAAATCGAGGGGCCGTATTTTTTAAGGAGTATTTAACATGGCTGCACATGTTCTCATAATTGAAGATGATCTGGTCAGTCAGAAACTACATCAAAAGGTCATCGAAAACGCGGGGCATCATGTCACTATGGCAGCAGACGGACTAGAAGGCTTGAAGTATGCTCGCGAGCAAGATCAAGGGGTTCGAAGCGGGTGCTGATGATTTCCTCTCCAAACCTTATGAACCAGACGAACTCGATGCCCGAGTTAGTGTTCTTTTGCGCCGAAAAGCTGCTCCGGTAGCGCCGCGCCAGATGCTGGAAAAGACTGGCAAAGTTAAGAACCCACCGAGGCTTGGAAACGCCTTGCCAAGCGCATGCGACAGAGACGGTGATAGTATCTAAAAAGAGAGTGGGGCGGCTAAGCCGCCCCACTCTCTTTTTGGATAGATGCAAGGGCGCTATAAACTGTCACGCAAAGCTTCTAGCTCGGCAACGAGTTGCTGATACTCACCTGCCAGCACATCGAGTTTCCCTTTTGCAGCCGCAAGATTCTTTTCTCTGCCCAATTCCTCAAGTTCGAAAGCTTTTTCGGCATACTCGTAGGCTCCAAAGGTTTTACAGTTCGATTTCAGCGTATGCGCAGACCTGGTGAATGCCTCTGCATCGTTGCTTGCTAAAGCATCTTGCATGTTTTGGATAAACTCGGGACCACTACTGAAGAAAGTCTCGATCAGATCGATAAAGAAAGGCCCGAACTCATCCCCTAACACTTCACGATATTCATCCAGGGCAGCGGGGTCTATTGGCATTTTATTCTCCTAGAAAATCAACGAAAACTTGCTCACAGGGTAAACTGCTTTCAAAACACCACATTATAAATGAACTTTTCACACTTTGGGGATTCGAGTTTAGACATTTAAAGAGAAAAGGCGCTCAACACAGAGCGCCATTGGATTTCAGTTATTTAGCAAGCTAATCTGCCGCGGCCAATTGATGCAGCTCCATGGGTCGGAATTTATAGCCATATACCAACATACCGCGATCATCATCACCTTCTGAGCGCAATTTGCGGGTTACCATCTCTACGGGCATACCAATTGCGATTGGCTCTTCGCCAATATCTGTCAATTGAGCAGTGACCATCGGGCCCTCCTCTAACTTGACGAGCGCAACTGTATATGGTGCAGAAGCCTGGTATCCTGCGGGCGCATTTGATAACGTGGTGTAAGAATAAACTTCCCCACGTCCGCTGAATTCATATAGGGTCTTGGCCTCATCACCACACTCGGGACAAACATCGCGCGGCGGGAAAATCTTCGCATCACAATGCGGGCAAACTTCACCTACAAGAGCGTATCGCTGTTTTTTCAGACGCCAATGACGTGGAATTTCCATTTCATACTCCTTGAGACCTTAGGTCCAATTCGCTTGTAGTATAGTCAGCAAAACTATCAAGAACTATCAGGATCATAAATTCAATAATTTCCTTACATTCTTGCTAAAGCATGGGTGACAGCAGTAGACGCAGGACCGCCTAGGCACTGCACCAACGCGTTTTCTACTTCGGCGATCTGGTTTGCCCCTGCACTACCGCGCAATTGCTGGACAGCCTCGACAATTTGATAGATGCCGGTGGCTCCCCAAGGGTTGCCACGCGCTTTCAAGCCCCCTTGGGAGGAGATTGGGATATTACCATTGAGGCTGGTCTGTCCCTCTTGGGCCAGTACCCACCCCTGGCCGCGCTCTGCAAAACCAGCCGCTTCTAAAGAGAGCGCTGCATAAATCGAATAAAGGTCACATATTTCGAAAAAATCCACCTGATGGATAGCAATCCCCGCCTGAGTACAGGCCCATTCTACTGAGAGGCGAGCCGCCCGAAAATCCAGAGGGTCTGGGCGGTCGTGAAGTGATAAGGTGTCCGATGCAACGCTCGAACCCGCGATCCGAATAGGGGCGTGAGGCGCGTCGGGGGGCAGTAACTCAGCACGAGTGAGCACTACAGCCGCAGCACCGTCAGCATCAGGCGCTGCGTCGAACATATTCAAAGGTTCGCAGACCATACCCGCGCGCCCATAAAACTCGGGCTTAATGGCCTTGCGAAACATGGCATTGGGATTTCCAACCCCATTGGCGTGCGCTGTGACAGGAAATCCTGCCAAGGCATTTTCAGGAACCTGGTATTCATGGAAATAGCGCCGCATCAACATTGCCCCCTGTGTCAACGGAGTCACACCCTGAACCGCCTCATAATCGCTATCCAAGCTGGTAGCGATAGCGCTATCCACTTGAGGACCAACTTTATCGGTGAGCTTCTCAACGCCAACAACCAGCGCGACGTCCACAAATCCAGATTTTATTGCCAGGTATCCAGCCCTTAGAGCCGCTCCTCCTGAAGCGCCAGCCGCTTCGACGGTGTAGGCTTCAATGCCGCGCAATCCCGCAAAATCAGCGATCAGAACGCCTAGATGCGCCTGCCCAGAAAGATTGGGTGCCATCATATTGCCCACAAAAAGTGACTGAGGCAGCAATCCCCCGGCATCCGCGCGGGCTGCCTCGATGGCATGATATGCCAACTCCCGTAAAGAGAGATGCCAGTGTTCCCCAACAGGGGTTTGTCCAATTCCTGCGATAACGACTTCTGTCATATTATTCAATCCATTTCACATACAGCTCGAAATGCAGTTTCTCCGAGAAAAGGGTGTGTGCGGGGGTGAAGTACCCCCGCACACACCCTTTTCTCGGCATTTTCTCAATGTTACTTCATCACCAATTTACCGCGCATGCGCGAGTATGCGGCGTAATCGATCTCCGTCCGGCGGGCAACGTAGGTCTGTGTTTTGGGGGCCAGGTCGCGCCGCTCCAAGAGGCGCTCGGTGACGCGGATGCCGAACGCATCTGAGCCTGCGCCAGAACCAAAGGAGACCATCAAAATGCGATCTCCAGGCTGCGCCTCATCCAGAATGGCCGTCAACCCGATGATCGCTGCGCCCGAATAGGTGTTGCCGATCACCGGCACCAGCAATCCAGCTGCAATTTGCTCTTTGTTGAAACCCAACTGACCTGCCACCCTGCTTGGAAATTTGGTATTGGGTTGGTGAAACACGGCATATTGGTAGTCCTCCGCCGTAGTACCTGTAGCATCCAGATAGGCCTGTGCCGCGGATGAAATATGCTTGAAATATGCCGGCTCTCCCGTAAAGCGTTGGCCATGTTCGGGGTATTTCTGGTATTCTCGCCGCCAGAAATCAGGTGTGTCGGTGACGTATGAAAGGGTGCTCTCAATTACTGCCACTGATTCTTCGGCCGGGCCGATCAGAAAGGCTGCGCCGCCAGCCGAGGCGGTGTATTCCAGAGCATCTCCGGGGCGCCCCTGGGCGGTATCCATGCCAATGGCCAGGGCATATTTGGCCATATCCGAACCGACAAAGCCCATTGCAGCCACCATAGCTTCGGTGCCAGCCTTGCAGGCAAATTCCCAGTCACCGGCCTGAGTAAAAGGGACGACTCCCAAGGCTTCGGCCACAATCGTAGAGGTCGGCTTGACTGCGTAAGGATGAGACTCGGAGCCTACCCAGACTGCCCTGATCTCTTCAGGATCTATTCCGGCGCGCGTCAAAGCATTGCGAGCTGCCTCGATGGACATCGTGGCAGTATCTTCATCCGGACCGGGAACGGACTTTTCTTGAATTGGAGTCCCTCCTGTTCCACCGGTCCAGATCCTTGAAATCTCCTTGGCAGGCAAGCGATATCTCGGTACATAGGCCCCATAGCCAACGATCCCAACGGGCTGAGAGGGTTTGAGAAGCAAGGAATCAGATTTTTTCTCTGTCATAGCATTATTTCCTTAGGTCAAGTGACTACATGATAATGTCACCGTGCGGACGAGATACCCGAAAATAGATGGCTGGGGTTTGGAACACCCCAGCCCCCTATTTTCGGAAATTGTCATGAGCTAAAATTTCTTTGGCGCGGTCGATGCGCACAGTCTTTTCAGCGACTAATTGGCCTGCCAGACGGCTAACATCATCACCCTGAGCGCCAGCAGCGATGGCAACTTGCCGGGCGTGCAGGCTCATGTGCCCGCGTTGGATGCCTTCGGTCGCCAGCGCCCGTAAGGCAGCCAGGTTTTGTGCTAAGCCCACAGAAACGATGATCCCAGCTAACTGGCTGGCAGATTCGATGCCCATAATTCGAAGCGCCAATTGAGCACCTGGATGTACTTTTGTAGCCCCGCCAACGATACCCACAGCCATGGGCATTTCCAATGTTCCAGTGAGATTGCCTTCGGCATCGCTGCCCCAGGTACTCAGGGATGTATAGCGCCCTCCGCGCGCCGCGTAGGCATGGGCTCCGGCCTCAACGGCACGCCAGTCATTGCCCGTCGCGAGAACTACCGCATCGACACCATTCATAATGCCTTTGTTGTGCGTGGCTGCCCGGTAAGGATCTGCTTCGGCGAAAGCCCAGGCGGCGATGATGCCATCACGCACTTCTTCGGCAGAATAATCCCCAAAGGCCAGTTGCGCTAATGGGATTGTGCAGCGCGCGGATGCCAAACGACGATCTGCCAGGTTGGAGAGAATCCGCAAGTGTACGCGGCCGCCCGTAAGCGCCTCGATTTGTGGGGCCAATCTTTCACAGGCCGTGTTTATGGCATTGGCCCCCATGGCATCGCGCACATCGTAAATCAGATGCACGACCACAAAAGCACCAATCGGTGACTCTTCGATCAGACGTACTTCCAGGTCGCGCGGGCCGCCCCCTAAATTTTTTAGAATTGGATCGATTTCTGAAGCTTCAGAAAGAAGTTCGGCTTTCTTTGTTTCTATCGAGTGACGCGCGCGCGCTACATCGTCCACACCCAAGACTTGCATCTGCCCAATCATCTCTGGGGCTGTGGTTTGGGCCTCGAATCCACCACCAGCGCGGGCCAATTTGGCCATATAAGATGCTCCCGCCACAATGGATGGCTCTTCAACAACCATCGGCACAATGACATCTCGCCCGTTGACAGTGAAGTTTAGCGCCAGCCCTAGCGGCAAACTGTGCATCCCAACCACATTTTCGATCATATGTTGGGCAGCTTCGAGAGCTAGGCCGACCTGGCCTTCGAGAACATAAATATCTTCGGGAGTCAGGAACCCACTTTGAGTGAGTCTATCCAACCGCTCTTCGATAGAGAGGTCATAAAATCCAGAGATACGTGAGCTTTTTGGGGAATCAGTCATCGATAAGCAATTACTAAGGTAGCCAGCTAACCGCGTTGGTTGCAAAAAATGGCTTCCACTCTAAGATGAAATGTTCATTTCAATCGCCAATCATATTTTAGGGCCAGATGCTGGCAAAAACTATCAGGCTCACTGCGTCGACAGCAACCAATTTCGCTCTCTAGGAATCGCCAATGTATTTTGGACATTCTTTGGTAAAATTAGGTCGGTGAGGATCCCTGCATGGTAACACTAACTCGTGAGCAATTAGAAGAAAGACTGGTCGCACTGCACCGGGCTAGTCTGCAATTAGTGAGTGATTTGTCGCGCAACAATGTATTAGAGCGAATTGTGCGCATGGCCCGCGAACAGGCCAATGCCCGGTACGCGGCCATCGGCATTGTTGACGAAAATGGCAAAATCGAAAAATTCATCCCTATTGGTATGACAGAGTCAGAAGTCGCCAATATCGCTCACCCGCCGAAAGGTTTAGGGTTGATCGGTGCACTGCTGGAAGAGCAAAAAACACTGCGCGTTGCGAATCTCGGTGAAGACGAGCGAAGCATTGGTTTCCCAGAGAATCACCCCGATATGCAGTCGTTTTTGGGTGTCCCAATTATGTCGGGGGGACACATGCTAGGACAAATATACCTGACCAACAAGGAGAATGCCCCCGAGTTTACGGAAGATGATGAACGGGTCATTGAAACCCTGGCGGCCTACGCTGCCGTAGCTATTGAGAACTCTCGCTTGTACGAAAGCGTCGTTGAACGCGATAAAACCTTAATGGAGCAGTTCGACGATCTAACCCTGCTCTACAATTTGGCCAAAGCCTCCGAGCGCGCCGCGGGGATGGAAGAAATTCTGGATGAGACCTTAACCCAGGTAATCGAACATTTCGGTGTTCAAGCAGGGGAAGTTTTTCTACGGGAAGAAGACGCTGAGGTATTGTGGTTGAAAAAGCATCGCGGAGAGGCCGCTTCAGCTTTCTGGTCTTGCGAGCGCTTTAATTTTGGGGAGGGCATGGTGGGACGTGCAGCCCTTGAAGATAAGACCCTCGAAAGCCCGTCACTGGGAAAAGATGTGGTTTGTTTGCGTCCGGCGGTGATTGAAGCGGGTTTCAAACGCCTGGTTTGTATTCCTTTGCGGGCAAGCAATCGGGTAGTCGGCGTGATGACCGTCGCCAGTCGTGATGACCGACAGTATACCTGGCGCGAACTCGACCTGCTGGAAGCTATCGGCACCTGGACTGGAACTGCCATCGAAAACACGCGACTACAACAGCAGAGCCGTCGCATCGCCATTCTGGAGGAGCGCGAGCGCATCGGCATGGACCTGCACGATGGCATCATTCAATCGATCTACAGCGTGGGTCTGGCGCTGGACCTGGCGCGTATGTCGCTAGAAGACGATGTCAAGATCGCCCGGCAAAAGATCAGCGAAGGTATTGAGGGCCTCAACAGCACCATCCAGGATATCCGGGCATACATCCTCGATCTCCGCCCCCGACAGTTACGCGGGGGCGAATCTTTGCCACATGGTGTTCAGCGTCTGCTAGATGAATTCCGCGCACACACCAAGGCCAAAACAAACCTGGCCACTTCGGAAAACGGTTTTAATGGTTTGCCGCGCCTGAACGCTTTGGCATTATTCCACATCTGTCAGGAATCCCTGGCCAATGTCGCCAAGCATGCCTACGCTAGCGAGGTAGAAGTTCAGCTTTGGGGGACCGATGAACAGGTGCTCTTGAAAGTCAGTGACGATGGCCGTGGCTTCGACATCGAGAATACTGGCGAGATTATTGGACATGGACTCTCGAACATGCAGCGCCGCGCTCGCAAAGTGGGTGGGGATGTCAAGATCAGCTCGAAGATGGACCAGGGGACCTCAATTTTGGCTTGGGTGCCGTGGAAAGAGGATTCTTCTGCCTCCGAAGAGCGGTTGAACTAAGGCAAAGGCTTTATTTGCAAAAACAAGGGCTGGCGGCGCTTTTCGCCGCCAGC
>CAYTKR010000193.1:0-8121 GCA_964438295.1 uncultured Anaerolineales bacterium
ATCATCCTCGTAATACCAGTGTTCCCAGCCATTGCAAGGGCTGCCACCCATCAGGAATTTCCCAGTTTGATGAATGGAACCTTCGAAGACTTCGTATCTCAGGTGTCCGTCGGGTTTGATATGCGCCATAATGGCCGGATTCTTGCGGAAAAAAAGGCCCTGACCCGGTGTGAGCAGGCCGCGCTCCAATAAATGTACAAAGGGGATACGTGGCGCGCGTCGTTTGCGATCGCTGATATCGAAGATATCGTCGTGGAACAGCTCAGGCGTGATGCCGTCGATGCGCGTCTGAGCTACATCGATATACCTCTGCTCTCGATCGATGCCAATCCAATTGCGATGAAGTTTCTTGGCTACTGCGCCAGTGGTGCCAGTGCCAAAGAAGGGATCCAATACGACGTCGCCCGGGTCGCTAGCAGCTAGAATGACGCGGTAGAGTAAGGCTTCTGGTTTTTGGGTAGAGTGTGCCTTTTCTCCCTCTACTCGGATGCGCTCCCCGCCGGAACAGATCGGTATGAGCCAATCGCTGCGCATTTGCTTTTCGTCGTTGAAACGCTTCATGGCGTGGTAGTTGAAGCGATACTTGGCTCCCTCATGTTTGCTGGCCCAGATCAGGCTTTCGTGAGCATTCGTGAAACGAACCCCTCGGAAATTGGGCATCGGATTGGTTTTGACCCAGACGATCTCATTCAGAATCCAATATCCAATATCTTGCAAGATAGCCCCAACCCGGTAAATATTGTGGTAGGAGCCAATTACCCACAACGTGCCATCATCTTTGAGCACCCGGTGGCAGGCGTAGAGCCAGGCGCGGGTGAATTCATCATAGGCCGGAAAGCCATCGAACTGGTCCCACTGGTCTATTACTGCGTCGACCCTGGTCATATTGGGCCGCCATAGATCCCCCGAAAGCTGCAAATTATACGGCGGATCGGCAAAGATCAAATCGATGGATTTTTTTGGCAGATCGTTGAGCAGTTCGATGCAATTTCCGTGGAGGATAGAGTTGAGGGGCAGGGTCATGGGATTGGGGATGGGGGTTTGATGTTGGATATCTGATAAGGATGTCCTATTATAAATCTTCTTCAATGATGGCCTGTCGCTGGCGGACGATCTCGAACATCAGGATCGCTCCGGCCGCAGCGGCATTCAGCGACTCGATACCACCTGGCATCGGAATGCTCAGGGTGTGATCGGCGAGACTGCGGGCTTCCGGTCCGGCACCATCCGCTTCGCCGCCGATGATCAACGCCAAAGGGATTGACATGTCGGTTTGAGAATAGATATGCATCCCCGCGGCATCAGACAAGTAAACCATTAAGGGTGAGATGATCTTTCGAACTTCATCCCAACCGCCTTCTCTTATGGCCAAAGAAAAATGAGCCCCCATACCCGCTCGTAAGACCTTGGGTGCGTAAGGGTCTACATTGCCAGGGGGTAAAAGAACAGCATCCACGTTCGCAGCCACAGCCGTGCGCATCAGCGTGCCCATGTTTCCAGGGTCGCGCACATTGTCGAGAAGCAATACGAACTTGAGGGCTTCGGGGATGGGAATTTGGCCCATAGGCAGCACAGCCAGAATGCCTTGCGGAGATTGAGTATCGCTGGCTGATTGCATTACCTCAGGGCTGACCTGGACAACCTCAACATTTTCTTGCCGATAGGCGGCTACAATATCGTGGCCACGAGGGTTGAGATCTTCGGTGTAGAAGACAAGTTCGACCTGCCAATTGGCTTTCATTGCCTCTTCAACTAGGCGAACACCTTCAACTACAAAAGCTTGCGCCTCTCTCCGCTTGCGGGAGCGGGCTTGCAACGCCTTTACATGTTTGACTTTGGTGTTACTGGTTGAAGTGAGCATACTGTTTTGTAGAGAATTGGGAGCTGGAGTAGATTGGTATATTCAAACGCCCTATGACTCTGGTGCTTCAAATAAGGAATCCCATATTTGGATAAAAATGTCCAATGTGGGCTGATCGAATAGAACGAATCGAACCAGGGTAAGCCCTGATCCGGGATAATCGACGAAATATGTTTCGACTGCTTCGAAAATAATCTTTGCCGCGCGTGCTTTGGGGAAACCAAATATGCCTGTCGAGATCGCTGGGATGGCAATGGATTCTAGTTCGAGTTCATCAGCCCGGCGGAGAGAGCCCTTAACTGCGACTGTGAGTTTGTTGTCTTCATCTCCCTCGCCCCATACAGGCCCAACGGCATGGATCACGTAGCGGCATGGCAGATCGCCCCCGGTCGTAAACGCGGGATCAGCATGACCTACAGGGCCATACTTCCGCACCCATTGAGTGGATTCAACTTGAATTCCTCGTCCGCCGCGCTGCACAATGACCCCAGCGACTCCGCCGCCATGCTGCAATCGGGCGTTGGCAGCATTGATGATTGTATCAACATCTTGCTGGGTAATGTCCCCTTGTATGAGTTGTAAGCGCTGACCAGTGGGATAGGTAAGTTCGCGCATAACAAATTGATTGTAGCACCCCCAGAATCGGACGTCAACGCGTATTAAGTAAGAAACCCGGTTTCTGCAAGAAACCGGGTTTCGAATGTATTCGATTTTGAATTAGACTGCCGCTTTGGTTTGCTCGACAACAGCGGCAAAAGCTTCGGGGTCACGTACGGCCAGATCCGCCAGCATCTTGCGGTTGATCTTGATATCAGCCAACTTCATGGCGTGAATGAAACGGCTGTAGGACATGCCGTTCCTGCGAGAAGCGGCGTTGATACGCGCAATCCATAAACGGCGCAGATCGCGTTTACGATTACGTCGGTCGCGATATGCATACCAGAGACTCTTCAATCGAGCTTCGTTGGCGCGTCGGTACAATTTGCTGCGGGTACCAAATTGCCCTTTGGTGATCTTTAAGACTTTCTTATGGCGTCTTCGCCGAGTAAATCCAGTTTTTACACGAGCCATTTTTTCTCTCCTGCGTGCTCCTGAGCGTCAGCAACGAAAAGCCTGTGTTGCCCGTTATGTACACCCAACAGCCGCGTACAAAAGTGTTATTTATTGGTTTGACCAGTTCGAGCGTTCGGGTTGGCTTTATACTTGTCCATGTAAGGAGCCAAACGGCGCACAGTCTGAGAAATCTTCTTGCTTTCCACAGGCTGCATGCGCGTGAATTCTCTCTTAGTGCGTTTGGACCTACGTCGGCGCAGGTGGCTCTTGCCGCCCTTGGTGCGCACGACTTTTCCAGAACCAGTTACCCGGAAACGTTTTGCGGTTGCTTTGTGGGTCTTAAGCTTATACTTCTTGACCTTTTTCTTTTTTGCCACAACTAAACTCCTTCACAAAAACACCGCGGTTCAGGCTACTGTCTTGCCATCCTTATCCGCGGGGGATTTGTTTTTTACCACCCTGTTTTCAGGGTGGATCAATCACAATTATTATTGCTGGCGATCTCGCTATCTCAAAGGGGCGTAGGGAGTTATTTATCTCCCTTATCTGGAGCTAAAATCATGAGCATCGAGCGACCCTCTCGAGAAGGCTGATACTCGATAATGCTCACATCTTGAAGCCTTTCGGCTACATCCTTCAAGACGTCCATGGCAATTTCGGGGTAGTGCATTTCTCTACCACGAAACTGTATCCGGACTTTAACTTTATTTCCTTTTTGTAACCAGCGGCGAGCATCGTCAACTTTGAATTGGATATGGCCCTCACTGGTTTTTGGTCGCAGACGAATCTCTTTAACCTCGATCTTGGTTTGAGCCCTGCGGGCTTCGCGTTCCTTTTTCTTTCTCTGGTAAATGAACTTTCCCAGATCCATCACCCGGCATACGGGGGGCTTCGCATTGGGAGCGACTTCAACCAGATCTAAGCTTGCTTCTTCTGCTATTCTTCTAGCATCCTCAATTGAAACAACACCATGGTTCTCACCATCAGCCCCAATCAAGCGGACCTCACGAGAACGGATGCGTTCATTGGCACGGTAATTTGGATTGCTTATTGCTTTCTCCTCTTTCTCGCCTTTACGAGAGCGCTGCAACGTGTGTTAAGACAGGGCGGATAATACCATAAAGGGGAGAGAATCGTCAACTATTCTAGTCTGGGCGGGTTTGAATAGGCATCATAAATACCGGTTTGGTGGTGTTTTCGACGATACGCTGCGCCTCACTTCCTAACATAAACAGGTCAATGCCACCCCGCCCGCGGGAGGTACTCATGATTAGATCGACACTCTCTTGCTCGGCAACGTTGACGATGGTACGCGCCGGAAGGGACCCAGTGACCATGGCGCGGACCGTTAGCCCTTCTTCTCGCAAAGAGCGTGCCACAGCCTCGAGGAAATTGCTCATATTGGCTTCGGCATTCTTGCGAATGACATTCACCACACCTGGGGGAGCGAGATAATCCTCAGGTTCAGGAACAGCCGGAACGGATAATAAGATCAACTCGGATCCAAAGGTTTGAGCCAGTACACGCGCATAGGGTAGCACACGCTCTGAGTAGATCGAGCCATCCAGAGCTACCAGAATACGATCCAATTTGGGTTGCGTAGTATCCCCATTTTCGGCTATTTGAACCAACATAACGGGCTGGTTGATTTTCTGAACTAACTTGCGCGATACGCCGCCGCTGATCCAATGTTTCTTGCCAGATTTCCCGCGCGTCGTTGTGATCACCAGATCCACATTTTGTTCGGCAACCAGAGATTGGGTTGCATCGGCAACAAAACCGGGCCGGATAGCACAATCTACGTCGACGCCTTCTGCTCGAGTAGCTTCACAAACCTTCGTAAGGTAGTCCTGGCGAATTCTTTTCGTATCCTCGAATTGCTCATGCAGGGTGTTTGTATGATTTTTGATAGACGATAATATCGTCAAATGGGCATCGGCTTGTTTAGAGATCATCTTCGCCCAAGGGAGAGCGCCCTCAGCGTATGACGAAGCATCTAAGAGCACAGCAATATTCTTTATATCGACATGCTTCTCACGCCATTTACTCTGTTGTATGGGTGCTGGCTCCCAGCGTAGATCTTCTGGTCTCTCAGCGCGAACTGTGGCTGCGCCGGTGGCAGGGTCCATTTGCCCAAAACCGAAACCGGCCAATTGGGCAGCATTCAAGCGACCCAGGTAATCCATCGCGGCCGAGGGAGCGCCAAGTCGGGCGCGTGAGTAGGTGAAAACTACATAAAGCATAGGGACGAATAATAGGTATGTCCAAGCCCCTTCGGTAAAGCGCTCTACAAAGATCACCCCTGTGGCACCAGTGGTCAATATTGCCGCTAGCAGGGTGCCAACTATCAGGGCCAACCTTCCGATATTGAATTTTTCTTTAACTTCGCGGAATAAACGTTTTGTCACTGCCCAACCAGTCATGCTCAAGAGCACAAATACTCCAGCTGCGTAAATGGCCAGATACGTTTCTTCGTTGGTCCCAAATAACAAGAAGCACACAGCCACGATCGCAACCTGGATCCACACGGGCTTATCCGCGACCTGGAATTGATTGCGCTGCCCTAACAAGGGGGGTACATATCGCCGTTCGGATAAACCCAGGGCTAAATTCTGCAAACCTTGGGCGCTGGCAGCAGACGCCGACATGAGCACGGCAATTCCTACCAGGGTTCCCAAGTAGGGCAGGGGTGCGGGTAAGAGTTGATCCATGGTTTGTGTAAAAACAGAAACCTCTTCCAGTTCTGGGTTGGAAAGATTGAATATCGCTGGACCGACGATCAGCATCGTAGCGGCAGTGGTTCCCATGATGATCAATAAGGAATTAAAGGCGCTTTTACTCTTTTTGCTGGCATCTCCATCGAAAGCTGCCACCATATTGGCGAAAACCTCGATGCCTGTCATCACTGCGAGGATGCGAACATAACCAGCCAAAGTGAGTTCCAAATAATCAATATGAAAAGCTTTAAGGTTGAAATCTGGAAGCTGAAAACCATATTGCCACAACGTCGAGATGATCATAGCCCATAGGAGCAACAATACTCCCAACGTGGCCGGGCCAAAGGCGCGCGCCGCCATTTTGGGACCACGGTTGACCAGCCAACCCGTCAAGATGCTCAAGGCGATCGCCACCAGGGTTCGATATTGTAGGTTGAAAATGATGGCTTCGTTCAATACCGGGATGCGGTCTGCAATGAACGTGACCATAGCTGCCATACTGACCAGGAAGGTCAGCGTGTATTCTACAAAGGTGATGGCTGCATTGGTTTTTGCAGCCCAACCGCCAAATTCCTCTTCACTGAGCCCGCTGCCTCCGCTGCCATCAGTGATCCACCTCATGACCAGGCGGTACATCGCCGAGACAACAGCCACTGTTAAAACTACCAACCACACCGACGCGCCAAACGTGATCTGTGCCACACCCGCGACAACGATCAGTTTGAGGAACGGACCAAATACATACAATGGGGAGGTCGCAGGATCGCCTCCACCAGCCAGCGCGCCTTCAAAAGCGTTCTTGAGTTTATGCGAGACGTGCGCCATTTTCTTATCCTTTCATGATCACACGAAAAACTCCCCTCCCATAAACTTCCATGACAGGGGAGAACCAAAGCGGCAAATTATACCTGATTTCTTCACCTTGTACATATTCTATCACCCAATTTCAGGGATCGGTGGAGGTTTCTTGGAATTGCCGTAAGAGTTACTGCAGTATCTCCAAAGAAGAAGCATTCCAGGGATAACCTTGATGTAATTCACGCGATCGTATGAGGTGATTACCCTATGCGCACGTACTGTGAAGTCTTGTCTCCCCAGATACCAGTCACGAGATGATACATGGCGTAAAGCTCCAAGGCAAAGGGAAGATAGCCCCCATATCCAAGCAAAGGCATTTCAAAAATATGCCAGAAATTTACGAAGGGAACCGTGTAAATCCATTTGGGATAAGAATAAAAATTCCAAAATTCCCAGAAGAAGGCTGTAATGATCACGCCCACCCACAGAGCGATGACCGGCCGCCAGTCTCTGTCCTGCGTCCGAATGGCGAGATTGTGGTTACCCAGCCAGACATTAAGCGGCTCCATGATGAAATAAATACTCAACCAGATGAAAGGGAAGAAGAAGCGCGGCCAAATCAACATAAGTGTCAGCATAATCCAACCGACGGTGAAAAAGCCAACGGTGGTTTTTTTGTCTGTATTGATCCTCGGGCCATGGCCCAAGCGCTTAACCCAACTGAGACTGCTGACCAATTCTGCTGTCCCCAACACCGCCGGGATGACCGTGGAAAATGCGACAGATGCCAGAAGGCCGTATTCCAGGTCTGTGAAAAGCTCGCGACCATCATAATACCAGTTCTGTACGCGCCAATTGAGTACTTCGAAAAGCCACCACACTGGCGCCGAAATCAAGAACAGCCCGATATATTTTCGCCAGTTTCGGGTGAGTAGCGATGTGCCTGTTCGGTTCAACACCACTCCATCTACCACCAGGCAATATCCCAACCATAACGGAAAGAACCCCCAATGGGTGCGGGGTCCAACCAAAACCCAGTTCAATGGCCAGAAGACCGCTATTAAAAGGAGGCCAATCCAGCCATGGGACGGAAAAGTGCGAGAAGGCATGAAAATCAGTATTGAATGATGAATTGTGAACGATGAATGATTAATGCACCCAGCCGGCATCCCATTCGGGGATAGGGTGAGAATTCACCATTCTAAATTCACAATTCAACATTTATCAGGGTAATTCGTAAAGTTCTACCAACACCCCAAAGGCTGCCTTGGGATGAAGGAACGCGTACTTCTTGCCGCCATCACCAGTGACTGGCTCTTCGTGGATCAACTGCACATCCTTTTCTTTGAGCTGTGCCAGCATCGCACCGATGTCCTCAACCTCCAGGCATATATGGTGCATGCCGGGACCGCGTTTTTCCAGATATTTGGCGAGACCAGAATCATCAGAGGTGGGCTGTACGAGTTCGACTTCCACATCTCCCACAGGGAGAAAAGCGACGGCCGATTTTTCGCGGGGCACATCCAGAATTTTCTCGAGTTCCAAACCCAGGGCATCGCGCCAAAAGGCTAAAGCCTCATCGATATCCCCGACAACCAGGGCTACATGGTCAACTTTCTTGATCTTGGCCATTAGCATTCTCCTTGAAATAAAATTCGTCTTGCATCCTACACTCTTCTGCAAAAAGACGCC
>CAYTKR010000194.1:0-7736 GCA_964438295.1 uncultured Anaerolineales bacterium
GCAATGACATCGATTTGGGGTGCGCAGCACCCCACTCACCCCTAAATCTGGGGGATCGCCCCGGCAATTCCTAGAGAGCCCCGATAAAAGAGTCATTCCAGTATGGTAATATGTGTTGAAATTAGGAGTTTGTCGAACATTTTAGATTATTCGTGAGTATCTTTCAAATTGGCATCACTCGTTTGAATGAAAATGAATACAAAAAATACCGATTTTGATGAACCCAATGGCAATTGGGTAGACGAGAAATGGAGACTCGTGTTTGAGTTTGCGCCTGACGCATATTATTTAAATGATTTGAAGGGCAACTTTGTTGATGGGAATAAGATGGCTGAAAAGTTATCGGGTTATTCTAAAGATGAGTTAATCGGCAATAACTTCCTGAAATTGAACATTCTTCCTAAGAACCAGTTAGCAAGAGCAGCCACAAACCTTGCTAAAAATGCTCTTGGAAAACCAACAGGACCTGACAATTTCACGATCATTCGTAAAGATAGTAAACGAATTGAAGTGGAAATCACCACCTATCCTATTGTGATCGATGGAAATACTCTTGTGCTAGGAATCGCGCGCGATATCACTGAGCGATTGAAATCAGAAAAAGCGCTGAGAACGAGCGAGGCAAAATTCAGATCCCTGTTTGAAAATATGCAGAGTGGTTTTGCAATTCATGAGATCGTGTTAGACGAATCAGGGATCCCGATAGATTACATTTTTTTGGATATAAATGAGGCTTTTGAAAAAAGTACCGAACTAAAAAGGGAACAAATCATTGGCAAGAAGGTTACGGAGGTTCTGCCAGGTATTGAAAATGATCCCGCTGACTGGATTGGCACATATGGCAAAGTCGCATTAACTGGGGAAAGTGTCGCATTTGATAACTATTCAGAAAACTTAGAAAGAATGTACTCCGTCGTAGCGTACCGAACGAATGAAAATGAGTTCGCGGTTTTATTTTTGGATATCACAGATCGAATGAAGGCGGAGCAAGCAATAATAGAAGCTCATAACACTTTGGAAATGCGCGTTAAGGAAAGGACCGCCGAGTTACAGACCTTGGTTAATGCCATAGCGGGGCGCGAAGTGCGAATGGCAGAATTAAAACAAGTAGTAAGGAAACTGCGTAAGCAATTACTTGATATTGGTGAACAACCGGTAGCTGATGATCCACTACTATCGTTTGATGACTGAGAACGTAATTTTAAATATTGATGATTTCGTATCAATTAGGACTTACGCAGTCCAACGAGAAAGTGCGTAACTCCTGTCAATGTTGATTTTCTTACACACACATCGATAAGCTAACGATTCGCACACTGCTATAATGGGGGCATGACTGCAGAACCCGCCCCGACGGTACGCATTCAACTCAAAGTCCGCTACCTGCCCTACCTGGTAGGGATTTTGTTGTTCCTGCAAATCTTCTTCCCTTTCAAAGGTTGGATGTTCTTGCTGGTCTCGCTGGGTGGCCTGTGGGGGTTGAGCTACTGGTGGGCGCTATCTCTGGCGTATGGTTTGCGCATCACGCGCCAGCGGCGATTTGGCTGGACCCAAGTCGGAGACCGCATCCAGGAGAAATTCACCCTAACCAATAAAGCCATCGTGACCGCGCTTTGGGTGGCCGTCATCGATCATTCGGACATGCCCGGATACCAGGTCAGCAAGGTTGTGCATGTGCATGGCAACTGGGGGATTCACTGGTTCGAGTGGGGCAACTGCAACCAGCGTGGGCTATACCGCTTGGGTCCCACCAGCCTGCACACCGGTGACCCATTTGGGATCTATTCAGTAGAAATCGATTACGCAGCCTCTGATTCGATGCTGATCATGCCGCCGGTGGTACCACTGCCCAGGATCGATATCACACCCAGCGGGCGTTTGGGGGAGGGGCGCTCTCAGGCAGATGTCCTCGATCCTACGGTCAGCGCCGGGGGTGTACGGGAGTACATCTCAGGTGACAGCTTGCGCTGGATCCACTGGCCAACCACAGCCCGTAAAGGAGAGCCATACGTGCGACTCTTCGACAGCAGCCGCTCCAGCGACTGGTGGATTTACCTGGATATGGATGCCCGTGCCCAGGTAGGGGAGGGTAGCGATTCGACCGCGGAACACGGCGTCATCTTGGCAGCCTCCCTGGCCAGTCGCTCCCTGGGGTCGAACAGAGCCGTTGGTCTGAGCGCTTGTGGTGATAACCTGGTTTGGGTGCCCCCAAGCTTGGGTGCGTATCAGCAATGGGAGATATTTCAGGCATTAGCCCTGGTTGGGGCTGGAGATTGCCCTCTGGGTGAGTTGTTGGAGCGCACGCGGGGTTCGTTGCGGTCGCGCAGCAGTCTGTTGATCATCACACCATCGTTGGATCGAGCTTGGTTGAATGCCCTGGCGCTGGTAATGCGCAGTGGCATCGTCCCCACCGTCTTTTTTCTGGATCCGACCTCCTTTGGTGGCCAAGAGGATTCAGCACCGCTGTTGGACTCGTTGATCGAACTGGGCGTCACACATTACCGCATCACGCCCGAGTTACTGGACCGGCCAGAAGCGCGCCCAGGAGAGATCGGCCACCTTGACAAACGCTCCTTTCGACAAGTGTATCGGGAGGACCAGAGCGGTCTGCTCAATTGGAGAGAATTGGCTTGAGCATTCGCAATGAAAATCAATTGAGACAGAATTGCGTTTCGTTAGACCCTTCGACTTCGTCTCAGGGTGACAAGGGATTTTTATCACTAACAAATTGCAATGTTGCATAGAATAAGAGATAGCATCATCGAATATAGCAGATCCCAGGCCGACCGTATCTTGGGCGGCAAGTCACTACGCTCCTTGGTGTTGTTCTTGGTGATCTTCTTCAGCCTGGTATTAGGTGTAACCAATGCCGTGGGCGGTATTGAGCGCGGCGTGCTTTGGGCCGCGATTGCGCTCGGCCTGCCTGTAGGGCTGGTATTAGCCCAGCCTCGCTTTCCAGGGTGGATTTCAGCCCTGTTGGCCTCTTTGCTGGGATTATTCTGGACCACTTTTCGAGTAACCGATCAATTTGGAAATCTGGGGGCGCTCATCAAAGAAATCCTGGTATTCCTTTGGAAAACGCTGTGGCGGGTGCCTTCAGTTGACTCCGCCAAATTGCAGAGCACACTCCTTGCACTGGATCACGCTCAACGGGATCTAATCAATCGCTTCATGATCTGGATTCAGGCCAATCTCAGCGATCAAGCGCTATTTGCATACGATCCCCTGGTTGGGGCATTCATCTGGGGGCTGACCTTATGGACTCTGGCTGCCTGGGCGGGCTGGGCCATCCGCCGTCACCAGCAGCCATTTCTCAGCGCGCTCCCCGCTGTAGGCACATTGACCGTCATCTTAGCTTTCGTATTCGGTCGGATCATATACTTGATGCCCATGGTGGTGGCCATGCTGATGCTCAAAGCGCAGTTCGAGGGTGAACGTAGAATTCGCCGCTGGGAGCGGGGTGGGATGAGCTACAGCAAGGGAATCACCCAAGAAATCACCCGCACATCCTTTGTGGTCTCTGCCACTCTAGTCATCTTTGCCGCGCTGATCCCTTCGATCTACTCGTCAAGGATCGTCGAGATGGTCTGGAACATCTCCCAGGGGGGTGAGATTGTTCAGGAGATAAACCATGCCCTGGGTCTGGAACCAAGGCCAGGAGCTGGCGATGGTGACCCATTTCAAATTGCTGCGTCAGGAATATTGCCCCGAGATCACCTGATCGCTGCCGCCCCTGAATTAGGGGAACAGGTGGTAATGACCATCAGCGTTCAGCAATTCCAATCCTGGGATGCTGATCCTGGTGATGATCGAATGGCTGCATTGAAGTATTGGCGCGCCATGACATACGACCAATATACGGGTCGGGGTTGGTCAACGGGTGAGCTTAGCAAAGTATCTTTTGATGCCGGCGAAACGATCACCTCACCTGAGGCCAATCGCAGTCTCGTGCGCCAAGAAATTCGATTTGCTGAGAAGCAGGGAGGGCGGATCTATGTAGCCGGAGATTTGGTTACCGTGGATCGAGATTTCCAAGTGATCTGGAGCACTTCAATTGGAGAACAAATGGATCATGACGGGACGATGTATTTGGTCGGGGCCTCGATTGATGAGGGCATCTATCGGGCCGATTCACAAATCCCGGTCTATGGGCAAGACGATCTGCGCGCTGCCGGTAGGGCATACCCCGCTTGGGTCACGCAAAGCTATCTCAATTTGCCAGATCAAGTGCCTGAGCGCGTCCATGAACTCGCCGCGGAACTGTCAACTCCTGAATCCAATCCCTTCGACCAGGCTGTCGCAATCGAACGCTATCTGCGTAGGTTTCCATACACGCTGGATGTGCCCGCACCCCCCACAGACCAGGATATCGCGGACTATTTCTTGTTCGATCTGCAAAAAGGCTACTGCGATTATTATGCCACTGCCATGGTGGTGATGGCGCGCTCGGCTGGCTTGCCTGCCCGGCTGGCAACCGGGTATATCGGCGGGTCACCTCAAAGTGACGGCCAATACCAGGTTACCGAAGATCTGGCGCATTCCTGGCCGCAGATCTATTTTCCCGGCTATGGCTGGATCGATTTCGAACCCACCGGAGGGCGGGCTGAGATCGTCCGTCCCGAGGGATCTCTTGCAGAAAGTCTTCCAGCAGTAGAGGCTGATTTCGAGCCCATTCTTGCGCAGCGCTATCGCTTCAATTGGCGGTTAGGGTCTGGCATTGGCTTAGGAATTTTGCTCGCTTTTATGGGGAGTATCGCTATCTGGGTTGGGTTTGATTCTTGGACCCTGAGACATACTACGCCCAATGAGGCCCTCATGAGGATATTCCGCCGATTGTATCGCTACGGCCCGCGCCTGGGATTGTCAGTCCAACAGGATGAGACCCCCAATGAGTACTCTGCCTCTTTGGGTAATGAGTTGGCAAAACATCCTAACGTCCTGGAAGAGCTTCAGATGCTGACAGTTCTCCAAAATCGTGCTGCGTATAGCCAAAGCGGCTTGACCAAAACGGAGCAAAAAAACGCCGTTCAACTTTGGCTGCGGTTGCGAAGGAGGTTGCTCTTCGCCTGGATGCAGAAGCTGGTCAACAAAATTAGGTACAATTAGCTCAGATTTGTCATTGCGAGAAGCCGCCTTTGGCGAGCGACGAAGCAAACCCTTCCCAACGCAGGAAATCGCTTCGCCCCTACACCAATGCTCAGGCTCCTCGAGATGACATAGTTCCAAGCTAACTTGGAGAATTTCATGGATCAAGTCAAACCATTCGCCGAAAAAGTGATCGCCAACATCGAACGCGTCATCGTTGGCAAACGCGAGACGGTAGAGTTAGCCGTCATCGCCTTGTTGTGCCAGGGACACTTGCTGATTGAAGATGTGCCTGGGGTGGGCAAAACCATGCTGGCGCGCAGCCTGGCGCGCTCCCTGGATTGTTCTTTCAGCCGCATTCAGTTCACGCCTGATATGCTGCCCAGCGATGTGACGGGAATTTCCATCTACAACCAGTCTACGGGCGATTTCGAATTCCGTCCTGGACCGCTCATGGCGCAAATTGTGTTGGCCGATGAGATCAACCGCGCTACGCCAAAAACCCAATCGGCACTGTTGGAGGCTATGCAAGAGGGGCAGATCACAGTAGACGGCGTCTCGCACATCCTGCCCCATCCCTTTATGGTTTTGGCGACACAGAACCCTATCGAATATGAGGGTACTTTCCGCCTGCCTGAAGCTCAAATGGATCGCTTTCTACTACGCGTAAACCTTGGGTACCCTGATCTTGATGACGAGATCGACGTGCTGGACCGCCAGCAATTCCAGCATCCTGTAGATGAATTGGAAGCGGTCTCAACTGTTGAGGAGGTCATCGCCGCACAAGATGCCATCCGCGAAATATTTATATCACCTGAGATCAAACGCTACATGGTCGAGATCACCCGCCGGACGCGCTCCCACGATGAGGTCTATCTTGGTGCCAGCCCACGCGGAAGCCTAGCCCTCTTTCGTGCCTGCCAGGCCAGGGCAGCATTGATGGGCCGGGACTACGTGCTCCCCGACGATGTCAAAGCCTTGGTCAGCCCAGCTTTGGGCCATCGCATCATCATGGCGGCGGGCGCGCGCTTGCGTGATCTGAATTCTGCAAACATACTCGATGATATACTGAATGAAATTCCAGTACCTAGAGGACCAGCCACCTCATGACTCGTGATCTACGGAAATACGCCAGCCAAACCAATACCCGTTCGTTGATCGGGTTCCTTTTATTGCTTTTCCTCGTCGGGGATGGGCTCATTTATTTGTTCTATGGCAAAGATTCCGCCCTGATGGGTCTAGTCTGTATTGGTGCGGGGGTCGCACCACTGCTGATCATAGGATTGGTTCTCTGGGGCATGGAGTGGGTTGTAAAGAGAGCTAATAGGGAGTGAGCCATATTGACTCGGTCAGGCACCCCAAGGGCGTGCTTCGCGAAGACCGGTCACAGCGGGGGAAACCTCCTTTGCTCAGGCCGGTCTAGCCGTAGGCTCGCCTCTGGCGCAGACCGAGTTCTTCAACGGAAATTATGGAACTATCCACAAAAATTATTGAAATTGATGACTGGGTTCTCCGCATCCGCGAACCAGAGGGGGAGGGCCCGCACCCGGTGGTGCTGTTGATCCATGGCTGGACAGGCGACGAGAACTCGATGTGGATCTTTGCTTCACGGCTGCCTGAGCACTACCTGCTGATCGCCCCGCGCGGCTTGCACGAGGCACCCATTGGAGGCTACAGTTGGTACCCGATGATCGACCAGTCCTGGCCGACGATGGATCAATTCCTCCCGGCGGTACATTCTTTGACGGAGCTGATCGACGTTTGGCCCACATCTTCTACGCCTGCAGCAGATTTCACGGATCTGCGTTTAGCAGGATTCAGCCAGGGGGCCGCGCTGGCCTACGCCTTTGCGCTACTCCACCCCGAGCGGATTCGCGCCCTGGCAGGTTTGGCGGGTTTCCTTCCCGAGGGGGCTTCTCTTGCAGTTCATGGCAATGTGTTAGATGGGATGCCAGTCTATGTTTCCCATGGCACGCAGGATGAGCACGTGCCGATCGAGCGCGCCAGGAAGGCTGTGCAATTATTGGGGCAGGTGGGGGCTGAGGTGACCTACTGCGAATCCGATGCGGGTCACAAATTGAGCGCTGATTGTTTTCGGGGGATGGAAGTGTTTTTCCAAAAATGAAGCTGGGCGAATGTAACAGCGCCCAGCTTCATTTTTGATGTTATTGATAGAAAATGGGAAGCGTATCTTCGGGGGATTGACCTGCTGTATAGTTGAATTCCTCTGCTAACTGGGTTTGAATGTGATTGAAGATGATCGTCAGCGGCAGGTGTTGGGGGCAGGCTTGCTCGCAGATGCCACAGCCTGAGCAAGAGATCAGCCAGCGCATGATCTCGGATTCCTGGAAGCGGCCATCGTCTGTGCGTTTTGGGTAGTGGATATCGCATAAAGGGCAGACATTCAGGCAGGTGGTGCAATCGTCACAACTCTCAAGTTGGTCGACGAACGCGGCCACATTTTCGGGTAATAATTCCGCTAATCCATTGGCGATGCGCTCGCGGGTGTTCTCGCTGCGCTGTACCAAACGAGCCGCAACGCGTTGATGCCCCTCGAGCAGTTCGGTGTCGATCTGATCTTCTGCAAGCTCTTTCAAATTTATTTTCTCGGCCAGTGTTTCATCGTTGACAGTAATCAGCACGTGTTGGCG
>CAYTKR010000195.1:0-7736 GCA_964438295.1 uncultured Anaerolineales bacterium
CCTTTTTTAGGATATTTATCATTTAGAGTTAGACCCTGCGACGTTCTGCCAGTGTCGTATCATCGGGACGCGCGAGGGGAAGTTTTACCACAAAAACGCTTCCCTGTCCTGTGTGACTCTTCACGGTCAAGGTTCCCCCATGGACCTGGATAATCTCCTTGGCAATCGCCAACCCCAACCCAGCCCCGCGCCTCCGGCCTCCGGGCCTGGATTTGTCAACCTGGTAGAAGCGCTCGAAGATGCGCGTTAAGTCATCAGCGGGAATCCCCACGCCAGTATCGATCACAGAAATTTCCACCATGCCATTGTTTGGTAGAGCCACTACGCGCACATCCCCATCTTCTGGGGTGTGTTTGATGGCATTCTCCACCAGGTTTGTAAACACCTGTGCAAGTCTGTCCCCATCGCCGATCATTCCAGGGAGCGGGTTGACGTTCAGAGTCAAAATCACCTTGCCTGCCTTAGCCTGGGGCGTCAGTTTTGTCACCACACTCTCCAGCAAAGCAGGGATATCCACTGGCGCGCGATCAAACTCGAAGGTGCCAGCGTCGAGACGCGCCAGATCCAACAGATCCAATACCAGACGGTGCATACGCCCGGCTTCGTTATAGATCACATCTGCGGCATTTGCCAGGTCATTCCGGCTGCTGGCGGTGCCATCCAATATCGCCTGCGCAAAACCTTGGATGGATGTCAAAGGCGTTTTAAGTTCGTGAGACACGTTAGCGATAAAATCTCGCTGGGATTGCTGAGTCGTCTGTACCTGTTCGGCCATTTCGTTGAAGGCGCGTGCCAAAGATTTGACCTCATCCGGACCTTCCGGCTCGATTGGTCGATATTGACCCCCGGCGACCCCTTTGGCAGATTGAGCGATGCGTTGAAGCGGACCGGCTACCCAACGCGCCATCAAAATTGCCAAGATCAGGGAAAGAAACAAAGCGACCAGACCGCCACCTTGAAGCGGCCCGATAATATCATCCGTTCGAGTGCGCAGAGCAGCCAGAAAGGTCATCCTGGGACGTGGCGCAGCTAACACTAACCAATGCTCTGATGACAATGACCGTCCCAGATAGAGCCATTCATTCCCTTCGATATCATCCACCGAGGTAACCAGGGCTGTTTGTCTGGTCACCCTTTGGGTGGGTTCCATCTGTAATGCTGGTTCTATTCCCAGGCGAGAATCAATCACCACTTCCCCGGCATGGTTATAAACCAGCACCCGCACATTGTAGCTCTCATCGAGGCGATTTGCAGCAGTACGCAACCCCGGGAGCTGCGCATCTTGAAGACCACCCAGCCGCTGGTCGACGGTATCAGCAGCAGTTTGCAGACGCATCCTGGTCTGCAGGGTTTGAGATGGATTGCGCGCCAGATAGGCCAGCGTGACCACTGCGACTACGCATAGCGCCACCCCAATGACGATTATATAGGTCAGTAATAGGCGAGAGCGAATTGAAGAGAACATAAAAATTTTCCAAAAAAGAATGTACCTGGCGTCGCCAGGTACATTCTTTTTTGGTTCTACTCTACAACTAGTTTATACCCCACCCCAGTGACCGTCTCGATGCGCACAGAACTATGGGCCAACTTCTTGCGTAACTGCCCCACATGCACATCGACGGTGCGGGTTTGGCCGGCGAAATCATAGCCCCAGGCCAGTTGCAGCAACTGCTCCCGGCTCAAAACCAGGCCGCGGTGCTCGGCCAAGGTCAGGATCAGTTCGAACTCCTGGGTTCGCAAATCTACTCTCTTGCCCTGGATGGTCACTTCCCGGCTGCCTGGGTCGATCGTGAGATCACCTATGTGCTGTGGCGCAGCCGCTGAAGTGGAGGCAGGCTTGTCTCCCCGCTCAAAGCGGCGCAACAGAGCTCGCACACGGGCAACGAGTTCCCGGGGGTTGAATGGTTTGGTCAGGTAATCATCCGCCCCCATCTCCAAACCTACGATCTTGTCAATATCATCATCCCTGGCGGTCAGCATCAATATCAAAACTGGATTGTCCTGAGCCCGTAGCCTGCGGCAGACTTCAAGACCATCCATCTCTGGGAGCATGATATCCAGCACTACCAACGCCGGCCGCAGGTGGGCGATCTCATCCAGGGCAGCGCGTCCATCCCCCACCGCCGCGACGCGATAGCCCTCCTGCTCCAGATACATACGCGCCAGTTGCAGGATGTTGGGTTCGTCGTCAACGAGAAGGATCAGTTCACCACTCATAGATATCAGTGTTCAGTAATCAGTGAACAGAGCAACATTCAACGGAACCCACTGATTACTGGCATCTGGTTACTGGTTAGTGGTAACTGCCACAGCCTCGATTTCCACGGCGGCATCCTTGGGAAGACGAGCTACCTGCACAGCTGAGCGGGCCGGAAAATTCTCCGTAAAGAACTCCGCATAGACAGCATTCATGGCAGCAAAATCGTTCATATCCCGCAGGAAGACAGTAGTCTTGACAACGTTATCCAACGCGCTGCCCCCAGCTTCTAAGATCGCTTTCAGGTTCTTCAAAGCCTGGCGAGTCTGCTCGACGACTTCGTCGGAAACGAATTCACCGGTCAGCGGGTCAATGCCCAACTGACCTGCAGAAAAGATTAGATTTCCCGTGCGCACCCCGGCAGAATAGGGACCGATTGCTTTGGGGGCGTCTTTAGAGTTGATTACTTCTTTTGTCATTGCACTCCTCACTTGATGTGTTTTCCCCATTGTACCGGAGGGTTTAATAGGTTACAAGTTACAGAAAATAGGCACTCTCTAACAAGGCGTGGAAGTTGTCAGAGTTGGGGGTATGGAAATCAAGATAAGATTTCCCGGAGACAAAAAAATGGCAGCGACTCCATTTGGCGTGGCTGCCATTTTATAGATGCGATTACTTCTGATGTTACCCTACGAAGTCAAATTCGGTTCCTAGCTTGATTCCCTGGGCTTCATTATAAACATGTAAGGCCGTCGAGATATCCTGAATAGCCAGGCCGACACTCTTGAAAAGGGTGATTTCATCCTCGCTTTCACGACCGGGGATCTTACCAATGATGACATCTCCCAACGATCCATGGAGCTTATCCCAGCTATACTCTCCAGCTTCTATGGGGATGATCAAATCACCCGCTTCGACTTTGCAGGCGTCTACGTGATCGCAGAACACTTTGGAGTTCTGGATGGTTTTGCTATCCAACTCACGCGTCTCGGGTGTGTCGGAGCCAACACCATTAATATGGGTGCCGGGCTTAAACCAGTCTCCATCGACGATCGGTTCTTTGGCGCTGGTGATCAAAGTTACGATGTCTGCTTCCCCAACGGCAGCCTCTGGATCATCTGCCAAGACAATTTCACAATCACAATCCAAGATTCCACCAAGAATTTCCCTAAATTTCTCCCTCTTGTCCGGCGGATCGATCGAATAAAGAATGAGTTTTTCGAGCGAACGAACATTATCCACTGCCAGCGCATGGGCTCCAGCCAAGTCTCCAGCGCCAAACAGAGCGTGTACGGAAGCATCCTCGCGGGCTAGCAACTTCGTGGCCAGGCCCGCAACTCCCCCCGTTCTCATGGCTGTCAGTAAATTTCCGTCCATAATCGCGACTGGAGCGCCAGTTTTCTCATCCAAGAGAATAACAATCCCAAACATGGCCTTCATTTCGTATTTGGTTGGGTTGTCTTCATACAAAGTTTCAACTTTGGCTCCCAGAGCGCCAATACCCTTCAGGTACGCCGGCATGAAAAAAGCCTTACCCCCATGGTCTGGAGTCGAAATCGGAGTGCGTTGAGGCATGTCTGCATTTTCATTGGCCAGATCCGCAAAAGTTTTCTCGAGAATATCGATTACATCAGCCATTTGTAAGACTTGCATAACTTCATGTCGAGATAATAGTTTGGTCATCCTTCTGTCTCCTCACATTCAACTGCGATGTTCCCTCTCAAAGATCAACAAACTGGTTTTCTAGGAATTACCAGGGTGATCCACCAAAGTCATTGTACATTAAAGAACATGCGAATACAAGCAAGTGACAATTTTCAACCAATCAATTATATTTTAGTCCGTACCCTTTTCGGTTAGCAGAAAATTTTTGCAGGAGCAGCATAGCTGATAATTGCTGTAGAATAAAAACTAACCTAACCGCCGTGGATGGGTTTAGGGCAATGGGAACCAGATAGCTATTCAAATTTTAGCAGATTCACAATATCCAAAACACAGGCATTGAAGATTTCCTGCATAATTTCATCATCCACCTGATAGGGTCCGCCAAACACCCCATCGCCATACACCTGGCGGGCTTCCTCCGCTCCCAATAATCCAGGCACGTGAGGCGGTGTTTTGGAGCCTTCAGGGAGTTCTGCCACCCGAGTAAATGGATAGGCTTCGATCCAGCCGGCATGGTAGGATTTCAACTCGTGCTTCACCAGGATCGCTTCAACGCTGTGAGAGCGCCACCAGGCAAACCAGGCCAGACGTAAATCCGATAATTCATTCGCTAGCTCATACAGCCGCCCACGTACAGGTTCATTCCCCCCATGTCCATTGAGCACTACTATCCTGCGAAAACCTTGCTGGTACACCGAACGTATGATGTCTTCCAGAATATCCATTAATGTGGCTATGCGCAGCGAAATGGTACCAGGGTAGGCCAGGAAATACGGCGAAGCCCCAAAGTTGAGCGCTGGAGCCACCAGCACTCCTGTTTCTTGGCTAGCTGCATCTGCCAGGGCTTGGGGGATTTTGGCATCTGTGAGCAGGCTCAAATAGCCATGCTGCTCGCAGGAGCCAATCACCAACATCAGGCGGTCGTCATTTTCCAGGTATTTTTCAACATCGAACCAGTTGAGATCTGAATAGCGCATTATATTCCTCCACAGAGAAACCGGGTTTCTTGAAGAAACCCGGTCTTTGATCTATACCACGATATTCACTAATCTGCCCGGTACATAGATCACTTTACGAAGCTGTTTGCCCTCAATGAAGCGCTGAACGCCTTCACTTGCCAAGGCTGTTTGCTCGGCATCTTCTTGGCTGATATCAACTGGGACATTAATACGGTCGCGTAGTTTGCCGTTGACCTGTACGATCAGGGTGATCTCTTCAACCTGGGTAGCATCTTCATCTACCTCAGGCCAGGGCTGATCGTGGATGGAGTAAGGTTTTCCATAATACTCAACCCACAACTCTTCTGCAATATGTGGTGTGACAGGGGCCATCATGCGCAAGTAGATATTCAAAGCTTCATCCCAGGCCTCGGTGCCAATAGCTCCTCGTTCCTTAGCCTGGGTCATGAAATTCAAGAGCTCCATTAACGATGAGATGATAGTGTTGAACTCGAAGTTCTCGAAATCGCGCGTGACGTTCTTCAGCGTCTGGTGTACCTTGCGACGCAAATCCCGTTCGATACCATTGGCTGGATTCCCGTTTGTTTGTGATTTTTCTGAAAACAACGTCCAGACGCGTCTCAACCAGCGATTGGGACCACCAACACCCTGGCTATCCCAGGGACCGCCCAGATCCCAGCGTGCAAAGAACATCAGGTAGGCGCGCACCACATCCGCGCCGTACTCAGCCACTAGTTCATCGGGCGCGACCACGTTGCCGCGGCTCTTGGACATCTTCTCACCATCTTCACCTAATACCATACCCTGGTTGCGCAGTTGGGTCATCGGTTCGGGGCCCTTCATGACACCCATATCACGCCCAGCCTTATGATAAAAGCGGGTGTAGATCAAGTGCATGGTGGCGTGCTCAATTCCGCCTGTATAGGTATCAACGGGCATCCAGTAGTCGTATTCTTCAGGGTCGAACAGACCCTGGTCATATTGTGGGCTGAGATACCGTAGATGGTACCAGGATGAGCACATGAAGGTGTCCATGGTGTCGGTCTCGCGTTGGGCTGGCTCATTACATACCGGGCAAGTGGTCTGACTCCAGGTTGGATGGAATTTGAGCGGCGATTCACCCGAGGGGCGCCACTCGACATCTTCAGGCAGCACCACCGGCAATTCCGATTCGGGCACCGGATTCCAACCGCAGGTTTCACAATTCACCATTGGGATCGGCGTACCCCAATAGCGCTGGCGGGAGATCAGCCAGTCCCTCAAACGATAATTTACCGCACCCTTCCCTGTGCCCTTTTCTTCCAAGAATTCGGTAACTTTTTGGACAGCCACATCGCCTGGTGTACCACTAAATTCACGTGAGTTGATCATCGCCCCATACTCGTGATGGAACAGGGCATCTTGATAGAAATCCACACTGTTGACCATCTCCATAACAGAGTGGTTGTCCTTTACATTGGACTCCAGCTTCTTGCAGCGCGCTAAGATGGCAGCGTCCGCCTCCGTTGAGTCCCAGGCAACGACACCTTCTTCGAAGATGAAGACCCACTGGGTCCCGACAATTTCATTCCAGCATCCGGGCTTGATGTGCGCCTGGGCGATTTTGATATAGCGGGCCGCTTTCTCATGTGGAATCGTCACCAGGAGGGAGCCATCCTCCTCTTCGTAGTGGATACCCGCATCTTGCAATTGGTCTGCAAAGCCATCCTTCATGGTGCCTTGCATGACGTATGATTTGGTCAAACCATCGGGGCGGTCAATCACGGGGATGATGGGCAGGCCAAATTTCAAGGCGAATTCGAAATCGCGCTCGTCGTGTGAAGGCACGGCCATGATGGCCCCAGTACCATAGGTCATCAAGACGTAATCGGCAATCCAGATGGGGATGCGCTCATCGTTGACTGGATTGATGGCAAACCCACCAGTGAAGACTCCTGTTTTCTCTTTATCCACGGCCTCCCGGTCAATATCAGATTGACGGGCGGCCTGGGCTTTATACTCTTCTACAGCCTGGCGATATTCATCCGTGGTGACCTTATCTACCAGGGGATGTTCGGGAGCCAGAACCATGAACGTTGCCCCCCAGAGAGTATCTGGACGGGTGGTAAAGACCTCCATAGGGTCATCGAATTCCGTTTTGAAGATCACCGATGCGCCTTCGGAGCGGTGGATCCAGTTGGTTTGCAGCAAACGCACCCGCTCAGGCCAATCGATATGCGAGAAATCCAGCAATTCATCGGCGTATTTGGTCGTGGTAAAAAACCACTGATCCAGATCCTTTTTGATCACCGGGGTTTCACAGCGCTCGCAGACTCGATCCTCACCCCAAACCTGTTCACGCGCCAGGGTAGTGTTACAGTTTGGGCAAAAATCTACCGGAGACATCTTACGGTAGGCCATCTGGTGCTTAAAGAGTTGGATAAAAAACCATTGCGACCAATGGTAGTACTCCGGGTCCGATGAAACGGCCTCCCGCTGCCAATCCCACATAGCACCCATACTGCGCAATTGGCTGCGCATGCGGTCGATGTTGGCGTACGTCCATTCTTTAGGATGGATGTTGTTCCTGACTGCTGCGTTCTCGGCTGGCAAACCAAAGGCGTCGAATCCAATCGGGAACATCACGTTATAGCCGTTCATCCGCAAGTAACGCGCCCGCGCATCGCTGGGGGTCATGGCATACCAGTGACCGATGTGCAGATCGCCCGACGGATAGGGTAACATCGTCAGGGCATAGTATTTGGGTCGTGATGGATCGATATCGGCGTTATACAGCCCATCCGCTTCCCATTTGGCCTGCCATTTAGGTTCGATCGTAGCAGGGTTATATTTTTCAGTCATCATTTACTCCTCACAAGATTATTATTTTTTTAAGGAAGGTTGGTATCCACTACGTGAGGTGGAGGCGGGCGAGA
>CAYTKR010000196.1:0-7461 GCA_964438295.1 uncultured Anaerolineales bacterium
ATTACTACTGGGGAGCCTGTCCGAAAAAACCAGTTCGGATCTCACCCTTGGTTTTCAAGCGATTGATTTGGGGTAATGTCTTCAACTTTTGAATAGGTAAAATATATGCTTCATGGCCACGCGAGGTTCATCGATAGCCTCATTTCACTAGAAAAAACCAAATATGATTACCGCAATACGTCGATTTCCGCCCATGAAGGCGAGTTTCTTTGGAAAATAATTCGCGAAAACGGGTACCAAAAGACGATCGAAATTGGATGTGCATTGGGGGTCTCCTCGCTATATATTTGCGACGCAGCTTCACAGTTTAACCAATCGTCACATACCATTATTGACCCGAAACAGACCAGTGATTGGGATGGGATCGGCATACGAAATTTGGAGGCCCATGGAGTGAGCCGCTATTCTCTAATTGAGGAGCATTCCGAATTAGCCTTACCGAAATTGCTTGAAGAGAACCATAGTTATGATTTCGGCTTTATCGATGGGTGGCATACTTTCGACCATTCGCTGATCGATTTCTTTTATCTAAACCGGCTGATCAGAGTTGGGGGAATGATCGTATTTGATGATGCCAAATGGCCATCGATTGCTAAGCTGATCCGGTACCTTTACAAATACCCAGCCTATAACATCGTCTTGCCACCAAAAATCGATTATGATTCTCCCCGACCCAATCTGCGGCAGCGCCTAGCCCAAGCCTATCGTAGGTTAATGGACGGTGTGCTGCAGGTCGACCCCTATGGGTTAATTTCCAGATGGTTGATTCCAGATTGGATATGGCGAAAAGCGCTACCCCCGATTATCGGTTTGAAGAAAATCGCCAACGATCAACGTGCCTGGGATTGGTATGAGAAATTCTAAACCTTTGGAGTCTAGATGAGATCAATATTGCCTACTCTGATGGCTGAGAAGAACATTACCAAAATTGCGTTATTTGGTTTGTTACCCATTTTTTTTCTGATCAATGTGGGGAGTATTCGATTCAAAACGTTTACAACCGATGAGGAAAAACATTATCGTTATGGCATGAATATCCTCAATTTGGATTCAGATCGCTTTGATGATAGCAAAATGCCATTCTCCTCATTGAATGCATTTCCTGCAAAGATTGCACCGCTTTTCCCCGAAGGCAAGGTTAATCTATATTTACAAAAAGAACAAACTGGGAGGTTGGTGACCATCCTGTTTTCAGTCGGCGTGGCCTATCTGGTCTTTCATTGGAGCCGCGCCCTCTATGGGGTCTTGCCGGGATTCTTGGCATTGACCCTGTATATTTTCGACCCCAATATCATCGCTCACTCGCGCTTGATGACCACCGATGTCTATGCTGCCGGTATGATAGCGGCCACGTTTTATACTTTTTGGTTGTTCCTCCGACATCGGAATTGGAAATATGCTACATTGAGCGCAGTGATGTTAGGGTTGAGCCAAGTAGCGAAATATACGAGTGCCTATGTTTATCCCCTTTTGATACTAATAGTACTCATCACAGATGCTCGAGAGTGGCGAGAAATTTTCCGGGAGCGAGATATTCGCCAGGCATGGCGAAAAATCAGGGTTGGGCTAGCGTATGCCATATTCTTCCTTCTGATTAGCATTTTGATCATCAACATTGGCTTCTTGTTTAATAAAACATTCACTCCCCTGGCAGAGTATGAGTTTCGATCAGAATTGTTCCAAACCATTCAGGATAAATTCGCTTCGGTTAGGTTTTTGCCAGTTCCCACTCCTTATCCATTTTTGGATGGCTTAGATTGGGTCCAGGCCAGGGAGCGTTCGGGTTTTGGCTACGGTCGTTTGTATATGCTCGGTGAACTTCGAAAGGGTGAAAACTTCAAAGGGTATTACATTGTGACTTCGCTGCTGAAAATGCCTATTGGCAGCCAACTGATCGTATTGTTTGCTTTGGTGATCTACCTGTTTCGAATTAAGAAATATGATATTTTCGCCAATGAGATCTTTCTCTTGGTGCCATTGTTGTTCTTCTTTTGGTATTTCAATTTCATGTTTCGAGCCCAAATTGGAATCAGGTTTTATTTGGTGCTCTTCCCTCTTCTCTATGTGTTCTGCGGTAGTTTGGTCAAGGATTGGCATCAACATAAATTAACCGCAAAACTTGGCATTGGGTTATCGCTGGTATATATGGTGGGTTCTGTCTTGGCAGCCTATCCAAATTACATTCCCTATTTCAATGAGTTGATTTGGGATAAAAAAGACGCCTACAAATATTTGGTCGATTCCAATATAGATTGGCAGCAGGCAGAATACTTGCGCGATCAATATCTTAAGGAAAATCCTGACATCAATGAAGAACCTCCGCAGCCAGTTCCCGGAAGGGTTCTGGTATCCCCCAACAATCTTGTTGGCATTGTGGGCGATCGGGATCGCTATAAATGGTTAAGAGATGCCTTTGAGCCGGTTGACCTGGTCGCGGATGTTTACCTGTTGTACGATATCAAGCCAGAGGATTTCAGGCGGATTTTGTATCAATTTGAGTATTAGCTGATTCTCTGGTAATGTACCTTTGGCGAGCGAAGCAATCTTAAACTTGGCGAAGGAGATTGCTGCGACCCTTGCAGGGTCTCGCAAATACAAGAATAGTCCATGGAGGAGCGATGAATTTTTCAGGAAAACGGGTCTTGATCACCGGCGGATCGCGTGGAATTGGGAAGGCTTGTTCTGAAGCCTTCGCTGAGCGCGGCGCCCAGATCGCTATCAATTACCGTAGCAACGCGGCTGCCGCGCAAGCAACCTTGCGAAGCCTGCCGGGAGAGGGACACTTTTTGATCCAGGCAGATGTATCCCAGCCGGATGCGAGTCAAGCCATGCTCGCTGAGGCAGTTGCGAAATTTGGGAGACTTGATATCGTCGTAAACAATGCCGGAATATCCCAACGCCATCCAATCGATGAGGTTGATTATGATGATTGGCAACAAGCCTTTCAACGCATATTGGATATCAATCTGATCGGCCCAGCCAATGTAATGTATTGGGCTGTACAGCATATGAAAGACAACGGAGGAGGCCGGATTGTCAATGTGTCCTCGCGGGGGGCTTTCCGCGGAGAGCCGGAAATGCCGGCATATGGTGCCAGTAAGGCCGGGCTGAATGCCATGAGCCAGTCGCTGGCGCAAAAACTCATTAAGCACGAGATTTATGTTGGCGTGGTTGCGCCGGGATTTGTCGAGACCGAAATGGCTGCCAGCAAACTAGCTGGTCCAGAGGGCGAGGGCATTCGCAATCAAAGCCCCTTTGGACGAGTGGCCTATCCCGAAGAAGTGGCCTATGCTGTTTTGTGGTTGGCCGCGGAGGAATCAAAATTCTCTACCGGCGCGATCATCGACATCAATGGCGCCAGTTACTTGCGTACGTAAAGGATCGAAAATGAGTAGTAAGGGCCATTATTTAACTCTGTTCGCTTACCATTGGCACACGACGAACCAGCTCATCGAGAGCGCAGTCAAACTCACAGAGGAAGAGTATCATTATGAACCCAATGCTGGTTCTGGCTCGATTCATGAGAAACTGCTGCACATCTTGCGGGCGGATAACGGTTGGCGAGAGGGGTTGATCACGGGGGCTCAGCAAAGACCGCTCAGCCGCAAGGCGTTCCCTGATCTAAAATCGCTGTCTCTTGGCTTCGAGAACGAGCAAGTGGCCTGGGATGATTTTTTGGACTCGCTGTCTGAGGATGAAATCGATGCCAACGTGACACTTGCGCGCTCGGATGGGACCGAATTCAGTTGGGGATGTTGGCAGGTTTTGCAGCACCTTGTCATCCATGGAATGCAGCACCATGCAGAAATTGCTGAACGGTTGACTGCCTTAGGGCATTCACCTGGAAATCTCGATTTCATCTTCTTTGCACCATAGAACTAGCTCTGGGATCTGCTGCCACCCCAGGGGGAGATTCGAACATCCCGTTTGGGGTGGGGCGAATACCCTAAAGGAGTAATTATGCCCAAGCAGAATCCAAATATTCTCTTGATTTTGAGCGACAATCATCCTGCCGATATGCTGGGGGCTTACGGAAATGATGAAATTTACACTCCAAACTTAGACCGTCTGGCCCAACAAGGCATGCAGTTCAATAACGCCTACTGCGTCAATGCCATGTGTTCGCCTTGCCGGGCATCGATCTTCACTGGGCTAATGCCTTCTCAGCACGGTGTGCATACCTGGCTTGACGACCGGGTCATGGACCGCTGGCCGCAAGACTGGAACAGTATTGCAGAATTCGAGACCCTGCCAGAAATGTTGAAAGAGTGTGGCTATCAAACCGCGCTGATTGGCAAATACCACTTAGGCGTCCCCGATCACGCCCAAAACGGATTTGACCATTGGATCACGTTTCCGCTGGGACATACCAAGAGTTTCTGGAATAACACCATCATCGAGAATGGTGAACAGTATGAATACCCCGGACACACAGTGGATTTGTTCACCGAGAAAGCCGTAGATTACATTCGCTCACACGATCCACAATCTGAGCAGCCCTTTTTCTTGTATTTGCCCTATAACGCGCCCTACGGACACTGGCCATCGATCTGGGGCCAGGCCAAGAATCGCTTTGCATCGATGTACGATGATGTGGAGATGCGAACTGTTCCGCGTGAAGGTCTCAGTAAGGCGGCTGTGCTGCGCTCATTTATGCGGCACCATGAAAGCGGGGGAAGCATCGATTACACCGCACATCTGCGCATCCCCAACGATCTGACAACCTTGAGAAATTACTATTCCCAGATGTCGATGGTTGATGACGGTGTCGGGCGCGTTCTGGAGGCTTTGCAGCAGCAGGGATTAGACGAAGACACACTGGTGATCTACAGCTGCGATCACGGCTTTTCTCTGGGGCATAATGGATATTGGGGACATGGTCAGGCGACCTTTCCGGCAAATGCCCACCGCCATTCGTATCATATCCCCCTGCTTGTGAGGCACACCCGCAGCATCGCGCCATTGCAAACATCCAATCGGATGGTGAGCCAGATTGATCTGTTCCGCACGCTTCTTGAATACGCGGGGATAGGGAATGTTCCAGGGAATCAAGACTCTCCCTCAAAGAGCATCGCTCCAATATTGCTGGGTAAGCCGTTGAGACATGAAGAGGGTGATGATGCGATTTTCAATGAGCAAGAAGAAGTGCGCGCCATTCGCACTCGCGAATGGCTGTATATGAAGCGTTTTGATGGCAATGAGAATCATCCATTCGAGAATGAGCTTTATGACTTGGTTAGCGATCCTGGCGAAAAACACAACCTCTCTGGGGATACAAAATTCGCCGAGGTCGAACAGATGCTGCGTACACGTCTTGATGACCATTTCTCGAAATATTCCAATCCGGCATATGACCTCTGGCGCGGCGGTTCGTTAAAGTCGAACTCCGACAAGCCCTGGTTCTGGAAGGAGGCTTGGGGCGAGGATTGGGAGCCTGTTTTTGGCTGAGGATGAGATACAATGGTGACGGATCCTGATATGCGCGAGGAATTTAAGCAGGAAGCAACGGGCTCGATGGCATACCCCAAGAAGGGAACTTTGAATCGTTTTGCATTCAAGGCGCCTTTGATTTTGTGGCGGCTAGGGTTGGGACCGCTGCTGAGTCATCCGAGCCTGGGTGGGAGTCGCATGTTGCTGCTGACCACTTGGGGACGCAAGAGCAAGTTGCCGCGGCATACCATGCTCTCCTGCGTGCAGCTTGGTGATCGAGTATATGTGTGTTCAGGGTGGGGGCCAAAAACAGATTGGTATCGAAATATCGCAGCGAACCCGAGCGTTACGGTTCAACAAGGGGCGCAGCATTTCTTTGCCAATGCCCGCCGAGTGCAAGAGTTGAGTGAATTCTCTGAGATTGCGGAGAACATCTTCCGCACAGGTGGCGATTCCCACTTTGAAGATTGGCTTGTATCACTAGATATTAAATATGATCCAGCTGATATGATGGAAAAACGCGAGCGCGTCTATTACGTAGCGTTTGATGCTTCAGAAAAAACTGGTCCACCCCCGATGCCCGCCAACCTGAGGTGGGTCTGGGCGGCAATAGCCGTAGCCATCCTTGGTGTATGGTTTACCCTGATTATTCGGTAGAGACAATGAATCAAATCCAATTGCGGCACGTTGAAGAAACCGACTTGCAAATTTTCTTCGAGAACCAACTTGACCCCGAAGCCAATCAAATGGCTGCCTTTACTGCCAAAGATCCAACTGATCGGAGCGCCTTCGACGCGCACTGGGCCAAGATCATGGCGGATGAGTCGATTATGATTCGAACGATCCTTCTTGATGGTGTTGTGGCAGGCAGCATTCTCAGTCATGGTTGGTTTGGTGAACTCGAAGTCAGCTATTGGATCGGAAGGGAGTTCTGGGGGCAGGGGATTGCCACGCAAGCACTGCAATTGTTCCTGGGTGAACAACGAGAGCGACCGCTGTATGCCCGGGCTGTTCATGATAATTACGCTTCGCTGCGCGTGCTGGAGAAATGCGGTTTTGTAGTCGATGGTCAAGATGTGGGCTTTGCGAACGCTCGCGGTATTGAAGTCGCAGAAGTGATTCTAAAGTTGAGATGAACCTATGAGAAGAACCCTGATTACGATTGATGAATTGACGGTTGATGATGTTGATAGAATATTTGAACTGGCTGACAGTGCGCATAGCCACTATGGCGGTAATGAAAATCAGCCAGCAGCTTGTTATTCCTTCGAAGGGGACAGTTTACGAACGCGGGCGACTTTCGTCAAGGCGTTATTTGATTTGGGGATCAACCCTGTAGAATTACCAAACCTTCTCAAGACCAGCGAGCCGGTTGACCATTTGGCGGGATATTTGGACCATTGGTTTGAGATCTACGTCATTCGAGATCGCAATCACTCCCGGATGGTCGAATTTGCAGAAGCGAGTGAGCGACCCGTCATCAATGCGTTGAGTTCAGAGGCACATCCCTGCGAGGTGTTGGCGGATCTGTATGCGGTTCGCCAGGAGAAAGGTGACCTGAAAAATCTCAAATTTTGCATTCTTGGACCGCCAACCAATGTTTTGAATTCCTGGAGTAGGGCAGGGAGGCTGCTTGGGTTGAATTACGTTCACATACTACCCGAGCAATACGATCAGGCAGTAGCGGGGGATGATCACATTGTGCGGCGTAAAGCAGAAGGTTTGAAGGACGCCGATGTTATTCTTACTGACGCCTGGCCTGCGGACTTCGCTGATCCCGCATTTCGGTTGACTTTAAAGGATCTAGAAGTAGCCAAGCCCAACGCCTGGGTCATCCCATGCCCGCCCTTCAACACACAAAACGAAGTCGATCAGGAGGTGATCGACTCAGCATTTTTCGCGGGGTATGCGCAAAAGAGATATCTCTACGAAGTGCAGAAAGCGCTGATTTATTTCTTGTTGACGGATTCAAAATAATAAGGACTAACGCAGCTCAGGGAGAAAATGGCTGGGAATAGGGGATGGACCAGT
>CAYTKR010000197.1:0-7390 GCA_964438295.1 uncultured Anaerolineales bacterium
GGTAAGCTCCAGCCTGGGCCACGGGGGCCATGCGGCTCAACAATGCCCAATTCGATGTCAAAAATAAACCGATTCCTAATCCCAAGATAGCCCCATATATTAGCACTTGGATGGGGGTGCGTGCCGTCATTAGCGCAAGGCTACCGAGAATGCCAATTCCGCTAGCGCTGTATAACAATTTGCGGTGTCCTACACGATCGCCAATCCACCCGCCACCTACAGTAAAAACTATCAACGGCAGAGCGATAGTGGCCATCAAATCCCCAGTCAGCTTGACGGGGTTGGGGGTCGCGATCACATCACGGATGAAGTATTGAGCGAAACTTTGCACAGCGTAGATGCCGATCAGAAAGGCATAGCGCGAAATGATCAGTTTGGCATATTGAGGGTTGTCTGCCAGGATGCGAGTGATAGGGAGTTGCTCATTTTCTGTAAGCTCCTCTGCGGCAACATCCAGGCTTGATTTTTCGCGAGTGCCAAGGATAGTTACAGCTGCACTGACAACCAATACCCCTGCGATGACAATGGTAGGAATCAACGGTCGTGCCATCTCGGGGTCGAGCAGATTTCCCATGATCAGCGATGCTGCCACCAGACCACCCATATCGAACAAATTCTTGATCCCACTGGCCGCGCCGTACTTTTGGGGTGGGATTCGATCGGGTAGCAAACCTTGCGCTGGGCCGTGAGCGATATTGGATGTGAACTGCAAACCGATATAGCCGATTGCAATCCAGACCAAGCCCCCTGCCCATCCCAGCAGTGCCAGAAAGATAAGATCCAAGGCTGTACCCAGGGTGATCAACGGTCTTCTCCGGCCCCAGTGCGAACGCCAGCGATCACTGAGCGAGCCAGAGATGGGCTGCACGGTCATCGCGATGATTAACCCTACGAAGGTCAGCAACCCCAGATAGGTGTTTTTGCGCGTCTCTGGAACGAAGTTGAGCAACATGGCGGGTAGGATGATGACATGCAAACTGTTCCACATGGTGGAGAGCCCAAACCAGTAGGCGTTGATGGTGAACAATTCAGCAGTACGGAATATTTTCACGGTTCACTTCCTTTTGCATTCGATTGCTGAGAGAAACCCCGAAGGGATGCAGTCGAAGCAGGCATCCTTCGACTTCCAACGAACGCAGTTCGTCCTCCGCTCAGGATGCAATGTTGCCATACTCTCCACGTAGAGCTGGTGGCAACTGCTGGGCTATGGCTTTCATAACTTGTCCGCTAATCGTTTGATCACGTTGATCGGCCGATATCCAGCTTGGGATCTCCAGGGAGAAAGCTGGGCCAAAGTTAATACAAAGATATTCTCCATCTTCATAAACCCCAATGGGGATGATTCGATGGCAATGAGAGACTAATTTCTCGATAAATCGTCCTGCGCCTGGGGGTGGAGAGGCAAGTAATCCCTTCGGGTGGTCGCGCCCCTCCGGAACAAGTCCGATCACCGGCGCGGGGGACTGGCGAGCATAACTTATAACCTGGCGAACAGCCCGGGCGCGAGTTTGCGTTTCCTCCGGTTTAGGGGGCATCGGCGGGGTAGCGGTGATCCCATACACTTGCGCCACGCGCGGGAAAAGCCAGCGAGTTAGTGATTCCAGCCCAGCCAGGTGCGTCCAGCCCGCGGTCATCAGCCAATGGATGTCAAGCGGCATGAAAGCAGTAATCCCAATAGCGATCCACCAGGCCGGAAAGCCTGGCCGCGAGTAATGGTTGGTCACTAGCAACGCTGGACCACGAGAGGGAACGTTGTCTAGGTTGATGAGAGTAGGGGATGGATTGAGTACTTTGACGATCTCAAGGTTATCTGCTCGGAAATCTCGCTGGCGAAGAAGGAGTGCATCCCGCAATAGCAGCAATCCGATTTTCCAGGGAAATGGGTATTGTGGAGGCAACGACGGGGCTCCGATTACTCTTGTTTCTCTTTCTGTTTCCCTTTGTTAGTTTTCCAAGCCTGAAATTCGTTCATTCGGCGCGCAAACTTGAAAATTACGGGTCCCAGGAGCACCGCAAAGAGCACAATCAGAATACCAATCTCGCTCCAGCCGATGGTGAGAACAGGTCGGCAAGAAAGGGAAATTGCCAGTAAGGCGACGATGAACCATTGAGTTTTCATGGTTATGATTTTAACGTAGACCTCACAGGACTCCAAGACCTGCGAGGTCATTTGATAAGCTCATCCTTACTCAGTGCGGTGGCCCGAAGCGAACCCTTTGAATATTCTTTTCAAGAGATCCCGTTGCAGCGTAAACGAATTCGATCCACCATGTCGCACCTGCTTCTTTGTAGGGTTGCACGATGGCTTTATCTTTGACAATGCTTTTAGCGGGCAGTATACCGCTTATGCAGACATCCAAAGGCCCATCCGATGTGCGATGTTCGCCAACGTAGTCGATGATCTCTCGGATTTCATCAGGCGAGAGAAACGCTTTCAGATTGCGAGACCTGTGGATGGGCACAACGCCATCCCATTGAGATGCACGTCGGAAGGGCTTCTTATTGGGCCATTTTCCTGCGACCCATATTGGAATTCGTGGTTGTTGTATCGCCGGGGGATTGAAAACTGTAGGTTTGATTTTGTAATGTGTGCCGGAAAACTTGAATTCCTCACCGGTTTGAAATCCAGTGACAATCTCAATGCCTTCGTCCAGCATCTCTCCCCGGATAACGGGATCGCTGACTTCCCCAAAGCCTTCGAATTCCTTGCCTTTGAAATCCCCGAGGCCTACTCCTAATATCATCCTTCCCTTGGAGAGATGATCTAGGGTGACGATTTCACGTGCGACTTTCCAAGGCCGCCGCCGAGAGAGTGGTGTGACCATCAATCCCAGCCGCAATTTCTCAGTGTGGCAGGCGATGGCAGCCATGGCGATCCAGGGGTCGTTTTGGGGACCTTGCCCTCTGGCGATATGGTCCCAAAGGAAGAAGCCCTCCCAGCCAGCTTCTTCGGCTAGGACCGCTAATTCAACAATGCGCTGAATATCGGCGTAGTCGCCGTGGTTGGGCAAGCTGAGTCCGAATTTCATGGTGTTCTCCTTTTGCTCATTTTTTGATCCGTTTATAGATCCATTCGATGTTGAGTTCATAAGTCGGCCCACCTAATTTGGGCAAGTTTGGATTTCTTCGAATTTCTGATAATGAAGCTCCTTGCTCGACTTGAATTTTGATGATTTTCCAGGTGGTTTCGAGGTATTCTACCTGCCTGTGGATCTCGCCCTCATCGCAAAGGGGTCCGTGACCGGTGATGATCACCTCGGCACCCAAGGTTGGCAGCCATTTCAGAGCCTTGATGAGGACGTTGAAGTTGGTCACTGAGGCTAGAAAGGGCGCTCTACCAGAGAAGATCAGATCGCCAGAAAAGAGCACTTTATCTTCCGGTAACCATACGACGAGCGACTCGGGCGTGTGACCACCTATGTGGATCAGTTTGAGTGTGATCTTCCCAACGGTCATTTCATATTCGTCATCGAAGGTGGTCAGGGACTGCCCCAATTTGGCGCATTTTTTTGCCATTCTGTTCTTGGCTTTCTTATGGCAGACCACCGGACACTTGAACAAACTGTTTCCATTGATGTGATCTGCATGGAGGTGAGTATTGATCACCAAACTCACGTCGGCAGGCTGAATGCCCGCGTTCTTGAGAATCACCTCCATCTGCTTGACACTGACCGAGGTATCAACAAGAATGATCCCACCAGCGGTTTGGATCAAGCCAACATTGCAGCCTCCTTGGGCAATAACTGTGCTTTTAGGAATTGCCGCACTTATGTATGGTCTGATTTTGTGGATTTCCATGCTTACTCCTATCGTCACAGATTTCGATCTCAATTTTTGTAACGCTCTCAATCCCCTCACCCCCGACCCCTCTCTCAGGGAGAGGGGGGAACGAGAGAGCCCAAGTGTGGGGTGAGGGTGATTCATAATTTCACAGCAACTTCTTCCTTATCGATTACTTTTCTTAAAAACTGCCCGGTATAGCTCGCCTCTACCGTGGATATCTCCTCCGGGGTGCCTTCGGCTACGATGTAGCCACCCTCGTCACCACCTTCGGGACCTAGGTCGATGACCCAGTCTGCGGCGCGGATCACATCCAGGTTGTGCTCGATTACCATCACGGTGTTGCCCGTATCTACTAGACGGTGTAGGATGTCAAGAAGTTTCTGAATGTCCGCGAAGTGCAGACCTACCGTCGGCTCGTCGAGGATGTAGAGTGTTTGGCCGCGAGTGTTGCGGCTGAGTTCCTTGGCCAGTTTGACGCGTTGGGCTTCCCCACCGCTCAGCGTTGTGGCACTCTGACCAAGCTTGATATACCCCAGCCCAACATCGATCAGCGTTCCCAGCATGCGCCTGATTTTAGGGTGATCTTTGAAGAACTCGAAGGCATCTCCCACATCCATATCCAGTACATCGGCTATGCTATTCTCTTTGTAGTGGACTTCTAAGATTTGCGGCATGAAGCGTGAACCTTCACATTCCATACAGCGCACCCATACATCGGCCATGAAGTGCAGCTTGACCTTATTGGCTCCATAACCCTCACAGGCCTCACAACGCCCTCCTTTGGTATTGAAGCTGAAGTGGCCCTCTGGATAGCCACGTTCCTGAGCCATTTCTGTGGCGGCGAACACCTTACGGACCTGGGTAAGCACGCCTACGTAGGTGCCGGGATTGGAGCGCGGGTTGCGCCCGATGGGATCCTGGGTAATGTGGATCACCCGGCGGACTTGATCTTCGCCCTCCAAACCATCATGCGGGCCAGGGACATGGCGCCCGTTTTGGATGATCTGTGCCAGGGCTGGAGATAGTGTCCGGGAGATCAGGCTGCTCTTGCCAGAGCCGCTGACCCCTGAGATGCAAGTGAAAGTTCCCAAGGGGAAACTGACATCAACAGATTTCAGGTTGTGGAGGGATGCCCCTCGGAGACGAATCCAACCTTGTGGGGATCGCTGACCACCACCATTTCTAGAAATAACACTCCGCTTCCCAGAGAGGTATCTGCCTGTCAGGGATGCGGGATTCGCTATCACTTGTGCGGGAGTCCCCGCGGCAACCAATTCTCCGCCTGCAGCGCCTGCACCTGGGCCGATATCGATCAGCCAATCTGCTTTCAACATGGTGTCTGCATCGTGCTCCACCACCAGGACAGTGTTGCCTGCATCTCGCAGATGGCAGAGTAGATCTAGCAGAGCCTGATGATCACGAGGGTGCAGGCCGATAGAGGGTTCGTCGAGCACATAGAGTACGCCCATCAACTCGCTGCCGATCTGGCTGGCCAGACGGATGCGTTGAGCTTCCCCACCGGAGAGAGTCGGGCCGGGGCGATTGAGAGTGAGATAGTGCAGACCCACATCGCAGATGAACTGCAAACGCTCCTCGACCTCTGCAATCAACTCACTTCCGATCGCCAGTTGGTGGGCATCCAGTTTGCTCTTCAGATTTCGTACCCATGTCAGCAGTTCACCAATCGACCTATCTGTGATCTCAGGGAAGCGCCTGTTCGCCAGAGTGACGAAGCGGGCCTCCTTGTTCAGCCGCTCGCCGTTGCACTGGGGACAGGGCTGCTCGCTCATGAATCGACGGTAGTAGCGGCGCTGGTTCTCAGATTTAGTTTGGCGGTAGAGCCTATTGATATGGTGGATGACGCCATCCAGCTCGCGATTCCTGCTGACCTGAAAGGATCCAGTTTCACTCTCGGCACCGAATTCGATTGGAATTTTCTTCCCTTCGCTGCCGAAGATCAGGGTGCGGCGAAAATCTTCGGGAAGTTCGCTCCACGGTTTCTCCAGGTCTGCACCATAATGATCTGCGATCCCATGGATGTAGTTGATCCAGTAGGCACTGGTAGACTTGCGCAGGTCTTTCAACATGTAAAAGCCTGAGGCATCTTCCATCAAGGAACGGTGCGGCTTGGTGATGATCAAGTCTGGGTCCACATCTAGCTTGAGACCTAATCCGTTGCACTCCAGACACATCCCGAAGATCGTGTTGGGGTTAAGGATGCGCGGTTCTAATCTGGGCAGGGTCAGATTGCAAGCCGGACAGACGCGGTCGTTGCTCAGGTGCAGTTCTTCCTCTTCGAAGGCAATAATGACGATGCCTTTGCCAACTTCGAGAGCGCGCTCGATATTCAAGTGACACTGACTTGCAAAGTGACTGGCACTTGAATCTTTCGGAATGGTTATCTCTGCGACGAGCACTTCGATGGTGTGTCGATCTTCTTTTAAGACCTCAGGGGTCTTCAAGACCCCTGAGGTCTCAGTAAAGAACATCTTCCCAGCGATGCGCACGCGGTCGAAGCCCTGCTCACGGGCCTGATCCAGCACTTCGGCGGTGTTGTAGCGCCTGTAGCGATTCAACGGTGCAAACACCTGGAAGCGGGTTCCTGCAGGCAGCCTGACCAGCCTGCGGGCGATCTGGTACGCCGACTGGGTTTCGACTGCCCGTCCACACTGAGGGCAATGCATCCTTCCAGCGCGAGCAAACAGGATACGTAAGTAGTCGATTATCTCTGTGATAGAGCCGACCGTAGAGCGCGAATTTGGGCTGATGGTATGCTGCTCGATAGCCACCGACGGGTTCAAGCCAACCACCTTATCTACCTGGGGCTTCTCCATCTGGCGCATAAACTGCCGGGCAAATGAAGATAAGCTCTCAACGTAGCGGCGCTGGCCCTCGGCGTAGATGGTGTCGAAGGCCAGGGATGACTTTCCGCTGCCGCTGACTCCGGTGATAACCACTAGCTGCTCTCGAGGAATGCGCACGTCGATGTTCTTTAGATTGTTCTGACGGGCACCAAGTATGCTGATGCCGTCATAATCTTTTAGATCTTCTGTGTTTAGAGCGGGATGTTCGAACTGACCTTCAGGTTGAATTGACCCAATGGGCAGGATCTCTGCACCTGAAGATTCTGTCAGTTCGATCAGCCGGGACATATCTGATTCAAGTAGGTCGCTAGCGGTTTGGGAGTCGCCATCACCGAGGATGCCGATCAGATGTAGACGTGAGCGGATCACGCGTGTGCGCGGCTGCTCTTCGAACAGGGAGCGCATCTCGTCGAAGGTATTGTCGGGATCAAGGCAGACCTGGGCAATACGATCCAGGATCGATTTATCTTTGGAAGTCAGCTCACTTTCGGGTTTGGCATGCAGGTCATCCCAATAGTCGAACAATCCCATATCCATATTATTGAGGGTCTGGAAGTCGTGCAACAGGTTGCCGCGCAGCATCGGCCAGCCCCGCCAGTGCTCGTTATGGCGGTATAGCTTGACATCGATCGTCTCAGACCGGCAGCCCAACCAGGAGTAAGGTGCCAGATAGAAATCCTGATTGACGCGCAGGTTGCTGAAGTCAAGCCCCTTTCGCAGGGGGCGCTTGAGCCGGTCTAGCA
>CAYTKR010000198.1:0-7352 GCA_964438295.1 uncultured Anaerolineales bacterium
CCAACCATTGAAGAAAATCCCCAACCTGAATACCTGTGGTGGGTGGGTTGCGGACCATCGACCGATCCGCGCGCCCAAAAGACCGCCCGGGCTTTTGCTGAGATCCTCAACCATGCAGAGATCGATTATGCCGTTCTGGGAAAACAAGAGTCATGCACTGGAGACTCTGCTCGACGTGCTGGCAATGAATACTTATTCTTTGAACTGGCATCTGCAAATGTAGAGATCTTCAATGAGATAAAACCCCAAAAGATTATCACCACCTGCCCGCACTGCCTTCACACCATCAAAAATGAGTATCCAGCTTTTGGAGGAAATTACGAGGTCGTACATCATACACAATTGATCGGCAAACTGATAGCTGAAGGGAAACTACAGTTATCCGAAGACAGTGAAAAGTATTCAGTTACCTTCCATGACCCCTGTTATCTCGCACGTCAAAATGATATCATCGCAGAACCTCGTCAGGTCCTCAAAGATTTGTCCGTTGACCTAGTCGAAATGCCGCGCAACGGTGCCCAATCCTTCTGCTGCGGGGCGGGTGGCGCACAGATGTGGAAGGAAGAGGAGCACGGTGACCAGGCCGTCAACGCCAACCGCTTCCAAGAGGCGGAAGACACCGGGGCTGAAATCCTAGCCGTAGGCTGTCCCTTCTGCATGGTGATGATGAACGATGCTGCCAAGGACGCCCAGAGTGCTAAAAGCACTGCTTCAAGTGAGATGCAGGTCCTGGATGTAGCAGAGGTTGTGGCTGCGCAATTACGCAGTACTGAAGAAAAACCTAAAGAGTGATCAGACATTTCTTACCCCGTTTTTAATACTCGGATGTTTACATTTCTTATTCCTCATCGCCCATAGCCCCCTCACCAACAGGCAGTATCACGCCCCAGATTTAGGGTTAAGTGGGGTGCGAAGCACTCCACTCAACCCTAAATCTGATAGTCTCATTGCGTTTTCCAGAGACCATCGGATTTTTTGCTGGAACACCCACTAAACATACGCTATAATCGGAGCGAAGTTATCAGAATTTGGTGAGGTCACATGCCCAAGAAGAAAGACGCAAATCTCCCCCTCCTTCCAGAAGAGATCATCAAAGATTACCGTTTGGCTTACAAGAGCCGCCAGGCCAGCATTATTGGCCGCAGGGAGGTATTGAGCGGAAAAGCAAAATTCGGAATTTTCGGCGGTGGCAAAGAAGTCGCACAACTTGCCATCGCCCATTCATTTAAAAAGGGGGATTGGCGTTCGGGATACTACCGCGACCAAACCTGGATGCTGGCCCTTGACATACTGGATCTGAACGAATTCTTCGCCCAGCTCTTTGCCCACCCAGATGTAGATGCCGTTCCTTCGAGTGCCGGGCGCTCGATGAACAGCCATTTCGCCACGCGCTATATCAATCAAGATGGCAGTTGGAAGAACCAAACCGAGATGTACAACACCTCCTCAGATGTCGCCCCAACGGGTTCACAAATGCCAAGACTGGTCGGCCTGGCATTTGCATCGAATCTCTATCGCCATTTGGACGAGTTGAAAGATTTCAAGCAATTCTCGAACAATGGAAATGAAGTTGCCTGGGGGAGCATCGGCAATGCATCCACAGCTGAGGGGATGTTCTGGGAAGCGGTCAATGCCATTGGGGTGCTGGGCTCGCCGGCGATCATTTCGGTGTATGACGATGGCTATGGTATCTCCGTGCCCAACCAATTCCAGATGGTCAAGGAGAATATTTCAGCCATACTGAGCGGCTTCGAGCGCGAGCCCTGCCCGGCGGATTGCTGTGAGCGCGGCTACGACATCTATACCGTGCGCGCCTGGGATTATCCCGCCCTGCTGGATGTGTATGAGGCTGCCGCCAAAACGGCCCGCGAATATCACATTCCTGCGCTGGTACACGTCACCGAGGTCACCCAACCCCAAGGACACTCGACCTCGGGTAGCCATGAACGGTACAAAACGCCAGAGCGACTGGCGTGGGAAGCCGAATTCGACTGCCTTGTCAAGATGCGTCAGTGGATGATCGAAAACGAAATTGCCAATGATGAAGACTTAGAACAAATGGAGGATGCAGATCGCAGAGAGGTGGAAAATGTCCGCGCTACCGCCTGGGATGCGTTCATCCAACCGATCTTATCGGAACGCGACCAACTGCTCCCTATGCTGGATAAACTATCCAATTCATCTGCCAATGCAGACGAGCTTACCCAGATCAAAGATCGTCTCAAAAACAAAGCCAATCCATTGCGCCGCGATCTCCATAATGCTCTGCACAATGCTCTGCGCACCACCCGCGCGGAAAACACCTCGGCCAGAAATAATTTGCTATCGTGGAAAAATCAACAAGATGCTCTCAATGAGGATCGCTACACTTCTCACCTTTACAGCGAGACTGAACGATCAGCGCTGAAAATCGTGGAAGTCAAACCCAACTACTCAAATGATTCGCCCAACATCCCCGCCTTCCAGGTTTACAACGCCTGCTTCGACGCCATCTTGGCCCGTGAGCCGCGTGTGGTCGCCTTTGGTGAAGATGTCGGTCAGCTTGGGGATGTCAACCAGGGTTTTCATGGACTGCAAGAGAAATATGGGGCGCTCAGGGTTATGGATACCGGGATTCGAGAAGTGACCATCCTGGGCCAGGCTATCGGTCTGGCAATGCGCGGCCTGCGCCCGATTTGCGAGATTCAGTACTTGGATTACCTGCTGTATGCCTTGCAATTGATGTCTGATGATTTGGCCACCCTGCAATGGCGCACAAAAGGCGGTCAAAAGGCCCCGGTGATCATGCGCACTCGCGGGCACCGCTTAGAGGGCATCTGGCATTCTGGCTCCCCCATCGCTGGGATCATCAATCTAGTGAGAGGCATCTATGTCCTGGTGCCCCGCAGCGCGGTCCAGGCGGCCGGATTCTATAACACGCTGGTCCAATCAGATGATCCCGGCTTGATCATAGAAGTTCTCAATGGCTATAGAGTACGAGAACAATTGCCAGACAACATCGCTGAGATGACTCTGCCCATTGGGGTACCCGAAATTTTGCGCTCCGGCACAGATGTCACGCTGGTAACTTATGGGGCCATGTGCCGTATCGCTCTAGATGCCGCCGAAAAGCTTAGTCAGGAAGGCATCGACCTGGAAGTGATCGATGTACAATCGCTGCTGCCCTTTGACCGTCACAGCATGATCCTGGAATCGCTCAAGAAGACCAACCGCATCATCTTCGCCGATGAAGATGTCCCCGGCGGCGCCTCGGCGTATATGATGCAGCAAGTCATCGAGAAGCAGGGTGGCTATTTCTGGCTGGATTCTCCGCCTCGCACCCTCTCGGCCAATGCCCATCGCCCGGCTTACGGCTCGGATGGAGATTATTGGTCAAAGCCCAGTGTTGAGGATGTTTACGATGCGGTCTATGAGATGATGAGTGAAGCAGATCCCGATTCCTACCCTGAGTTCTATAAATGATCGTGGATGTTGGCCGTTGACAGTTGGTGGTTTTGCTCGCAACTGAAGTACTTTAGGAGGAAATAATGGAAAAGAAAAAATCGCAAGTTAAAAGCTATCGAGATCTCATCGTTTGGCAGAAAGGGATCAAACTAGCTAAGGAAATCTACCAAATCACAAGCCAGTTCCCGAAACATGAGAGATATGGACTGGTTAGCCAACTACGTCGTGCAGCAGTATCTGTTCCATCAAATATCGCTGAAGGCCAAGCAAGACGCAAGCCCAACGATTTCATCCGGTTCCTGCATATTTCCCTTGGTTCTCTGGCTGAATTAGATACTCAGGTAATATTGGCTAATGAATTTCGATACATTCAGCCTAACGATGCCAGAAACATCGAAACAGATATTTTTGGATTACGTCGCCAGATTTATGGGTTGATCAACAGCATCTTAGTGTGATGCCAACAACTACAAACTCATAACCAACAACTGGAGTTTCCCATGCCAACAAAAGTAACCGTCCCCCTCCTGGGTGAAGGTGTCGAAGAAGTCACCATCGTCAACTGGTTGAGATCCGAGGGAGATGTAGTAGAAGAATACGATGGCCTGGTAGAAGTCGAAACCGACAAGGTCGTTACAGAGGTGGTCAGCCCGGCTACAGGGACACTCTTGAAAATCACGGTCCCCAACGAGGGAGATGTGGTCAATGTTGGCAATGTCCTGGCCTGGATTGGTCAGCCTGGGGAAAAATTACCCGCTGATGATGATCAAGCCAAGGTGGACGAACCCGCGAGGGTTGAGGAGGCTAGTCAAACTCCCAAAGCGCCTCCCACCCCTAAAGGGAGAGCAGAAGAGCGTCCATCTACAGGGCGAGAATCATCTTTGGGATTTATCTCCCCTGTGGTAGCACGCATCGCCGCCGAGCATCAGGTCAATTTATCTCAACTCACGGGAACCGGAAGAGGCGGACGCATTACAAAAAACGATATCCTAGCATTCATCGATTCTGGGCAACCCCCCTCTCTCCCCCCTTCAGGCGAACTTATTCCTCACACCATTACTCGTAAACGCATCGCCGAACACATGGTTATGAGCAAGCGCACTTCACCGCATGTCACCACAGTGATGGAGGTCGACCTGAGCAACGTGATCGCTCACCGCAATGTCAACAAGGATGCCTTCATCCGAGATGGCGCTCGACTGACGTTTACGGTCTACTTCGTCGCGGCGGTGGCCCAGGCGCTGAAAGCCTACCCCATGGTCAACTCGTCCTGGGGCGATGAGGGCATCCAGTTGCACCGGGAGATCAATATTGGTATGGCGACCGATTTAGGGGAAGCTGGCTTGATCGTCCCGGTGATAAAACGCGCCGATGAGTTATCCTTGCTGGGAATTTCCAGGACAGTCCTCGATCTTGCCGAACGAGCTCGCCAGAAGAAATTAGCACCCGCTGACGTCAAGGATGGCACCTTCAGCATTACCAACCACGGGGTCAGTGGGTCGCTGTTTGCCGCGCCAATCATCAACCAGCCCCAGTGCGCAATTTTTGGGGTGGGAGCGATTCAAAAGCGAGTGGTGGTTGTCACCGACGATACGGGCAACGATGCTATGGCGATCCGCCCCATGGTCTACCTATCCCTGACCTTCGACCACCGCATACTGGATGGGGCCGGTGCAGATCACTTCCTGGCAAAGGTGGTGGAGATATTGGAAAGATGGGTTTAGTTTTGCATTTCTACAATTACTCTAACTCCACAACACTATCAAGCCCATTGAGAATACTCTGGCAAGTTTCGAGATCGATATCACGCCAACAAAGGAAATAAACCTCTTCGATCTTGCTGCCAAGTTTCTTCTCCAGGTATGCTATTGCTGCCTCGATCAGTTCACTGGCGCTATTGCGCACATCCCCCCTTCCAGTACCGGCTCCCATCAGCGGAAACAGGATCGAACTCCACTCTTCATCGGCATTTTTAGGCAAATCAACTTCTTTTAAAGCTTTTGTAACACAAGCGCCAATATCTTCAATGGGTCGATATCCAACACTTAATTGTCCCTGAACTGAAGCGGCATGGAAAATATGCTTAACATTATGGGTATTCTCCAACTCCCCCGAACCCGTCACAAGGACATGGCCCGCCGGAACTGATTTGTGATCTCCCATAATCCCAGCCAGTTCATTGGCGATCGTATCTTCGGTAATATGCCCTGCAAGATCTTTCTTGGCCCCTAGATAACGAATCAGCGCAGAGATAGATCGGTCGAAGAAACGCGCCATCTGCATGTTGGTGTTCTCGGAGTTAACCCAGATATCGATATTGTCCACGTCTTTGATATCCCCCGTTATCAGGCAGACCTTTTTCTCTGGATTCTCACTGAGAGAATATTTGAATATTTCACTCTTGGTGATGATATTAGGATTTGTGCCGATTTTTAGGGTATCGAGCACTTGGTGTACCAGGCTGTCTGGTTGCTCTGACTTTAGTCCATTTTGGACAAACTCGGCGATTTTGGTTTTTACCTGGGCGATATCATTTTCATCTTCGGGATCATAATCGATCACTCTGAAGCCCTTGAGGTTAAAGGGAATCTTTGTGCCCTTTTTTCTGATCAGCACGGTGACTTTGTCTCGGAGTGCATGTCGCACTCCGAGTTCATAATAGACGTTAATATTCTCAGTGGAAATATCTACGATAGCAACATCATCTTCAAAGATATGCTCCATCATATCGGCATGGATCCAACCAGCTTCCCCAATTTCATCACAGCGAATACATTCCATATCGATGTCTTCGATTGCATCCTTAATGATATCTTTGTAGATCCTGTCAAAATCAAAAATCTTGCCATCATCCTCTTTCTCACCAAAGGGCATGATCACGAAACAGGTTTCTTTTTGATCGCTTGACATTGTTTTCCTCCTTACCAGTTTTTTTGGAACTAAGGATTATCCCGAAAAAAGAGTATGCGAGAGGGGCGCAGCCCCCTTGGCACACCCTTTTTGGTGAATCCCTGTCTTGCTGATAATTACTGCATACCTATGTTTTTAAGTAATTTTGCAGCCACATGATCCCAATGATCGTTTTAGCGTCTTGGATTTCACCAGATGCAAGTGCATTTCGAAGCTCGCTCACAGGGATTTCGACGAGGGCAATATCTTCACGCTCTTCGTCAAGTCCGCCTCCCTCAGCTACTTTCCCAGTACTACTGACTTCTGCCATATAGAGATAGATTCTCTCCGATGAACCGCCCGGGGAAACATAAAAAGTAGAAATATGCTCTAAGGACTCTACTTCGTAACCGACTTCTTCAAGGATCTCCCTTCTCATTGCATCTTCAGGAATCTCATTTTCCTCAAGAATTCCAGCAACGGTCTCAGTGATCCAGCCGGGACCTTTCTCATAGGTGGGGTATTTGAATTGATTGACAAGGATCACATTCTCGGTCTCGCGATGATAAATGATGGCAGCAACCGCATCACCGCGCTCGAAATTGAGACGGCACACACTTTCGCTCATCTCACCATCAAACCGTTCGTAACTTAGCTGCGCCTGATCGATCTTAAAGAAGTCATCAAACACACGTGACTTCTCATAAATGATTACTTTTTTGTCCATTTACTGCTCCTTGGCAAATAGTACATTTCCTGAGCCATTTTAGAAACCCTTAATAAGCATAACAGGAGTTACGCTATTGAAGTTTGGTTTTCTGGGAATAGGGGGCTTCGCCCCCTATTCCCAGAAATTTCCTCGCCAATACTTGATCTGTCGCTACTTTAGCATGTTTGCAACTCACAGTCAACAAAGCGAATTCTCCCCATACTAATGGTAAAATCGCGCCAGAAAATAAGGTAGCACGGTAGTATACCGTGGCATCCCCCAAAGTGACATGGCCGTCGGCCCGCCTTTG
>CAYTKR010000199.1:0-7311 GCA_964438295.1 uncultured Anaerolineales bacterium
AACCTGCCAGATCATCATCAACATCGATATGCACCTGAAGGCGATCGGCAAATCATATCAGAATCAATGATCCCCATTACGCTCACCCTCAAGGGATTTTTATCTTATCGCGAGGAAGTCGAGATTGATTTCACATCGTTCGACCTGGCATGCATTGCCGGCCGCAATGGCGCGGGAAAATCCTCGATCCTCGATGCCATTACCTGGTCGTTGTTTGGGCAGGCGCGCCAGCGCGGGGAAGCTGTTGTCAACACCCAGAGCGAACGCGCTGAAGTGGATTTCGTCTTTCAATATGAGGAGAATCTCTATCGCGTTCAACGAACCAATCAGATCGGCAAAACAGGGATACTGGAGTTTCAGATTGCTCAGAGAGATGCAAATGATGAGGTAGGAGATAAGAATTCACAACCCCAGGTTCTAAACTCGCAAACTCTAGAGTCTTTGATCTGGAAACCTCTTACTGAACGAACTATGCGCGATACGCAGGGCCGCATCGAGGAAACCCTACGACTGGATTTTGAAACTTTCGTCAATGCAGCGTTTTTCCTGCAAGGAAAAGCCGATCAGTTCACCCAGCAGCGCGCTGGCGATCGCAAACGTATTCTTTCCAGCATCTTAGGCCTGGAAATCTGGGAGAGTTATCGCAAGCAGACAGTCAAGAAGCGCAAATCCATTGAGGGGCAGATGACGGCGCTGGACGGTCGCCTCTCAGAGATAAACAACGAGCTCTCGGAGGAGTCCGAACGCAAAGCGAGGCTGAAGGAACTCGAGACGGGCCTCGAGCGCCTTTCCAAGACACGTCAAACCAAGCAGGAGTCTCTCAGAAGTATCGAAAAAGCGATTGAGCTGATCAAGGAGCAGCGCAAATTGGTGGATGTCTTGGCTCAGCGAATGAGCGCTGCGAAGGAGCAGAAGAACAATTTTGTGTTGAGGCTGGCTGATCGCCAAAAGGAGCGTGAGGCATTCCTGAAAATTACTTCGCGAGCAAGCGAGATCGAGACTGCGCATAGACATTGGAGAGAGTCTAAAGAAGATCTTGCTCGCTGGGATGAGATCGCTGAACAATTCCGAGAGCATGAAAAACGTCGCCAGGAACCGCGTACGCAGATCGAAGCGGAACGTGCTCGGCTCACACAAGAAATGAAAAGTCTACAGGATCAGGCGTCGAGTGTCAAAAGTCAAACAGAAAGCACCCCAGATCTCCAATCGAGGATTTCAGCTCTCCAATCTCTTATCTCTGATCTTGAAACGCGTTTAGCGGAGCGCAAATCTCTGGAAAACGAATTGTCAATTGCCCAAGAGCAGTTGGCCAATGCAAAAGCCGAAAATCCTCGCTTGAAGACTGAGATGGAGGAGCTTAAAGCCCGCATCGACCAGTTGACGGTAACAGAGGGTGCTGTATGTCCGCTATGTGGACAACCTCTTAGCACAGATGAACGCCAACGGTTGATCGCTGAACTTACCACCCAGGGCACTGAAATGGGGGATAAACATCGAGCAAACCGCAAGCTACTTGAGGAAGCAGATCAGACAGTCTCGAGCTTGCAATCTCAGATCGTAGACTTGCAACCCTTAGAAGAAGACCAGCGCGAGCACACCCGCGGCTTGGATCAACTCAATGCCCAGATCGCCCAAATCGAGGCGGGGGAAAAAGCCTGGCAAGAAGATGATAAACCTCGACTGGATGAAGTTCAACGCACCCTGGAAGAGGACGATTTTGCTTCGGATGCCCGTGCCGAACTCGCAAAGATTGATTCTGAGCTCAAGGAGATCGGCTACGATGCCGCGTCCCACGACAGTGCCCGCCGGGCAGAAGCTGAGGGCAGTGCGGCAGACGAGGAACATCGCCAACTCGAAAAAGCCCTTGCGGCCTCAGAGCCCTTGGATCGAGAGATATCTTCTCTCCAATCTCAAATCTCCGATCTTCAGCCCGAGATCGACGAGGGGCAAACAGCTTATGATGAAGCAGCCATCACGCTGGCTGCCGCTGAGGAGGATGCCCCAGACCTGAAACAGGCTCAACGAGAATTGCTTGATTTCCAGGAACAAGAGAACCGCCTGCGTATGGAAGTCGGTGCCGCGCAACAAAAGGTGCTTGTGTTAGATGACTTGAAAACGCGCCGGGATACTTTGGAAGCGGAGCGGGAGACCTATGCAACCCAAGTGGGGCAATTTGCTCAATTAGAAAAGGCTTTTGGAAAAGACGGAGTTCCTGCCTTACTCATCGAGCAGGCCTTGCCGACCATCGAAGCGCGCGCCAATGAACTCCTGGAACGTCTCACTGGAGGAGAAATGTCGATCCGCTTCGAAACCCAGCGTGAGCTTAAGAGCCGCGCTGACCTCAAAGAAACCCTGGATATTCAGATCAGCGATCGCGTTGGAACGCGTGATTATGAGATGTACAGCGGAGGGGAGGCATTTCGGGTCAATTTCGCCATTCGGCTAGCGCTTTCAGAAATGCTAGCCCAGCGAGCTGGGGCGCGACTGCAGACCCTGGTCATCGACGAAGGTTTCGGCAGTCAGGATGAGATCGGTCGTCAGCGATTGCTCGAGGCGATCAATTTGGTTAAAACTGATTTTGCGAAAATCCTGGTCATCACACATATTGATGAGTTGAAGGATGCTTTCCCTGCACGCATTGAGGTAGAGAAGACGGAGAAGGGGAGTATTGTAAGGGTGGTTTAGAGCGATTAGCGATAGCGGAATGAGAGTCGCTGAGAGCCTACCATTGTCATTAGCCCGATAGCTTTTAAGTTGTCATTCTGAAAGAAGCGCAGCCAGGAATCAAAAAGGACGGGAACTATGGCCGTCCTTTTTTGTATTTGATTCTTTTCTTATTGACCTAAAATGTCAGTTGTGCCAGCAGCTTCTACAGCTTTAAGTTGAGCCTGACGGGCCATATCCGTGGCAGCGGCCAGGATCCGTAGGGCTTCTTCGGGGTTGTGGAAGCCCATGCTGTTCTCAGCGGCGATGAAATCCCAGAAGAGTTGCGCTTCACGGTGTAATAGGCGCGCCTCCGTTAACTGGACCTCATTGACTCCGCCCGCAGTGGAAGCCGCTTCAATAGCTTGAATGGCATCCACAATCGCATCTTCGGTTCCATCCATGGTTGCTCGAACCTGGTTTTGGATGATCGAAACTCGAGTGGTAACGTAGCCGACATCGGTGTGGCAGGCTCCACAGGCGACTTCAGCATTGAGCAGCGGGCTTTGAACATCATGGGTGGAGAACTTGGCCGAGCCATCGCGTGTGTAGGGCATGTGGCAATCCGCGCAGGCCACACCGGCGTTATAGTGAGTGCTGTCAGCAGTGTAGAACTCGTATTCGGGGTGCTGGATCTTGATCATCGGTGCGCCAGATTGGGGGTGTTCCCAATCTTTGAATTCTAGTGCGGCGTAATAGGCTGAGATATCATCCACAGTAGTACCATCAGACCAGGGGAAAACTAGATATTTCCCTTCGCCAGAAAAATAGTATTCTACATGGCAGTTGGCGCAGACTACAGAACGCATCTCTTGACGGGAAAATTCGCGCCAATCTTTCCCTTGGGCTTCGAAGGCCTCTTCCAGGGCAGGATTGGTGACGATCAATCGCAAAGTCTCAGCCTCGTGGCAGTTAGCACAGCCTATTGGTTCCGAGATGTGCTCACCGAGTTCCATGAAAGGGGTCTCATCAAACGCAGCCATCCCCATCTGATCCCACAGACTGGGATTATCGGCAGCTTTGCAGGAGTAGCAAGTCCCTGGGGTTTTTTCTCCTACTCGCAGTGTCTCGCGCACATCGGTGAGACTGTTAGCATGACCGCGATCTTCTTTGTAATCTTTGCTGAAGCCATAACCGGCAAATAATGTCACCAACCGGGGATCAACTTCGAGTTTTTGGTAAGGTTCCGATCCGCCGTGGATAGTGCGAGTGTTGTTCGTCTCAGTTTTCAATAAAGTTGAGTACTGGTTAGGGTAGTTGATGCCCCATTGAGATGAGTCTGGTTCCATGGCTGCGATCTCAACCAGGGGTTCGATACCGCGTGCTGTGGATTCTTGGTTGCCTGTGTAGAGTAAAACGCCGATCAATGCGGCGGCTAATACGATGATGATCCCAACCAGGATCAATGTAGTGGAATTTTTGTTCATTATTCATTCTCCTTGTGCTGATACGGTAGTAATGAAATCCCCCGTTCACCGTGTGCGGCAGTGCGATGACAATCGAAGCAATATCGATCTAGGGACATGGGATTCTCAAGCATCGTTGCGACAGTTTCGGCGTGGCACCGCTCACAATTTTCTTGCACGACTTCTTTGGAGGATTCTTTCGCTCGGATCGCTCCAGGAATATCTCCAAAAAGGAAGGCGGTTACATGGTGGTACCCAGATTGAGCTTTGACGAAATATTTTGGAATTAGTGCATGCGGGGTATGGCAGTCCCCACATGCCGCCCAATTTTTATGCCCACCATGGAACCAACTCTCATAGACCGCATCCATAACATGACAATTGTTGCATGTTGTCGGGTTATTTCCCAGATACGCAGTGAAATCGGTGACGTACATGCCAACAAAGATCACTGCAATGATGGAAACAACGCCAATAATGATAGGTATTTTCATAGGCAATAATTCTCCTCAATTTACTCGCATTAAATCTTACCACTCTTGCGCAGAGAGTCCATGACTTAAGTTACATTAATCACAATGGATTAGAGAATTAGAGAATCACCCACAAAATAATCGCAATTCCTGCCCCAACCCCCGAAGCCAGAAAATTGACCAGGTCATTGTTCAGCCAATTCCAGCCGCGGATTTGCCTGGTATAAGTACCACAGCTGTGTTCGGGATGACGTTCGGTCTCTTTGTCGCAAGCTGGGCAATGATAGATTGCCTGGACCGTGGCGCCTAACAATGAATCGAACAATGAGCCGCAGACTCCCCCGAGGGTGGCTGCCAGCAATAGGGTCCATGCGCCCACCCCAAGGTTGAAAGCTGCTCCCACCAGCCCAATCAGAGCTGCACCCCCTAGGGTTGCCAGCGTCCCAAACAGAGAGATTCCCCCCGAGGTGCCTGCTTCCACAACTTGACCATTGGTGATCAGCCGCGGTGGGTTTGGGTTGAGCACGCCCAGTTCCGTGGCCCATGTATCTGCGTTGACAGTAGCCATCGCTCCGGCATAGGCTACCCAACCCCATATACTTTCTGAAGTAAATAGCAATGCGAAAACAAGCAGCGTGCCAAGACCATCATTGGCCAATACTTGTGCCCAATCGCGTTGGCTACTTTTGGCAAATTTTCCCCCCAAGGTTGCTTTGCGGTTTTTGAAGGCTTTCGAGAGGGCGCTAGATGTGATGAAGAAAGTCAACAACAGCGCTGCCCAGGGTAGTCCGCCGATCCCAAAAATCAATCCCCCAGAGATCGCAGCTGCGATAGCGCCGCTGATAGATAATGAGCCCATTTTCAAAGCGAGAATGGCAATTAATGTTCCTACGAAGAAACCGATGAAAATCTGCATAAGTCTGTGGATAAACTCCGCTTTTTCTGTGGATAACTAATAGGCACTTGTGGAAAAGTCAGCTGGATTGCAGGATAAAGTAGATTGCCAGCAAGAAAAGTATCCCCACCAGCACACTCGTGCTCCACAGCAGGTAAGCCCAAGGATGGTTACGGTCATTGCGGTAGAAGAAAAAACCCAGCGTGCCATTTACCAGGAAGGCAAAGAAACTGAATACTGGTAGGAACATGAGTTGGATGGCCGGTAGTGGATCACGCGGGGTGCCCGATCCAGTAAACCCAAGTGATATCTGTGAGTGCCTGGGAATGGCAATGATGGTCCATATCAATGCTGCAATGGTGATAGCGGCCCCGGTCAGCAGGAGTAGGCGGGCCGGGATTGCACCCCATACTCGGGCAAATAAGAAACTTGGATGGATAGAAACTGCCTGGGTTGGGTTCAGCGAACCTAATTCGATCAATTGCCCGTATGCCTGGAGAAAGCCATTTGTGTCGCGAGGTGAGATCGCATATGCTTTCGTCGCAGTTCCCAGCAAGATCAGGCTGTTGCCCTGCGAGGCCATAAATTCTACTGCTCTGCCGTCAGTGAGATTGCGGCTTCCCAAAATAGAGCCTGGCCAACGAATGCGCGGCATTTGTAGAGGCACTTCGAGGTCTGTCGCTGGACGAACCCAGAGGATCATATTGGTAGGGATGGTCTCGATGCGCCAGCCCCATTGCAAGCGGATGTAATCCCTTTCTAACGAGTAACTGGCATTTTGCAGGGTATACAGTCGGTAGACAAATGTGGGCACCAGGGGCACTGCCAGCAGCGCGGGGAGCAAGTAGATCAAGAATATTGGACCAACTTGAGCGTTGGTAGCTTGCAGCAACCCCCAAACGCTGCCAGCGACCAACAGCAAGATGGCGATCAGGTGGAATATCGCCCCCATTCTTAGGGGCGGGTAGAAGATATAAGTCTCGTCCACGAAGGATATTTATACCATTGAATGTGCGAAATGGCTCTCCAGGAATTACCGGGGTGATTCTCTAAATCTGGATATTCCCACGGCGTTTTTTCGAGAGCCTATTGGAGCAACCTTGCATATCCATCTTCTTGATGTATAATTCTTCAAACAAATGTTCTAACGTATTTCTATCAACTTGTCAGTTTTCAAATAGGACGCAGATTACCGCAGATTTTCACAGATTTTTTTTATGTGAAAACACCAAGAAAAATCTAAAAATTCATGAGAATCTGCGCATATCAGTCTCCAAAAATAAATTTGTCAGGTGACAAGACAAATTTCTGAGCAGATCAGCATAAATGAGTGGCCCCCAATTTTTCTGGAATTGGCTGCTAATTGAAAGATATTCATATGGCTTTAGATTTTCAACAAGTTCGACAGCAAGTCATCAAGATGGGTGAAAATGCCCCCCAACGGGCGCAATATTTACGTAAAATGCGTGATGTAGCGCTTGAAACCTTGAATGAATATGCCATAGAGTTAGATGCTCTTCAGGCAAAGGTCGAAGCTGCGATCCGCGCCAACTCAAATTTGCGTTGTGCTATCCCGAAAGATGAAAATCTGAATTTCCGGCTGCCGTGCCCAACTTTGCCTGAAAAGGTTACTTTGCTCGCTGCCGATGGTTCTCAGATCAACCCAGACCGACATGCCTCAGTGGATTATTGTCTGGTCAATGTGGGGGCGATTCAAATGCGGTATGGATCTTCTGAGCCCCCCGTTACCACCGTGCGGTCGCAGCTTTTTTATCATGATCAGATGTATATTGCTGGTGGAAGAATTTCTGAGCGAATGGTTGCCCTGATGCGA
>CAYTKR010000200.1:0-7281 GCA_964438295.1 uncultured Anaerolineales bacterium
ATAGTACAATTTTGCCATGATTCCGAATGCAGAGAGACGTTCTTTCATCAAAATCCTGGCCAGAAAACTAGGCTGGACACGATCAAGCTCCTACTTGATGAGCGCCTTTATGCTGGTCATATTTCTGATCATCTACATCTGGTGGCCGTTAGCCGAGGAATATCTGGAGCTTGTACCCTGGGATGGGAAATGGTGGTGGTACATTGATTGGCTGCTGATTGGCATCTTCCTGGTGATGTCATTATTGATCATGGCTGGGGCCGATCTCAAAACCGACGCCCTGATCGTATTCGTCGGATTTGTGGGAGGACTTGTCATCGAAAGTTGGGGGACACAAACCGAGATTTGGACCTACTACACTGACGAACGCCCCCCACTATGGATAATCCCCGCCTGGCCCATCGCCAGCCTATCTATCGATCGAATCGTCAGATTTTTGCACACGTGGACCAGAAAAACTACCAAGCTCACAAAAAACCACAAAGGTAAACTTATTGAATCTGGATGGTCATTGTGGTTTTATCGGGTTACATACTGGGTGCTTTTCCCTGCTTTCTACGCCCTGATGCTCTCTTTCGTATGGCCGACAGTTGACAAATCGCTAACCATCATGGCATTGATCTTAGTGGGCTTCTTGACCCTGACACCCACCAATCACCGCGTTGCAGTATTGACCTTTGTCGCCGGTTCTGGATTAGGGTATTTTCTGGAGTTATGGGGGACCACACGCTTATGCTGGACTTATTACACCCTGGAGACTCCGCCGCTATTTGCAGTTTTGGCGCACGGCATGGCAGCCGTGGCTTTCTGGCGTACTGCTCTCGTGCTGGATCTGGTTTGGCGAAAAATTACCAGGAAGCCTTCATCGTCCAGGCAATCACACTGGTCTATGATCCCTGAACAGGTCGAGGATTAGTTTTCCCCATAAGGCAAATGGGTCCATTCGCTTAAACGATCTTGATTGACCACGTGGATCTTCTGGCGCGACACTTCGATCGCACCACTCCGCTCCAATTTTCTCAAGGAACGCGCAACCACTTCCCGAACAGTACCCACGCGCGCGGCCAGGTCATCTTGGGTCAAACGTTGGCCGCCGTTTCCCACAAGCTGCTCTTCTGGCAAACTGCTTATCAAGCGCGCTAACCTGGTCGTCACCTGGAAAAACGAGAGTTCTTCAACCATCCCAACCAGCATGCGCAAATTCTGCGATAAATTTAAAATGAAAGCTTGAGCGACTTCAGGATGCCGCTGCATTGCCTCCCGAATGGCATCCGCCCCAACGATCCAAATTTCACTTTCCTCCAAAGCAGCAACACTGACAGGGTTCCCTTCATTATCAAAGACTGGGACTTCATTGAACGAATCCCCCTCTTCAAAGGTATTGACGATCAACTCGCGTCCTTGTGGAGATACTTTATAGAGTTTTACGCTCCCAACTTTGATGATATACAACCCTTCGCTCTCTTCACCCTCCCAAAATACAGTTTCACCGGCATCGTATCGATATAGATGCGTAGCATCTGTCAGGGTCGCGATAATGTCGTCACTGATACTAGAGAAGTAACGACAGGCTTGCAACGCATCTAACTTTGTGCGTGATTCGGCTGAGAGTCTTTGCATGGGAAAACAGGCTATCCCTCACCAATAGGAGAGCGCAAAACACCATCCGTGCCTCGATCGATCTCCCAGGGATAGACAATATGAGCATCAGTAACCGCAGCGTAGAAATCTGGCTTCGACGTACCAAATAGGTTGCGGTAAGGGTTGAAATGCAAAACACAGGTATAAGGGAAACCCCCAGCTGCAGAAACGCGGTTTCGAACCGACGTGATCGTCCTACCCGATCCCCAAACATCATCCACAGCCAGGATTGGCCGCCCTACGACCATCTCATCGCTGGGGAATTGGATGAACTTCGGCCAGGCATATAACTTCGACTCTGACTCCTCCATCTCCGCTGGGAAATCTACCGCCGCCGTCAACACGTGAGTAATTCCCAAAGCCTCAGCCAGCATCCCCCCTGGAATGATACCTCCTCGGGTGATCATCACCATGCCCTCAAATTCGAGTTCAAATTGAGGGATGAGATGATCAATGAGTTTATCAACATCTGGCCAACTGAGAAATTCATGCCGCAATTGCATGGGTTACTCCAAATTTTCTACTCGGTTAAAAACACTCGCAGAATTATTTTTTTTTATTGGGTGCCTGAGGGTTATGCCTCCATGCACCCATTTGCTGCTTCGTGTTTCCTAAGATACTCCTGCAATTATAGCAAAGAAGTTGGGTCTACTTCAATCCGACAATTTTTGAGTGACCTGCCCTTCAACAGAGCGAGGGGATTCGGACCACGTAGAATGATATGCCAGCGATACACACCGCTAATACGGGCAAAAAAGCAGGGCAAGGGTCCAATCAGTTCAGTGGTTGAATGATCTTCTCTTCTCATCCAGGCCTGGATCTGCTGGGCTAGATTTTGGGCTGCTTCTTGTACTTCAGCTGAATCCTGCCCCCGGAACTCTAATCGAACTAGCCGCGCGAAGGGGGGATACCCCAACTCCCGTCGAAATCCCAATTCCTGGAGATAGAACTGGCGATAACTGTGCCCCGCGGCCGCTTGTAGAACGTAATGATCCGGCTGGAAAGTCTGCAAGATCACCTGCCCCCCTAAGGGGCTGCGTCCAGCCCGGCCCGCAACTTGAGTGAGCACCTGGAAGACGCGTTCGCTTGAGCGATAATCTGGCAGATTCAAACCCACATCGGCCAAGACCGCCCCTACCAGTGTAACCAGTGGCAGATCCAGTCCTTTTGCCAACATCTGTGTGCCAATAAGCACATCGGCTTCATGATTCGCGAACTTCTGCAATATAGCATCGTGTGCCCCTTTATGGCGCGTAGTGCCCCAATCCCAACGGATCGTACGCATACCAGGAAATAGTTTGCGTACCTCGGCTTCCACCTTTTCGGTCCCGGTGCCGTATTGCCTGATTTTTGTACCTCCGCACTCTGGGCACTTCTCTGGCATATTGCGTTGGTATCCACAACGATGACACATCAAAACGTTTGAACGTTCTAACGTGCCAACGTGAAACGTTAGTGGCGTATCACAACGCGGACACTTTAGAGAATGACCACATTCCCTGCAGAAGACGTATGTGGCTGTGCCACGGCGGTTGAGAAAAAGAATAGCCTGCTGTCCGCGACCCAAGACCTCAGCTAATGATGCATGTAATGCCCGACTGAAGATTGAGCGGTTGCCCGCCTTCAACTCTGCGCGCATATCAACCACCTTCACGGGCGGCAAGTCGATGGTCTGGGCATCCTTCTCTAAGGATTTATAAGACGACCCTAAACTCCCGATATCGCCTGAGGATTCGGAAGTCTTGATCTTCTCCATCTGTAGACGCACGGCCTCTTTGTGAGCCAAAATTCGGTCTGGCAAGCTCAAGGCGGCCCATTGACCTTGGGCGGCGCGGTGGGTGCTAACCACATCAGGTGTTGCCGACCCCATCAAGCAGATCCCACCCACTTGACGGGCGTAGGCCACCGCCACCTCACGGGCATGATAACTGGGCGCCGGATCAGACTGGTAATAAGAATCGTCGTGACACTCATCGATCACGATTAAACCTAAATCCGAGAAGGGTGTGAATAACGCACTACGCGGGCCAACGATCACAGCCAGCTCCCCGGACCGCGCCCGGCGCCAGGTATCGTAGCGCTCACCTGACGAGAGCCGCGAATGAATCAAACCCACCCGCCCGGGAAAACGCGCCATGAAACGTCGCACTGTCTGGGGGGTCAGGGCGATCTCCGGGACCAGGATTATGACCTGCTTCCCCATCTCGAGGACAGCATCCGCAGCGTGAAAATAGATCTCGGTCTTGCCAGAGCCGGTAACTCCATACAACAGATAGGGCGGCATGGACTCCCCAGAGGAGGATCGTAGAATTCCACGCTGGATCTGGTCCCAAACATCTGCCTGGGCCTGGGTCAGCTCGGGGGGCAAGGCTGGAAGGAAATCAATCTCAGACAAGGGGTCACGCCAGACCTCACGCTCCTCAATGGCAATAAACCCCTTTTCATCCAATTTCTTGATATCAGTAGAATTCGCGCCAGACTGCTCGTAGAGGCGAAAGACACTGATAGCGTCCGATGCCCCCTTTAATTCGCGCAGCAATTTGTATCGCCGTTCGAAAGCAGCCCCACCCTTTCTTCCAAGGTCACCCATGCGGGCTTCGACATCCTCGGGCGAGGTCGCCAATCGGGCCATGCGTACCGTTTTGGGACGTACCGTCGGTGCTTGCAATATGGGTTCCGAACTAACCAGCCCTCGACGCTGCAACGCTTGCGCTGTTGCCCGCCAGCGTTTACGAGGCAGAGCACGCTCAATCTGCCTCCCACGCAATGGGCCGCGCTCTAGCAGCAGCTCAAGAAGCCGCTGCTGAGCATCTGTCAATTCATACCCAAGATCTTCGGGACGTTGACGACCGACCACCGACCACTGCTCTCCCGCCATAGTCAATTGGTACAGTGTATCTGCCAATTGCCCCAAACCGGGAGGCAACATCAATGACAGACAGGATGCCAATGGAGTAAGAGATTGCTCAGAGATATAGCGGGCCAACTGAACTTGGGCAGGAGTTACCACCGGTTCCGGATCAATGAGGGAGAGGACTTCTTTGGTTTCTGGAACCGATGGATCTGAGACAATTGCCAACACTAGCCCCTGCACAGTCTGCTGTCCAAAGGGCACGGTCACCAGTTGACCAAGATTGATCTTTCCCTCGAGATGCAGAGGCAAGTGATAATGAAAAACCCCCGATATTTGGGGGATATTCACAGAAATCTCTACGAAAGTCGTCATCTTACTTACTGTTCACAAGCATGGATTTTCTTAGAATCGAAGAACGCTATTCATGAGTCACCCTCGTCTCCACTTTTTTGCGCAGGCTTGACTGGACTGAGGGATAAGCGCTCAATACGCATGCCGTCCATGGATTGGATCTGGAATCGCAAGCCCTCGACCTCGATGACTTCTCCCACATCGGGGATACGACCAAGCTTTCCTAAGATGAATCCAGCGATAGTATCGTAATTTGGCTCATTGAGATTCATCCCTAGGGCTTCATTGACTTCCTCAACCAGCGCCAAACCGTCCAAGGATACTGATCCATCGGGTTGGCGTTGAATCTCTGGTTGATCAATATCAAAGGGATCACTGACCTCACCGACGATCTCTTCCATCAAATCTTCTAAGGTGACCAATCCGGCTGTGCCCCCAAACTCATCCATGACAATGGCGATATGCTGGCGGCGGTCGCGAAATTCTTGCAATACCTTGCGCACGGGAACTGTCTCAGGGACGAAATAGGCTTCGCGAATCAAATCACGCGCCAGGCAATTCTTCCGCTCAGAATCATGTTCAGCTCGCAACAGGTCTTTGATGTGCACCACCCCAAGAATATTGTCGAGGTTATCATCATAAACGGGGAATTTTGTAAACGTCGAATGCGTCGCAACCTCGATGCTTTCATCCAGGTTCATATCCGCTTCGAAACCCAAGATTTCTGTACGAGGGATCATCACCTGGCGTACCAATAATTCACCAAAATCGAACACTGCATAGAGCATTTCCCGTTCTTCATCTTCGACCACACCAACTTCAGCGCTGGCCGAAACGATCATTTTCAGCTCTTCGACAGAGTGGACCAATTCATGCCCGGAAGCCGGTTCCACGCCGACCCACTTCAACAACGCGTTACCAGTGCCATTTAGCGCCCAAATGAACGGTTTGAAAATCCATTCTGTCCACAGTGTTGGCCGGGCGACCCATAAAGATGTGTCTTCAGGATTCTGCAAGGCGATAGATTTTGGCGCTAATTCACCCACGACCACGTGCAAAAATGTGATGATGGCAAAAGCCAATCCTGCTGAAAGGCTGTGGGATAATTCGCTTTGCATCTCTCCAGGAAATAGTTGTATGAGCGGTTCAAGCAAGTGCGAGAGAGCTGGCTCTCCAACCCAACCCAGGCCCAGGCTGGCCAATGTGATTCCCAATTGGGTAGCTGCAATGACCTGATCTGGATTTTCGAGGGCTTTTTGTGCCCATTTGGCTGCCTGATTTCCCTGGGAAACTAGTTCTACGATACGCGTTCGGCGCACGCTTATCAAGGCGAATTCGGCCGCTACGAAAAATCCATTAGCTAACACGAGCACAATAACTGCAAGTAATCTTAATAGATCTAGTCCAATCGTATCCATATATTATTCTCTAAATTTTTGATCGATAAATGACTGCCGCCCCATAGCCCACGACGCGATGGTAATCTCCGCTGATATCACCCGAGGTGGCATAGTTGACAATCTTCACTTCGTCCGCGCCCAACTCCTTGGCTGCCCACAGCACCGCGGCTACGGCGCCGCGCCCACACGCATACCCTTCTCCATCGTCTTCAGCCTTCAAAAATCCCTTTGGGTCGAACGCTTCTAACAAACTGAGCATCTTTCCATCCAGATTCTCTGCAATCTCCTGGGAGAAGAAATGCGATAAATCCGTGCTGGCCACCAAAAGGGAATCTCGCTCAGCCATTGTTTGAGCCAGGGCTTTCCCTAAGGCATGGGTGACCTTCTCTGTCTGCTCACGCACCATTACGGGCAACAGCTTAAATTCACCAGCCAGAGTTTGCTGTAAGAATGGCAATTCGATCTCCAGGGAATGTTCGCTGTCGTTGCGAACTTTTGACAATCCATACCCCAATTGCTCTTGCAGCAGCTCACTCATCTTATCAACCGCATTCTTGTCAATCGGCATGGAGCCTAAAGGTGTTTCGTATGCATCGTGCCCCGAGGTAAGCAAAGCTTGGGGGTAAGGCTGGTGCATGGGCGAGATCACAGCCACCAAATCCGGATTCAAACCACGCACTGCCGCAAAGGCATAGCCCGCAACCGGTCCCGAATAGATATGGCCCGCATGCGGCACAACCAGGGCGATAACATCGCCATCGAATTCAGGAGGCTTAGCAATATCAATATAGCCATCGATGCTGGCACTCAAACGGTTTGCGCTACCTGGATACCATTGACCAGCGATTGGGGAGGGGCGTATATCGGTTATCTCAGCCATAGGTACCTCCGAAGGAGATCCATATGATTTTAGCACACCCTCGAGAGCTTAACACACCAACCCTAACACCTCTCTAGGTTTCCCAAGAACGAAAATTGGATATTAATCTCCAGGGCAATCGCATTTAGACAGAAATCACCTTGAGAAGATAGTTC
>CAYTKR010000201.1:0-7236 GCA_964438295.1 uncultured Anaerolineales bacterium
TTTCTCATCGCAAGCGCCGCTTGGCACGGCTTTCAGCCAACCTTGCGCTGTAATAATAGATACCAACGAGAATAAGTATAGCACCAAATGCCATCATGGCTGAGGGCACCTCCCTAAGGAAGAAATACGCCAGAATGGCTGAACCAATTGGCTCCCCTAACAAGGTCACAGAGACATAGGCCGCCGATAGATAACGCAAAGCCCAATTGAAGGTCGAATGCCCCAGTAGTTGAGGAACCAATGCCAACAGCAGCAACCACACATACACCATAGGGGGATACCCTGAGAGCGTTTGTCCTGCTGAGAACATGAATAAATTCAATATCAGCGCAGCCATCCCATATACGACAAAAATATAAGGGATCAGAGACATCTTCTCGCGCAAACGCCGCCCGATGAGTAGGTACCCGGCCCCTGCCCAGGCTCCAGCCAGGGCAAGGAAATCCCCCAAAAAGGCCTCACCAGCCACAAATTCGGAGAATGACGGGCAAGAAATTTCAACACCCGTCCAGGTGCAGGAATCGCTCAAACCTACGATCGTCCCCCCAACCAGTGCCAATCCCATTCCCCAAAACACCGGGCGAGCAACTGGCTCACGGATCGTGATGGGCGCCAATAGAGCTACCCACAATGGAGATGTTGCTACTAACACGACCGAGCTGGCCACTGATGTGTATTCCAGGGAGGTGATCCAGGTCGCAAAGTGGATCGCCAGGAAAAAACCAGAGAGCAATGCCAGCCCTAATTCCCGCCGAGAAAGAGAGCGCAACTCAGAGCGATGCCGAAGGATGGCAATCCCAGCCAGGATGACGGCTGCCAGCGTCAGACGGCCCGCAGCGATGACAAGCGAGGGCGCCTCGGCCTGAGCGTAGCGAATGAATATGGATGATGTCGAAACGGCTAGAATACCAAAGGGAATGGCCAGTTGCGGTGGCACAGGGGGCTTTGATGGTGATTTCATGCGCCGATTATATCTCTAATTCCCCCTTTGAAGATGCCTTCATTAGGGTTTCAGGGAATTCCCGTAGTGATCTCCAGATTTGGCCAAATCTGACAACTTCCTCGGCGATTCCTCGAGAAACCTTCATCAGTAATTGTAGTTCCTTGTTATTGGGTGGTAAAGGCCAACCTCGTTGGCCGATCATAAAAAAACCGCCCATCGCGGATGGGCTTTTCATTATTTTCCCCTAAAGATTATTTTTCGTTCGCAATGACGCAAAAGTTTACCATGATATATTACGAACGCGGTTTGGGAATATGCCAAATCACTTTCCCAATCAGTGCATCTCTTTGGATGGGGCCAAACTGGGAACTATCCACACTATGCGGATGTGTGCCAGTTACAAAGAGCCTTTCCCCATTCTGCTCAGAACGCTCAAATTTCTTGATCATTATCCCATACTCATCCTGATGGAACACAAGCACATCTCCCCGCTTGAGAGGGTTCAAAAAGAAGAAATTTCGCCAAAATCGCCATGTGAAAAATTTGAGGAGAACTACGAAATCTCCTTCCAGATATTCAGGTGAGAGGCTATCGCCCTTCACTTTGATGATTTTCAACATAGTCGATTTTTCCCACCCGTAAAAGTAGCCTAAAAATGGGTGTGTGTGATGCGACGCACCATACACACCCATTTATCTGAATTTTGTTTGCGTCGGCTTCAGCCTGTGAAAGGACTACAGATCAGCGTAAACCATTTCCAGGGCCGGAGCGTAAGGAGCCTTGGCTTTCTTGGTGTCGACACCTTTGATGGCCCAGAAAATCTCGGCGAATTTGTTAATCGCTTCTACAAAAGCTACGCCTGCTTCGCGGTCAGCGGTTTGGCGGGCTTTGGAACCCAATTTCATGATTTTATGTACTAATTCGGGGAGATCGGGATACTGCGCCACGTGATCAGGACTGATGAAATCGCCCCAAATCACACGAATTTCATGCTTGGCTGTTTCGGCATGCTCTTCTTTGACAGCCACGTAACGTGACATGCTGTTCTGATACGCCACACCGTCCGCACCAGCGTCGAGGGCTGCCATCAAGTCCATCATACGCACAACGGTCAGGGCATTGATCTGCGCAACGATGGGATCATAGATGCCACAAGGGACATCACAATGGGCTTTGGCTTGCTCAAATGGGGATTTCTCATCCAACGCTTTGAAGAATTTGTAAATCATTTTGACCTCCTGTTTATCAAAATGTCTCTACTGAAATACAAACCGTACAAGATAATGGCACCATCCACAATATGGATCTATCAGTAGAGTAAGTAATGTGACTGAAAAAACATTTGACAATTCATGTTAAGTAAGCAACTCGAGGTTTCTCTGGAAATAGGGGGTGGGGGCGAAGCTCCCACCCCCTATTTCCAGGGAGTTTCCTTATACAGTTGCGTACCATTAATTGATAATTATCATAATAATAAATTAGACTATATCTGTCAAGTTTTGTGTGATTAATACGAAGAATTTCTAAGAAAAATCAAATATAATGGGGCGCAAATGATGAATTGGATCTATCTATCGCCCCATTTAGATGACGTAGCGCTCTCCCTGGGTGGATTGCTCTGGGAACAATCTACCGCCGGAGAACAAACAACGGTCTGGACGATTTGCGCTGGCGATCCGACCGATGAGCCACTCTCTGCCTTTGCGGAGAGTCTGCACACACGCTGGGAAACCGGTCAGGAGGCTATGGTGAGACGCCGCGCCGAAGATGTTGAATCCTGTGCCATCCTGGGGGCATCCTACCAGCATTTCTCCATTCCAGATTGCATATACCGGAAATCAGAGAAAACTAGGGATTACCTATATACATCGGAACGTTCTTTGACTGGTCCACTGCACCCAGATGAGCAAATTCTGGTTCGGAGGCTGAACCAAACCCTAAAAACCGCACTCACCTCCGAGGTAAATCTGGTCTGTCCTTTAGGGTTAGGGAACCACGTCGATCATCAATTAACGCGCGCCGCCGCAGAAGAACTTAAAGCCTCCCTTTGGTTCTATGCAGATTACCCCTATTGTGAGGAGATCTCGAATTGGGAAACTGATAATCTCCAGCTCTATCAGTATTACATTTCAGATAAGGGCCTGCGTGCCTGGCAAGATTCGGTCGCGGCACACCACTCTCAGATCAGCACTTTTTGGGGAGATATCTCTGAAATGTGTGCCGACATCCTTGATTATGCGCGCAAAATGGGGGGAGTAAAGCTTTGGAAACTCGGCTGAACAAATGTTCTGAGTAGCCCTTGCCACGAAAAAAATTTTATGCTAAAATCCCGGCCGCGGCGCAATAGGACAGGTGTCCTTTTTTTTATTGACGCCGCTCCTTATTTACATAATGCTGTTCAGTGCCCCCGATACGCAAATAATGTAAATAAGGTATTTTTTTTCAGCGATGAAGTCGAAACTGAAATAGTGGGGGGGCAAAGGAATAACAATGCCACCAACATACTTGACCCAAGAGGGTTTTGAGAAACTCCAACAGGAACTTGAGTATCTCCGCACATCCCGCCGTCAGGAAGTTGCTGATCGCTTACGTGAGGCGCTGGAGGATGGCGACTCGGGTGTGGATGCCGATGCTGAATGTGATGCTGCTCGCAACGAACAAGCTTTTGTGGAGGGTCGCATTCAAGAACTGGAACTCATTCTAGCCAATGCGCAACTCATCAAAGAAGACCAAAAACGAGATGAAATTCAGATTGGTTCGAAAGTGACCATTCAAGAAGAAGATTTCGACCCGGAAAAATACACTATCGTTGGTGCTGTTGAGGCGCACCCAAGCAATGGCCGTATTTCCAATGAATCTCCTTTGGGGAGAGCGCTTATTGGCCATAAAGCCAAAGAAGATGTTACCGTACAGGCTCCTAATGGCTCGTTTACTGTGAAAATTCTGAAGGTTGAATAAACTGGGGCTTGACCCATTTAGTCCCGCGCGAGTACACTCGGCGCGGGACTTTTTTGTTACCAATTGACCACTCCAGTTCGGAACGGATATATCCCTTGGCCGGCTGCTAGCTACGTACAAGGAAAACACAAAATGTCAAAAGAATACTCTAACTTAGAGCAGATCAGACTTGAAAAAATCGATGAGCTACGCGCGGAGGGCATCGAGCCCTACCCACACCGGGTCGAGCGTAGCCATACGAATATTGAGGCCATAAAGGTCTTTGAGGCTATTGAGAACGACGCAGACGCCGAAGATTTACAGGTTACCCTAGTAGGCAGGCTGCGCTCAATGCGGCCGATGGGCAAGATCACTTTCGCTCACATCGAAGATGGTCACGGGCGCATCCAATTCTTCTTTCGAGCAAACGACATCGGCAAAGAACAGCTCACGTTCTTCAATCGTGCTTTTGATCTAGGAGATTTCATCCAAGCCAGCGGGAAGATGTTTCGCACTCGCGCAGGCGAGGTCTCATTATGGGTCGAGTCTTTCCGCATGTTGTCCAAGGCTGTAACGCCCTTGCCAGCTGCAAAAGATGAAGTCGTTGACGGAGAAGTCATCCAACACGCTACGCTCGCTGACCCTGAAACGCGATATCGCCAGCGTTACGCAGATCTAGCCGTAAACGAAGATGTGCGCAATATATTCCGCACCCGAGCAGCCATTGTACGCGCCTTGCAGAATTTCATGGACGAGCATGGATTTCTAGAAGTCGAAACGCCCATCCTTCAGCCGATCTATGGCGGTGCGGCAGCCCAACCCTTCGTCACTCACCACAACCAACTCAAACAAGAACTTTACTTGCGAATTTCTTTCGAGCTTTATCTCAAACGTCTCTTGGTGGGGGGCTTCGAGCGAGTCTACGAGATTGGGCGCGATTTCCGCAATGAAGGTGTTTCCTTCAAACACAACCCCGAGTTTACCCAGTTGGAGTTCTATTGGGCCTATGCTGATTACAATGCAGTCATGGAACTAACTGAAAACATGATCGCTTATGTGGCTGACCAGGTGTTCGGACGGCGTACGTTCACTTATCAGGGTCATGAGATTGACCTCGATCCACCCTGGGAGCGGATTGAATTACGTCAGGGCTTGATCCAGACCACGGGTATAGATATCACCGAACATCCCACATCAGAGACCATGGCTGCGGCGATGAAAGCCAAAGGCATGGAAGTCAAACCCGATTCGGCACGCGGCAAGCTGATCGACGCGCTGATCAGCAACCATCTCGAACCCAAGCTGATCCAACCAACTTTCCTCTACAATTATCCCAGAGACATCTCCCCCCTGGCTAAGAGCATGCAGGGAGATCCCCAGACAGTCGAACGGTTCGAAGGCTTCTTTGGTGGTATGGAGCTGTGCAACGCCTTCACCGAACTCAATGACCCCCTGGATCAGAAAGAGCGCTTCTTGGAAATGGGACGGGATTATGCCGACGACGATGAAGAGCGCCACCCCATGGATGAGGATTATCTGCAAGCCATGCGTTATGGGATGCCACCTAATGGAGGCTTCGGCATGGGCATCGATCGCCTGACGATGCTATTCACTAATCAGCACAGTATCAGAGAAGTGATCCTTTTCCCCCATCTACGAAGTAGAGAATGAGTCTCTAATACGAAGAGTGCCGACCGTTTTCGACCTCTACAGGGTCAAAGACAACCACATCTTTGCCGGTCAACTTTTCTTGCACTTTCTGAATGACCATCTCTAGATGGACGGGATGTTTGACGTAGTTGATATCATCTACTGGGATCGTCAAAACTGGGCAGAGATTGAAATTTTCAACCCAATCCTCATATAATTCGTTTAGTTGGCCCAAATAGTCTGAACTGATCTTGCTTTCGTAGTCTCGCCCGCGCCGTTGAATGCGTCGCTGCAGGGTTTCGACCGTAGCTCTCAAATATACGACCAGGTCTGGAGGGGGTAAGAACTCGCTCAACACCTGATAAAGTTCCTGATAGGTTTCGTAATCACGCTCGCCCATCTGTTTTTGTAGATAGAGATTGCGAGCAAAGATTTCCGCATCTTCATAGACGCTACGGTCTTGAACTACCGAGGTAGGGTGGTCGATTAGCCGACGGTGGATTCGCAGCCTATGGGTCAAGAAAAATATCTGCGAGTGAAAGGCCCAGGATTTCATATCACTATAGAAATCCGGCAAATAGGGATTTTCCGTTTCGGGTTCGTAGAAGGGTTTCCACTCCAGATTCTTGCTGATCATACCTACCAGGGTTGATTTTCCAACACCAATATTCCCTGCAACTGCTACAAATTTTTTCATCTATTCATCATCCCTACGCAAATACGCTACAGCTTGTCCGGCCTCGTTATCCATGACCAATTCCAAATGATGATCAGGGCGAAAAGACGAAACCTCAATCAAACGAATGCACGCCTCCAAGTTTACCTCATCAGGGGCATGGACAGATAAACGGTTTGGCGTGTTATAGAAAAAATCATCATTAAAGACCACATCTTCATCATCAAGAAAGATTGCCAGGGGGAAGATGCGTGCTTCCACGAGATCCTGGAAGAAGTGGGTTCCAAATGAAGGCTCTGGGGCGGGGCCGATCCCCTCACCAGCCAGTTCCACCAGCGAGCGGGTGTTGTAAACATCTGAATAGCGGATATTGACCCCCAAATCGGGATTACGCGTACCCCAACGGCCGGGGCCTATACAGATAAAAACTTCATTCGCCAGAATGGTATTCAACCGGCCAATCGCCCGGCCCAATTCAGAACGCGCCGATGGCGTCGGTAATGCGTAATATCCCTCCGGCACCACGAAAAGTACATAACGAATATCCGAAATATGTCCCTGAGGGACCATTCTACTTGTAGAAAACACGATATCCTCGTCATTCAACTCATCCGGAATATAGGCAGCCTCCTCTTCCGTATGAGCCTGAGGCCGGCATTGTAAGATTGAGATTTTTATATCTGGGTTTAATTTTTGCAGATCATCAACATGAATAGCAAACTCCATATCGACCGGGGTTTTGTAATAACGCTCTAGTAGATTGAGAATTCGTTTCATGCGATCAGCAACTTCAGTTCGTTGAATAAGGGAATCGAAGGTAATCACCACCTTATCCACCTCATCTTCTGTGAGGTTGCTGCGGATTGGGATGAGATACCCCCCTTGATCTAATTGAGCAATATAGCGCAATAGTGGGTATCTGCGGGTGATCACATCATTAGCCTGTAAGGTTTGGAATTGATTTTCTTTCAGGTTGATCACATCAATATATTGCTGAGAATATCGCCGGATTACCTTTGGGTCCGATTCT
>CAYTKR010000202.1:0-7021 GCA_964438295.1 uncultured Anaerolineales bacterium
CACTCACCCCTAAATCTGGAAGATTACCCCGGTAATTCCTAGAGAGCAAAAATAACCTTAGGGTCTAGAATTAGCTATTCTTCTTCAATAACATCATCTTCAGCCCCCGGCACCATTTCCATATCCATGGACTCTTGCCGAATCAAGCCCTCGATCTCTCCAAGTAAGTCAGCATTCTCACGTAGAAACTCCTTGGCATTTTCGCGTCCTTGGGCCAATCGCAAGTCCCCATAAGAGTAGTACGAACCACGCTTTGAGATGATCTCCAATTCAGTGCCCAGGTCAACAATTTCGCCAATCTTAGAGATACCTTCACTGTACATGATATCAAATTCAGCGGTTTGGAATGGGGCCGAAACTTTATTCTTTACCACGCGCACTCGGGTGCGATTCCCGATGATCTCTGAACCCACTTTGATCGATTGAGTTCGGCGCACATCAAGGCGCACCGAGGCATAGAATTTGAGCGCTTGGCCACCCGTTGTCGTTTCTGGGTTCCCGAACATCACACCAATCTTTTGGCGTAACTGGTTGGTAAAGATTACGGCAGTATTGGTCTGCTTGATCGCACCGGAAAGTTTTCGCAAAGCCTGGGACATCAAACGGGCCATCAAGCCCATGTGGGCGTCTCCCATATCGCCCTCGATCTCTGCCCGCGGCACCAGCGCGGCCACCGAATCGATCACTACCACCTCCACCGCGCCAGAGCGGACCAAGGTCTCAACAATCTCCAGGGCCTGTTCGCCAGTATCTGGCTGAGATACCAATAAATTATCAACATCGACGCCACAGGATTCAGCATATACTGGATCCAAGGCATGTTCCATATCGACAAAGGCCGCAGTGCCACCCAGGGCCTGCGCTTCGGCAACAATATGCTGACAAATCGTTGTTTTGCCCGAAGACTCAGGACCATAAATCTCCGTGACACGCCCGCGCGGGACACCGCCCACACCTAGAGCCAGGTCCAACGAGAGCGATCCGGTAGGGATGACATCAACTACTAAAGATTTGGCTTCTCCTAATTTCATGATCGTCCCATCACCATAACGCTTTTCCAAATCGCCCATCGCTTTATCCAGGGCAGCCTGACGGGCACCTTCTTCATTTTTCGCCATTACTCACTCCTTACGTAACGTAGTAAAAAATTTTATTCAAACTTTATGAATTTTGCAGATTCCGGGATTTCCCCGGCAATTCAAAATCTGGGTTTTCTACGAACTCACCATATCCCATATGTTGGCTCATCACCGCGAGTGAATTTCTCGATCTGTTTTCTGCTACCAGGGGAGAGATCTTCAGGCAGCGCATTAAGGTCGAAGAATTGCAAACATTCGATCTCATCGTCCGATTGACCATTAAGGGAAAAATCACGAGATATGAAAACAATCACATGATCGCTCTTGCCGAATTCAAAATGTGTATACACACCAAATAGGGATAAATCTTGCAGGCTTGCCCCAACTTCTTCTGCAGCCTCGCGTCGGACTGCGTTTTCGACAGTCTCGCCACGCTCAATTAAACCCCCAGGCAAAAACCACTGATCTTGATAGACATGCTTCACTAATAGGATATTTTGGTCTCGAACCATCAAGATGCGGACGCCAAAAGAAAGCGGCTTCAGTAAAAGCCACAACGTCCGGGATATTTTGTAAAAGTACTTTGAAAAAACCGACATCAAGAAATTTTCCTAATTTTAGCACTAATGTTCTAATTGTCAAGGGTTTTCAACCGGCCAAAAATCTTCTCCCGGCGCGGTTGGTGGATCAAAGAAATAACCATCACGGCCCTGAAATCTCAGGAAACTCACCTTTCCAGGTTGAATTTCGATCGTTGTTGTGTAGAGTTTACCAATATAAGGCGTCGAGATCTCATACAACCCCGCAGGCAAATCACTGACCACCAGGTTTTCCTGATAATAAGGATCTTTGTTTATTCCGCCATCAGCATAGGTTCTGGCCTGCCACTCCTGGCCTGTGTATATCGACGTGATGCGCACATAATGCTCACGCAAATCCCCGCCTCCCGTGCGGATCATCCGGGCTACCAACACTCCCCAACCTTGCGGCGGTACAAGCCATAACTCTGGATTCAACGTGTCGAAAAATCCCCATTCACCCCAACGTATTTCCATATGCAGGTGGGGGCCGGTAGTGAAGCCAGTATCACCAACCAGGCCAAGCAAATCTCCCGCAAAGACATATTGACCGCGTGGCACAAAGATTTCTTTTAAATGGCCGTAGACAGTGAAAAGCCGTTTGCCTTGATAGCCAAAATTATGCTGGATCATCACTGCCCTGCCATACGGGTCATTGAGATCTCCCGGTACGCCGCCATATAAACCGTAACCAGCCCAAACGACCTTGCCATCCGCGGCAGCCAAAACTGGCGTTCCAAGGGGTGCAGGGATATCCACACCCGTATGCACGACATTTTCAAAGAACACACCACCATAACGATAATCCGCCGCGGGCCAATTGACTTCATCTGCCGCGATCGGGCGGGCGAAATAGAAATGGTCGTATGGGGTTGGAGCCCAAGGGATATCGTACAATGGGGGTCGCCAGGCAGAAACAGGCGGAGGTTCAGGTTCAGGAAAATCGATCACCAGAGGGTCGGGCACAGGGGTTGGGATGGAGTTATCCGCTTTGGGGAAGGAATCCGCTTCGAGTGAGGCAACCACCTGAGTGGGAGGCACGGTGGCTGAGGGTTGGGTGGGTTCGATTCCCTGAGAGATCCCTGCCTCCTTACCAGTCCCAGTTATGGCACACCCACCCAAAAACAAAACCCAGATCAATCCCATAAAAAGGTATCTGAGGAGTGCTACGCTCCCCACGGTTACCTTATTACTGATGATTCTCAATAATTTCATGGCGTTGGCTTGGGATGCGTGGTGTCAGTGGCTGTCGGAGTGGATGTGATCGTGGGTGTGAGCGTGATCGTCGCCGTAGGCTGTCCAGTCAGCGTGACGGTGGGCGTCTGCGTGATGGTCGGCGTCTGCGTGACCGTGGGAGTGTTGGAAGGTGTAGGCGTTTGCGTGGCCGTAGGGATGGGCGTTGGTGAAAGCAGCACTTCAGAGGGGTATAGCTCCAACATAGCAGTAATCCACTCCAAATCATCCATGCGCACAAACTCATTGTAGCGTGCCGCAGATAATACCGACCGCCAGTTTAACTGCGAAGGCAAACGCTGCCAGCCATAAGCTGCCGCCAGTTGGGTCATATCGATCCAATAGCCAGGCGGAACTCCGGGAGCAAGAGCACCTCCCTGCTCGTAGGGACCGGTTTCGGCACGATATCGAGCGTTGAAATCCCAGGGCAGCGCGTGTAACGGTCGTCCTTTGGCGCCATCCTGGAAGCGCTCACGCAGATAGATGCGCCAATACGTATCGTGGCCATAATCCTCTCGCACGACCACCATCCAACCAGCATTGATTGGCAGAGGATTTGCCGCAAAGGCGCGCCCGGTATAAAGCCAATCTCCCTGTAAACCGGGAGCGAGCGCAGACGTCAAAGGCACGTACGCATTTTCCAAGGTCGCTAAAGCGTCCCAGCCAGTTTGCTCGGCCAGCTTCATCCGCAAGGCATCGAAGGCTTCATCGACACGATCGTGCAGTTGAGGGTAGGGCGCGTCGATATCACGCAGATCGACCAATCCCCAGCGGCCGCCCGGCACCTCAGGATCGAGATTCATATTAGGGTTCCAAAGCGGGGTCGGCGAAGGGCTGATGATCTCTGGCAACAGGTCATTCACCGAGTAATTGACCCAGGCCAGGTCTTCCACCACACCAGGCATTGCCATAGGCGGCAACCAGACCAGGTCCGGTTGCTCGAGAATGAAGGCAGTCAGATACGTCTGATAAGGAGTTTCTATCGTGGTGTAGACTATGCGCCCATCACGGCTCCAAACTGGGTGATCCCCCACGCCAATTTCCTGGGGAGCCTTTTCGGGCTGGGTGGCATCCCACAAAAAGATTTTGTGCCAGCCATCTTCCATGACTGCGCCCCAGGCCAGAAAGCGTCCATCGGGAGACCAGGCAGGATGGGCAGCTTTGGCCTCTCCTATGTTCTCGAGCGGCACAATGCGGTCTTCTCCGCTTTTATCCAGATCCGCCAACCAAACCCCTTCTCGCCCGCCACTGGTTGAGACGAATGCGATCTGTCGTCCCCTGGGTGACCAGGCCGGAGAGAAATCGGCGGCTAAATCACCAGTCAGGCGAATAGCTTCGGCACCTAATTCAGCCTGCTGGATATAGATTTCCAAATTATTATCGAAATAGCGCTCATAGGCCAGCCACATCCCATCGGGTGACCAGCTTGGCGCGGCCTTGTATCCAGGGGTGTCCGTGATGTGAGAGATCAAACCACTTTCCAGGTCCCAGATATAGATTTGCCATTCACCATCTCGGGTAGATGCGAAAGCCAACCGATGTCCATCAGGGCTGAGCGCGGGGTTGATATCATGCCAGGGTCCATCGGTCAACCGGGAGAGGGGAACCGTCTCTCCTCCGGCATCGACTGGGTTATATGCAAAGAGATGCGTATCCAGGCCCTCCTGCATCGAGAGGATCAACAGACCGGCTTCATCAGAGGGTATGGGAGTACGCGTGGGCACCTGTGTCTCAGTAACGACATCACCAACATTGAGCGAGGGGGTCGCCTCGAAATCAGCCCGCTCTCCCCAAGACAGTCCCTCAAAAAGACCAAAACGAGAATTCAATATCGGCCAGGCCAGTATCATCAAAATGACCAGATTAATTGTCAATAACAGGATGAATGTGATCGGAGAAATTGTGATGCGCCGGGAGCGAGGGCGCGACCTGGGTTTATGCTCTCGATGATCATTTTCCCCATTAGGGGCAGTGGGCAGAATCATAGCTTGATTTTAACATGGGATTGTGAGTATGTATTGCCACGAAGGGCACGAAGATTTCACTAAGTTCACTAATAAAAAAATGTATCTGAAAAATGTGTCACTCTGAGCCGCCGAAGGCGCGCAGAGCGAGGCGAGCGAAGAGTCTCTTGCCCTCACCATGAGCGCGCCATGTAGTCTTCGTGGATTTCAAGTTGCAATAATCGATCCTGGCTCAAAATTGACGCAGCCATTTGGGCAGGTGCGTCTTCAGTCGCCCCTGGACGCGTTTCCCCCACCCCAGCGGGAAGTCGTCGATAGTCACCAACACCCAGCCATCCTCACCTGCCAGGGACAAAACCTCGCCGCGCAAGTATCTCCCTACCAACGGGTCAGAACTCGTCAGTGGATACACATTGCGAGCATCTTCAGCACGCAGCCCCATCGCAAAAGCATGCGAAGGCTCGAAACGCTTCTTCTTCATCGTACCTAACCACCAACCCCAGTGGATGACCCGTAGTCCACGCAAATCAGGGCAATCATCGGAGATATGGTAAAGGTGGGAACCCATCAGCGAGAGACGGTCTTGGTGAGGGTGCCAATGCAAAGTGCCGCTGATGAATTTTTGGAGATATGCATCCAATTCAGGAGGTAGGGAGGTTGGAAGTTGATGTATAAACGGATGCGATTCGCGTCCCGCTTCAAGCTTCTTGAGGATGGCGATAAAGTGGCCTTCGCCAAGGGCGCGGTGCGGCCATAGCCGAACGCCGTTCTGGAGAGGATGGTTTTGATCGCCGGTCAGCCATTCAGGACGCCCTTGAGAGAATTCCGAAAAACGCGGGGGGTCGACCAGCTCAAATTCGGGGTGGGCATCCAAAAAACGAGCGATTGCTCCTTCATCTTCTTCAGGGGCGAAGGTGCAGGTAGCATACGCCATGACGCCTCCTGGTCGCACAAGCTTGGCAGCATCATTCAGAATGGCATCTTGTCGAAGAGAACAACTCTCTACCAGTTTGGGCATCCACTCGCTACGCGCAGCGTGGTCTTTGCGGAACATGCCCTCACCCGAGCAGGGAGCGTCGACAACGACGCGGTCGAAATAGGCACCGAAATGGTTTACCAGGCGTGAGGGGGTTTCATTCAGTATCAGGGTGTTCCGGGTCCCCCAACGTTCCAGGTTCCTCGCCAATACCTGCGCCCGACGGGGATGCAGGTCATTGGCCACCAGCAAACCACCCCCATCCATCAGCGCGGCGATATGAGTCGCTTTGCCACCTGGCGCGGCGGCCAAATCCAGGACCCGCTCACCAGGTTGGGGCGCCAACAATTCAGCCACGGCCATCGCCGAGGGGTCTTGCAAGTAGTACAAACCGGCAGTGTGATAAGGGTGTTTACCGGGGCGTGAGTCGGGGGGCAGGACAAATCCTGCTGGAGCCCAGGGGATTGGAGTCAGTTGAAAAGGAGAGATCGACTTGAATTCTCCTGGCGAAAGTTTGAGGGTATTTACCCGCAAACCGATATCCGGTGCATGATCGTAGCTGGCCAAGAAAGTAGAGAACTCTTCATCCCCTAGCTGTTGCCGCATACGCATCAAGAAAAGTGCGGGAAGGTCAGGCATGGTTTTGGAAGTTAGAAGCTGGAGGTTGGAAGTTGGAGGTTGGATGTTCACATACCAAATTCAAATTTTCATCCTCTGACCTCTACTCCCCAATTTCAAATGTCGTTTGCGCTTCATCGACGATCATGCGCTGAGGTGGGGCGATAGGTTGGTCTTCTGGCTGATCTTCGTCGATTTCCTGGAGGTAGAAAAGCACCACAACCGCGGTAAAGACCCCTGAGAGATCCGAACCTCGCAGGTGTAGGTTGATCTCCATTTTGGGATCAATGGTCTCGATGATGTTGGCCGATGCCACCGGCTGGCCCGAATCATCTCGGATGACGATTTCACCACTGGGGCGCTTCTGAAAGGGCGTCACTTCGAGATAAACTTTCACCCGCCGGCTATCAGGCCAGGGGTCGGCTTTGAACTCACGGATGCGCACCTCCTCGGGGGGCAGAGGGACATCTTCAGGGTCTGCGAAAAATAAATCCATTGACATGTTAATTCCTTGTAAATATATACATCCTATGCTTCTTTTCTTTTGAAATTTCAATTCCTATCCCCATCCCC
>CAYTKR010000203.1:0-6937 GCA_964438295.1 uncultured Anaerolineales bacterium
TTTCATTCGTTTCTCCTTATCCAGGTGATTCACTCCACCCGACATCCATTTTGTGTAAGAATTTAGGGAGTTACGCACTTGAAGCGGATTGGTCTGGGAACAGGGGGGTGGGGGCTACGCCTCCACCCCCCTGTTCCCAGACATTTTCTCGCTGAACTGCGAAAGTCCTAAATTTAAGCAGATACTAAACTTTGCAATTTCATATCTAGGGATTCGTCAAGCGGTTCGACCTGGTGGCTTGAGACAAACTCGCTCACAGATCGACGCGCACGATCGGCATAATCCTTGGCGCCTTCGGCGTGCCAGGTATCATAATCTTGGTGATCGATGGCGTACGGCTGCCAAAGAGATTTCAGATTATGGAAAGTATGCTCATGGCTAAGAAACTCACCTGCTGGACCAACCTCACTCAGAATCTCTGCGGCCAAGGTTTCTTCTGAGGCTTCAAAGCCATTCACAAACCGCTTGACCCAGCGAATTTGGTCGGCACCCAGGAGGATACTTTCCAGGCTGCCCGTTAGGCCCGAGTTGAGATATCCGACATCATGAATTAAGTTTGTCCCTGCCAGTGCGGCTACTAAGAGACTGCTGACATACTCGGCACCTGCCTGAGCATCGACCTGTTTGCTATCTGTAGCACCTCCAGTTCCGAATACTGGAATGCCATAATGACGCGACATCTCCGCCATCATCAGATCGTTTAGCCGCCACTCCGCAGAACCATACGGGAACAATCCTGTCTTCATATCCAAAGGGCTAACACACGCTCCTGTGATAAACGGCGCCCCAGGTCTCTGAAGCTGGTGCATGACCAGACCGGCCAAAGTTTCAGCCAAGGCTAATGCCATCGTGCCATACATCGTCAGAGGTCCACTAGCGCCGCTCATGATCGTTGGCACATAGATCAAAGGGATCTCGTGATCAGCACAGAAGATCAACCGCTCGACCGCCTGGAGATCGTGCTCCAGCGGCGATACAAATTGTCCATACATGATGTAGTTTGGGCACTGCCGAAAAGCTGCATCTCCCCCTGCTACTAGGCATGCCATCGCGTGCATCCGCTCGAAAGCCTCGATGCCAGAAAAGCTGGTCATGATCACCGGCTTAGTGGTGTTAGTCAGGATATTGTAGTATTGCTGGGGTTCAGCATCCTCGTTGGGAACATCCCTGGGGAGTGCGAAAGACATAACAAAATCGATTTCGTCCAGAGCATCGCACAGGCGCGCAGAGCGAGCGACATCTTCCAGAATAGAAACGCGGTGATCCCCGTTTTCGACATCGTAGGTGTAAATCAGATCGGATCCAGTCCCAAAGTAGATTTGATTTGCACCAAGCGACATGGCTGGCTCACCAAGTCGGTTGTAAATGACGATATCTTTTTGTGCCGTTTCGATTGCCCCCTCGACCATCTCTGGGGTCAGATAAACACGCGCTTCGCCCCCTAATTTGGCACCAGCCTGTTCTAGTTTCGAGCGCATATCAGGATGATGAACATTCAAACCAATATCTTGCAAAATATCAGTTGCTGCACAATGTATTTGTTCGATCCTGAATTGATCCATCAACGTGAGGCTGGGTTTCCAAGTAGAAGATGGACTCATAATTTTTGCTTCCTCCTAACAGGCCCTCACTGATGAGCGAGACACTTATACTAAATTGGGCGCACTGGCCATAGGCTCACCTGACCGAAGGTCCACAAAGCGAGCGACCTGCGCAACTACAAACCTTTCATCTGGATAGCGTTCTCAGGGCATGTGTTAGCGCATAAACCACAACCCCAGCACTTTTCTGGATCATAACCAACACCTTTTTTCTCTTTGCCATTCACAACATGGGTTGAGCCATCAAGATAGAAGGCATCGAAATGGCAGCGTTTGACACAAGAGCCGCACATGTTGCATAAATCTAGATCATGGACGGCAACATAATTGCTTTTCGGCCAGACTCCCTTGCTGTCCAATTCTTGCGCGGCGCGAAAAGGATAGCAATCACAGGCGCAGCAGTTGCAAATGGCATGCAAGCCGCGCTCCCGCCAGGCGCTATCGGCCGTGTGCATCAAACCTTTCTTATCAGTCCAATGCAGCAGTTCAAGGGCTTCATCTTTTGTGAGGCGGCGGCCATGGCCGCGGGCCAAAGATTGGCGAGCGCCTTCATCCAACCAGATACAGGTTTCTACCGGCTTATCACAATTGCCGCCTAACATGCGGCAATCACATGGTTGGACGATGATGTCGGTGGCAGCTTCGATCATCGCCTCAACTTCGCTGAGCAGCATGACGGTATCATTAGGCAAGGCGTTCTCAGCCTCCAGGCCGCGCATTTTGCGCCCAACATTTGATCTATGCCTGTTGATGAATTGTTCAAGAAAACTGCGGTTGATAATGTGACGGTCATCGGCGGGGATATCATGCCAGTTCTCGAATTTGGCAAAATGGTCCAGGCGGGCGTAGAAATCTGCGGGGGCAAATTTGGTCACCCCGTCTTCTTCAACCTTATTCAGGATGCATCTACCATAGGCGCGCCGAACGTGCAGCTCTGTTTGGGCGTAGTTCAACCCCCATGAATCGGCAATCCTCTCAAGGGTCAGCGCCTGTTCAGCCTGCTTCGAGAGGAGGAGAACAAGTTCCATCTCGCGCTCGTCCACCATTAAATGTAGGTACGGGCGCGCTTGTTCCCATACCCCAAATACAACGACAAATTCTTCGAATAGAATGGCGTTTTCTATGGATGGTCCTCCTGCATAGCAATCGCATTCAACGTACTGATGATGTCCTCAGGGAGGGGTTCAGCGCGGTGATTTGCGATGATCTCTTTGACTTTATGGTTGGCGCGTTGTTGCAAAGTTGCGCTGCCCTCATCAGCCCAGCGCTGGTAATCGAGCCTGTCAAGCAGGTCTGGCTGCCAATCTTCACGCACGTGACGGTAGGTATGGTCTGACTCAAGGAAGTTGCCATCGGGACCAATCTCATGAATAAGATCTAATGCCAGGGTCTCTTCATTGATCTCCAACTTGGTGAAGTACCGCCGTAGCCAGCCAATGATCTCGTTGCTGAAGTGCACCAATTCCAGCGAGCCCGTCATGGCGCAATCCAGGTAGCCGACATCGTGGATCAGATTCGCGCCGTTGAGGCTGTTTTCGAATAGCGTCAGTGTAACCTCAGCCGCAGCCTGGGCGTCGAAGATCTTAGCATCACTGCAACCGGCCATCCCAAATGTTGGAATGCCATAATAATGGGCCAGATCCCACCCAAATGAGCCAGCTTCAGGCGCACCGTACAAACTGACCATTGATTTCATATCCATAAGACTGCCGCCGGGGTCGCTGCGCAAGAACGGAGAGCCCTCACATTTGAGCTGCGAAAGCACGAGCCCCGCCAATTGCCCAGCATTACCTAAGGCAAGAGAGCCGGCCATTGTCATGGGAGCGGTCATACCACGGCTCTTTGCTGGCGCATAGATCGACGGCAGACAATGCTCGGCTGCAATTAACAATCTCTGTACGCTTTCTTCATTATGGTGAAATGCAGAAACCGTATTGACGTAATTGATGACAAAGGGATAACGCTGCAACTGATCCGCACTTCCTGCAACGATCTCAGCCATCTCGATGGCATATTCTGTGCTTGAAGCTTCGATACCAACGAACACAATCGGCTTGGTGCTCTCTTGAAGCATTACTGCCATTTGTTGGCGTTCATACATTTCTTCAGGGATATCCGATGGCAGGTACATCGACATGACGAAATCTAGGTTGGGTAGGGCATCCACCAAACGCACCCCATTAATGGTGTCATTCAAAACGGCTTCCCTGCGCTCACCAGATTCAAGATCATAGATAAACATACAATCGGATCCAGGTCCAAAATAGGAGCGATAACCACCTAAATTCATGGCTCGATTTCCCAGCTGGTCGAAGATTGTAATATTTTTTGGCGCTGTGCTCAGGGCCCACTCAACCAGGTTAGGGGAAATGCACACCAAGTTTCCATCAGTAATTTTTGCGCCTCCATTATCAAAGAGGTCCAGGGCTTCCTGATCAAAAAAGCGCATCCCCGTGCGGAACATGATCTCCAAACTGGCTTCGTGGAGCAATGCAAGCTGATCTTCAGTGAGGCTATTAGGGCGAGCCGAACGATTGATATTGTATTGGTCGAAGGAAGCAGGTGTCATTATTTATTTTCCTAAACGTGGCCATAATAATCACGGTGAACTGCCACCGAGTAAGCAAAATCTAACAAAGTACCCCAGCTGAAAATGGGAATATCGATCTCGCGCTGGATGGCGCGGGCAAAGGGCTGCATGCCGGTGCACTCCAGCATCATGGCACCCATATTGGGGTGAGCTTCGTAGAAATCGACACACACCTTCACAAAATCCTTTTCGGCTTCGTCGTAGTAGGATTCGGGTATTTCAGGGCGAACAGGGGCATACCACAAACTTTCAAACTGAGGACATTGACCCTCGTCTTCAGCACCCGCGATGACATAATTGCTACCTTCCTGGATACCGACAGCTTCCAGGTGGACTGGCAATAGCTCCGCTGATCGAGCGGCCATGATCCCGACGACTTTTTCCGGTCCAATCAGTTGTTGAGCGAAAGGCACTTGGAGCAGGCTGGACATGAAGACAGGGATATCTACATATCCAGCAACATCTTTTTGGAAGTAGGCAAAGTAGCCACATTCCGCGGCAATTGCCCGGCAACCCATACTCTCCAATTTCGTGGCAGCATTAAGGATTGGCTCACGGCAAGGGGATTTATCCTCCTCATGAACCAGCGCCCAGATATCCACTCCTTCTACGATCTCATATTGAATTGGGAACGGGAAGGCGCTGGCGTTGCGGACATCACCCGGGAATCCAGGATAGACATCATCCAGGATGATGATACCCAAACCCATGCCATAGCAGCGATGATCTTTGCGGGCTTTGATATGATTAATTCCAAAATCTCTATTGCGGTACATCAGCCACTCCTTTCAATGCATTCACTATTATGTGTTTTGCGGTTTGTGGCTTGAAATAATACTGACCGGTTTCACCGCAAAACCTGTGTAAATGCCGGTATTTTCTCACATTTTATTTTGGGATTCTTTCCGGCATTTACTTAGGTCTAGTATAACTGCGAAATTTGAATTTCCGCCTGTAAGTTTTCCTGATTTCGCATTTCATATATCACCTTTGACGATAGTGCTCATAATCCGAAATCCGTACCATGCTTGTATTCTCAGAAATATATCAGGTGCTGGATACACCAGCGCTCTGAATAATTCCGACCTCCGCGCCCACGATAATAAGGTAGGATTTCCAACCAGATCAGTATACATGTCACTGGATTTCCAAAATATTCTGTGGTAAAAAATCACCTCGAATCTCACATACAAGATAACCTCGTTAGGGCACAAGGTACCTATGCATCGATCAAAGCTTAAGAATTGGTGCGAATTTCTCTCAATCACTGACATCCAGGCCATACACATCACCAGTATGAAGCTGCTCTCAGAAGTCGGAATTCACTTTCCTGACGATGAAGCGCTGGGGATATTCAAAAAACATGGCGCGAAAATTGATGGCCAAACCGTTTTCCTGACAGAAGATCAGGTAATGCAGGCTATCTCTGCGGCGCCTGCTCATTTTACGTTGTACGCACGCAATCCAGAACGCGATGTGACGATTGGAAATGGCAAACCAGTTTTTGCACCTGGCCTGGGCTCGCCCTTCTTGATCGACTCCAAAACTGGAAAACAGCCAGCCACATCAGAGGATTACCGCAACGCAGTCCGCCTGGCTCAAATCTTACCCAATCAGGATTTGAACGGTCATCAAATGATCACACCAGGGGATGTCCCGGCCAAAGACGCCCATTTACAAATGGTGTACGCTGGAATGCTGCATTCAGATAAACCTTTTATTGGCAGCACAGATGGGATGCCGGGCTCCACCCATACTATTGAATTGGCAAAAATCCTCTTTGGGGGAGATCTGAGTCAACCCGTGACCATGGGAGCAATCAACCCTCTCAGTCCACTGGGATACAGCCCCGATATGATCGAGGCCATCAAGATGTATGCGCGGGCTGGCCAAGCAATATTGACATCCACTTTAGTTATGGCAGGTTCCACTGGACCGATCACCTTAGCTGGGGTGCTTGCCCAGCAAAACGCAGAAATCCTGGCTGGCATTGTTCTGGCGCAACTCATCCAGCCGGGTGTTCCTGTGATCTATGGCTCAACATCCACTAATATCGATATGCGCACCGGGGGACTCACAATTGGCAGCCCCGAACTCTCACTGTTTATCAGCGCGCACACTCAAATGGCGCGCTTCTATAAGTTACCCAGTCGGGGTGGGGGCTCCCTAACCGACTCTAGCACCACAGATTCCCAGGCCGGATCTGAATCCATGTTTAGCCTGCTGACCACTGTAAACAGCGGCACCGATTTTGTACTGCATTCTGCTGGCATTCTCAGTTCGTATCTAGCTTTCTCGTTTGAGAAATTCGTCCTGGATGATGATATGATCGGCATGGTGCGTCATTATCTGCGTGGCATCGAGGTCACTCCTGAAACCCTTGGATATGAGGTCATTGCCAGTGTGGGACACAACGGCCATTTCATCGGCGAAGACCACACACTGGAACATTGCCGCTCAGCATTTTGGGAGCCAATAATTTCCGATCGCAGCGGTTTGGCTGAAGGGATGTCTGATAATGGAAAGCCAGATGCGACTGCAAGGGCCAAGGCGCATTGGAAAGAGCTGCTCTGTGAATATCAGGAACCACCCCTGGATGGTCTGATTAGGCGACAATTACAAAGCTACGTTGAGGAAAATACTTCGCCCTAAAGTAGAAAACTAAAATTTGGACTTACGCAGTTCAGGGAGAAAATGGCTGGGAATAGGGGGTGGGGGCTACGCCCCCACCCCCTATTCCCAGCCC
>CAYTKR010000204.1:0-6918 GCA_964438295.1 uncultured Anaerolineales bacterium
TGGGGTGCGGAGCACCCCACTCACCCCTAAATCTGGATAGTCCCACGGCGTTTCCCAGAGACCCGCTTGTTGTTCAAGCACCTGGAGATCAATTAATGATTGAGACGGACGGTCTCACTAAGAAATTTGAAGATTTTACTGCGGTCGATGGGGTCAGTCTGCGCGTAGGGGCTGGTGAAGTCTTGGCGCTTCTAGGGCCAAATGGAGCTGGGAAGACCACCACTGTGCGTATGTTGACATCCGTGCTGCGGCCAACCCATGGAAAGGCGCGCGTAGCTGGCTTCGATGTGGTTGCCGAGGCTCAGAAGGTTCGCGCCTCCGTGGGCGTGCTGACAGAAAACCACGGCTTGTATGCGCGCATGCCAGCTGTAGAATACCTGGATTTCTTTGGCCAATTGTATTTGATGAAAACCGAAGCACGTCAAAAGAGAGTGGCGCAACTTCTGGAGCAATTTGGGTTGGCAGATGAACGTCACCGGCGGATTGGAGAATACTCCAAAGGGATGCGGCAAAAATTGGCGCTGGCTCGAGCCTTATTACATAATCCGCCGGTCTTATTGCTCGACGAACCTACTTCAGCAATGGACCCCGAGAGCGCGCGCTTGGTGCGTGATGCCATCAAGGCTTTGCGTTCTGCTGAACGGGCGATCATCATCTGCACCCATAACTTAGTTGAAGCCGAAGAGTTAGCAGATCAGATCGCAATCATTCGCCGGGGTGTGATCATCGCCAAGGGCTCCCCGATGGCCTTGAAGCAGATCCTCTTGGGACCAGGGGAATTCGAAATTCAACTGGCAGCCCCGCTAAATGGCAATCCTTCCTCCCTTCCACCAGGGGTCACAATTTCTGCCCAGGGCGCCAGGTGGATCCGATTCCGAACATCGAACCCTGAGCGGGACAACCCTTTGATGCTAAGGGCCTTACTCAATCAGCAACTTCCGGTAGTTAGTCTGCATGAAGTGACGCGCAGTCTGGAGCAAGTTTACCTGGAGGCAGTGACTGCACCTAACGGTCAGGAGCTGGTGGATGTTCACTAAGCTTGCTCCTGCATTGATCATCACCCGGCGTGAAGTCCGTGACCAGTTTCGGGATTGGCGTATTTTGGTCCCTATCTTGGTGTTGACTTTGTTCTTCCCTGCTTTGATGAACTTTACTGCTCGCGAGGCTGTGAGTTTTGTCTCCCGCTATGGTGCACCCGTAATCGGGGACCGTTTGATCCCGTTCTTGTTGATGGTTGTTGGCTTTTTCCCCATATCAATTTCGCTGGTGATAGCCCTGGAAAGCTTTGTGGGGGAAAAAGAGCGTCGCAGTATCGAACCTTTGTTATCCAGCCCATTGACCGACCTTCAATTGTATGTAGGCAAACTGCTGGCGGTAATGCTGCCTCCGCTCTTGGCTAGTTACCTTGGGATTGCCGTGTACCTTGTTGGCGTGTATCGTCAGGTCGGGTGGACCCCTGACCCGATATTATTGGTGCAGGTTGTAGCACTCACCACAGTCCAGTCCCTGTTGATGGTCAGCGGGGCGGTGGTGATTTCTTCTCAGGCGACCTCTACCCGAGCAGCCAATTTGCTGGCTTCTTTCATCATTGTGCCTACTGCCATGCTTTTGATAGGCGAGAGCATGATCATGTTTTGGGCGCGCTACAATGTGCTATGGTGGGCGATCTTTGGTCAAATCCTGATCGCGGGCCTGTTGGTGCGCACTGGGATCGCACACTTCAATCGCGAGGAACTTCTAGGCCGTGAGTTGGATACCTTGAATCTGAGATGGAGTTGGCAAATCTTCTGGGGAGCTATCGTTGGCGATGCCAAGTCGCTCTCGACCTGGATCCGCAAAGAAATTGTCGAGACCACCCAACGAATGTGGTTGCCGCTGCTGCTGGTATTTGCGGCGTTTGTTGGGGGAGCGTTGGTAGGGGTTCAGCAAGCTCAAATATTTGTGCTACCACCAGATTTGTTAGATATCAGCAATCTCCAGCAGGGTTTCGTTCAAGAGATCGAGGGTTTCGAAACGCTGCGCTTTTTCTCCCTTGAGAGTGTCCCGTTGGTTTGGGCACATAATTTGAGGGTAATTATTTTGGCCACAATCTTGGGCATTTTCACCTTTGGAGTGTTGGGTGTAATCGTTTTAATGTTACCATTTATCTTAATTGGCTATTTCACCGTCGCGGCAGCCAGAGCGGGCATTCCGACTGGGCTGTTTTTAACCGCCTTTGTGCTCCCCCATGGGATTTTGGAGATCCCAGCAATTGCCTTGGCGGGTGCGGCTATCTTGCGATTGGGTGCTACACTGTCTACACCAGCTGATAACCGTACAATTGGCGAGGCGCTGTTGAACTCTCTTGCTGATTGGGTGAAAGTGCTCGTGATTTTAGTGTTGCCAATGCTATTTGGCGCCGCAATTCTCGAGGTTTTTATAACCCCTGAGGTTGCCTTGCGTATGTTTGGAAACTGAATTATCCTTTACAGTACTTAAGTACCGATCAATAAGACAGCATTTGATATACAATTGAAATACCATGGCCGAAGTTATTTTTTTGGGGACGGCAAACGCAGTCCCAGACGAGGAACACGAGAACACGCATATTGCCATTAGCAATAATAACCGCATTATTTTAGTTGATTGTGTGGGAAACCCTCTGGTTCGCATGAAGAAAGCGGGTTTGGATTGTAGGGACCTGACCGATATTTTCCTTACCCATTTTCATCCTGATCATGTATCTGCATTGCCCCTATTGCTTATGAACATGTGGTTATTAGGACGGCAGCGGTTGGTGAATATTTATGGATTGCATCCTACATTAGATCGCATGGAACAATTGATGGATGCCTTTGGCTGGCAAGATTGGCCCGATTTCTTCCCTGTAGCATTCCACCGCTTGCCTGCAGAACGCATGACCCTGGCTTTGGATGATGATGAATTTCGAATTAATACATCCCCAGTTCGGCATTTGATCCCAGCTATGGGGTTGAGAGTTGAGATTCTCGAAAGTGAAAAGGTTTTGGCCTATTCCTGTGATACGGAGCCATGTCAGGAAGTTGAAGAGTTGGCCTCGGATGCTGATGTGCTTATTCATGAAGCCACCGGTCAATCTCCTGGGCACTCATCAGCAATTCAAGCAGGGGAAGTCGCGCATAAAGCGCAAGCAGCATCCTTGTATCTTATCCACTACGATACCAGGAGAGGAGACCCCAAGGATTTAGTTGCACAGGCTCAAAAGACATTTCAGGGATCGGTCACTCTCGCTGAAGATTTCATGAGAGTACAGCTTTAAACCCAAAAGCTTTAAAATACAAAGACCCTGGTTGGATCCTAGCCCATTCAGGGTCTTTTCAATTAGACTCAACTCGTAATCACCAACCTTCTAAGAAGGGGCTCCAGTCCTCATTATTTGACGTGTATCTCCCAAAGATGTAGAATGCTGAGGAAGAGGGGACAGCAGGATTCCTTGGAAGTGACAATCCCGCTTGTTCGATCGTACGGCCACCTTTACGGTGATTGCATGCCGCGCAGGCGGTCACCAAATTCTCCCAGGAATGGTCGCCTCCCAAACGGCGAGGGACTACATGATCAACAGTCAGGTTCTTTTGTCGTTGTCCGCAATACAGACAGGTATAGTTATCCCGCCTGAAGATCTCTCGTTTATTCAATTTCACGCGTGGGCGGGGGCGTTTGATCATCATCCCCAATCGGATGATCGAAGGACGTGGGAAGGTGCGCGAGACCGTCTGGATGAAGCCGCGTCCATTGAGTACTAAACTGGCTTTCCCAGTCAGCATCAGGACGATTGCGCGTTTGGTAGTGCACACATTGATGGGCGCAAAATTCGCATTCAATACCAATACCGGCTCGTGCAAATTCTTCATTTTTTATGGCTCCCGTATTGTCGGCCGATCATTCTCTATGGAGCATTAGGCAGAATTATACGGGTTAGGTCTTTTCTTGTCAAAGAAAATGCTCGCGGATAAGATTAGCCGTATGTGTGGATTACCCGCCGATCCAGGCAGTTATGCCCTAATCTTACGAATGACTGTTACCCAAAGATTGACAGTCGGACGATTGGGAAGAGGGTTCTTTATCCCTGGCATCTACGTGTACTTTGGCTCTGCGCGCGGACCTGGGGGCCTACGAGCACGCCTGGGACGCCATATCCGTGGGGGTGGCAAATCCCATTGGCATATCGATGCTTTGCGCGCTGTGGCGGATATTCGCGGTTATTGGTATATCTCTTCCCAAGATATCCCTGCATCCACTCTACCCATAGAATGCCTTTGGAGCCTAGCCATGGCAGCACTCCCAGAATCGACAGTGCCCATGCTCAATTTTGGTGCCAGCGATTGTCGGTCAGGTTGTCCAGCGCATTTGCTCGCTCTTCCACAAGCGCAAGATCTAGAAATGAAACGATATTCAGCTTTATTCGCCGATGCGATTTCAGTTCCCAGGCACAAGATCATTTGTCAAACTGCCGTCTGAGATTCCAGTCCAGGCCACGTTTGTATTGCTCGCTTGTTGACTTTGGCAACTTGGTACCGATTTGAACTGCGTTATGAGCAGAATAGTATGGCTTTAATAAGGAAAAAAGTATGAAAACAGTACTCATTACAGGCGGAAGCCGAGGAATTGGTCTTGAATTTGTCAGACAATATTTGGCAGAGGGGAATCGCGTTTTCGCTGCCAGCCGTAAACCAGAGATATCCAGCGATCTAAAGCAGTTGAAGGTTGATTTCGGCGCGAAATTGTCAATCTGTAATCTTGATGTGAGCGCTGAAGATTCGCGTCAACGATTATTTGAACAACTATCGAAAGAAGTCGAGAAGTTGGATATTCTTATCAATAATGCCGGGGTCGCCTCAGGTAACGAAAAACACCGACATCCATTCGGAAAGTTAGATCAGGAAGACTTGAGTAGATGTTTGTTGGTCAATTCTGTGGCCCCACTCATGATGACAGAACAATTTACCCCAATGCTTGAAAAAGGGACCAATCCCATCATAATCAACATATCTTCAAATAGTGGCAGTATTGCCCAAAAAAGAGCAGGTGGAGATACGGGGTATGGCTATAGCGCCAGTAAAGCTGCTCTGAATATGATGACCCGAATGCTATCTTATGAATTGAGGGATTCTGGAATAATTGTCCTCGCAATCCACCCTGGTTGGGTCAGAACTACGATGTTGTACTGTGAAAATGCACCCCTGGAACCTATCGAATCGATCGCAGGCATGATTCACGTTATCGAATCTCTTGACATGGACGACTCTGGCAAATTCCTGGATTGGATGGGCAATGAACTCCCCTGGTAGCAAAGTAACTAACAAGGAGATGCAATGTCGATAATTCGCAATTACACACTTCTTCGAAGGGGCGCTATGGCAATGATCTTATTCGCCCTAACTGCGTTCAATTTGCCCTCTTCGCAAAGTTCTACTGCGTCCACTCAAGCTCCTACACCTGCTCCTTTGGAATTGTTCGATCGGTATACAGATGGTCACATCGTGAGTAGCGGCAAGATGTCACGCGGTGTGGCCTGGGGGGACTTTAACAATGATGGCTATCCCGATTTATTTGTCGCCAACTCCCAAGGACAAACCAACTTCTTATATCGAAATGAAGGTGATGGGGTATTTTCCCCTGTCGAGGATAGCGAGATCATGCAAATTAGGTCGTATTCGGAGAGCGGGAACTGGGTCGATTACGACAACGATGGCGACCTCGATCTTTTCATTACCAATATCCGTAACGAGCCGAACTTCTTGTTCCGTAACAATGGAGATGAATCCTTTACTCAGATCACCGAAGGGGATCTCGTCTCGGAGAAGCGAGCCTCAACTGGAAGTTGCTGGGCCGACTATGATAGCGACGGCGACCTGGACGTCTTTGTGGCGAATCGAGATGGACAGAACAATTCTTTCTTTGTCAACGATGGTGTGGGAAGGTTTACCAGGGTAGCAAGCGCTGAGTTCGCCAATCATGGCGGTGACTCGCGCGCTTGCGGATGGGCTGATGTGGATGGTGATGTTGATCTTGATTTATATGTCGGCAATGCGCACGAGGCCAATTTCTTTTATACGAACAATGGCGATGGCACTTTCACCAGAGTGCTGGAAGGCGATTTTGTAAATGCAGTATCCTATACCTATGGTCTCTCCTGGGCAGACATCGATAACGATGGTGACATTGACTTATTTGTATCGAATGTGCAGGATGCCAACGTGCTGTACCTGAACAAGGGTTTTGGTGAGTTCGAGAAGGTTGCTAAACGCCCGTTTGTGACGGATAAAGGCGCTTCAAAAGGCAATACCTGGGGGGATTTCGACAATGACGGCGATCTGGATCTGTTTGTTGCCAATGGCACGCCAGATATCAGCGATGTGACCAGTTTCCTATATCTCAATGATGGGCTGGGAAACTTCACTCGCGCAGCGGCGGGCGTTCTCACAGATGATAACCATATCTCTGCCGGTACGGCCTGGGCGGACTACAACCGAGATGGCCGTCTTGATGTCTTTGTGGCCAATTGGGGGGATAACAATCAAGATAATGCGCTCTATACCAATGCGAATACTGGGGCAGGGAATTGGATAAAAATCCACCTTGTCGGTACCGAGTCCAATCGATGGGCAATTGGCGGCAGGGTTCAAATAGAGGTCGTTGTGGAGGGGAAAACGATCAAACAGACTCGTCAAGTTCTGGGAAATACCGGCTATGGGAGTCAGAATGAACCGCTGCTCCACTTTGGCGTTAGTGATGCCACGCAGATCGGATCACTGGAAATACGCTGGCCTTCTGGCATTGTGGAAACTTATTCGCAATTATCTGCAAATACGCTGTATACAGCTACGGAGAAAGTGGGTTTGCAAAAATAAGGTGAGGGAAGATAGTGAAAAGAGGGTGCCTGCTGGCGCAACGCGCCAG
>CAYTKR010000205.1:0-6917 GCA_964438295.1 uncultured Anaerolineales bacterium
GGGTGCATTTCAGTTTTGGGGGGAAGATGTGGGAAAATAGGCTCATCTGTGGTAAGGAGATGAACAATGAAAAAGAGCCACGCAAAACTGAAAGCGGCATACATGGCGGAAGCCGAAGAACTATTCGATGAATTGATAAACTGGGACGAAAACACACCAGAGCCAGATATGGCACAAATCGAAGAAGTTGTATTGACATTGAGAAAAAGAATGGGAAAACGGATGGCGGAAACAGTGCTCGCCCGACAAGAAAAAAGCCAGCCAGCGGAAAAGATAAACTGCCCTGAATGTGAGCAGGAAATGGAGAATAAAGGAGAGAAGGAAAACAAAGTTGAAACACGAGTGGGAGATGTAAAGATAGAGAGAAGCTATTACTACTGCCCTCGCTGCCAGCGCGGATTTTTCCCCCTTGAATGAACAATTGAAGCTATGGGAAAGGAACTGGAGTGAGCGAATTGCCAAGCAGGCGGTGTGGCTGAGTGGCTTGGTGACATATTCACAAGTTGAAGAGATCATGAGAGAAGTGGGGCAGGTTGACATCTCATGCAGCAGTATATGGCGGAGAGTAGGAAGGTGGGGCGAGAAGTTTCAAGAGACTGAAGCCTTGCAACAAGTCAAAGCATATGAACTTGAAGGGCCAACCCCTGATCCTAACTATTCTCTGGGGCGCATGGGAGCAGCTATGGATGGTACGATGATCCATATTCGAGATGAAGGCTGGAAAGAAGTGAAAGTTGGCTGTGTATTTGATGTTGTTCAGCGTCTCCACTATGATGAACATACGCAGGAAGAGACTGAATTTGGTAGTGCAGCTAACAATAGCTATGTTGCCCATTTAGGAGGGCCAGAGCGCTTTGGTCGCCAACTCTGGGCTGAAGCCAGACAACGCTTCTGGATGCAGGCCCAAGATAGCTTGACGATTGGGGATGGAGCGCTATGGATTTGGAACTTGGTCGATGAGCACTTCTATGACAGCCATCAACTCGTGGATTGGTTTCATGCCACTGAACATCTAGCGGAAGCGGCGCGCATCCTGTATGGTGAAGGTTCATCTGCTGCTCGGCGTTGGTACCGTCGCTGGGAAACCAAACTCTATCAAGGGCATGTTGCCAGATTAGTCACGGCCCTCAAACGACAAGCCACCAATCATCCCAACAAATCAGATGACATACTCAAGATAGCAGGGTACTTTCACAACAATCGCAAACGCATGAATTATCTGGAAATGCGAACCGAAGGTTATCCGATTGGTAGTGGTATGGTGGAAAGCGCAGCGAAACAATACAAAGCTCGTTTTTGTGGTTCTGGTATGCGTTGGAGCCGTAAGGGTGCTAAACGCCTTTTGCCCATTCGCTCTGCAATTTTGAGCAATCGTTTTGACAAAATGTGGCGGCATTCATACATTTCGCCCCCAAACTGAAATACGCCCTCTGAAAAAGATAAGCAAGCATTAAAGAACTTAATCAGCTAAACTAGTAAAGAGAGCATTCCTGTGAAAGGCTGCATGGAAACATATACCCAAATGTTAGATCAGTCATTTGTTATGCGTGAGCCGGCAATCAGGTCGGCTATTCGCACGTTGCAGTTTGTGCCAAATAGCTGTGGACTGGATATCGGCTGCGGAATTGGAAATATCACTAGACTGCTGGCGGAATCTATTGCGCCCAGAGGGCGTGTAACTGGTGTAGATATTTCGCCAGATATGGTCGCCTATGCCAGAGATGCTGCTGAAAAGGCTGGTTTGACTAAACAATTATCTTTTCGTCTGGGAGATATGAAAGACCTTCCATTCGACGATGATACCTTCGATTGGGTGTGGAGTATGGATTGTGTGGGCTATGCACCAATCGAGCCGTTGCCTCTCATCGAAGAACTGGTTAGGGTGACAAAACCCAGTGGCAGAATTGCTCTTCTGGCCTGGTCATCACAGCAACTCCTTCCGGGTCATCCAGTACTAGAAGCACAGCTCAATGCTACTTCGGTTGGAATTGCCCCTTTTAGCCAAGGGAAAAATCCTGATAAACATTTCCTCCGGGCTTTAGGCTGGTTCCAGCAACTGGGTCTGGAAGCCCTCAATGCCCAAACCTTTGCAAGTACTGTACACGCCCCACTAAGTGATGAAATCCGGGAAGCTTTGAATTCACTCTTTGAGATGCGCTGGTCTGGGGTTCGCCAGGAGTTGAGCCAGTCTGATTGGCTTGAATTCCAACGGCTGTGCCGGCCTGATTCGTCAGATTATATTCTCAACGCCCCCGATTATTATGGATTTTATACTTACAGCCTATTTCAAGGTAAGGTCCCAATATAGTACAACTCTAGGAGTTCAAACGTGAAAGTCCTCATTGTCTCAGCCAATTTCCTCCCAGCCTCACCTTCTGGCCCAGCCTATATTGCTGGCGCCGCCCTTGAAGCCGGTCATGATGTGGAAGTATTCGAGGCACTTTTTGCCAAAGACTTGATTGGCGAGTTAAAAGCCCATCTAGACAGATTCACACCCGAGGTAGTTGCCATTTCCATCCGGTTGGTGCACGGTTTCATCCTCGATGAAAATGCTCAGTTTGGTACTCGACATCTCGATCTACGGATCAGCGTCAAAGAAATCGTGGAATGCATAAGGCAGAACTTAGATGCACATATCGTGTTGGGTGGTCCCGGGTTCAATTACTACGGTCCGGATTGGCTGGAATACCTGGAACTAGATTATGGCATCCGCGGTGAAGCTGATAATACTTTCCCCTTGTATCTGAAAACTTTGGAGGCAGGCGATGATCTTCACATTATTCCTGGCAGTGTATATCGATCCGATGGCCACATTGAAAAATCGCCCAGGGCACTTGTAGATGATGTTGATACCACGGCCATGCCGGCTTACCAGCTATTTGAACTGGAAAACTATTTTCAAAAAGGTATCTCGCCAGCCATTACCACCAAACGAGGCTGCGCTTTTAACTGTACCTATTGCCCCTATGCCTCCCTGGAAGGTAAAAGGTACCGCCTCAAATCACCACAGAGGGTGGTCGATGAGATCGAGCATATCTACAGCATCAAAGCCCCAAAAATGGTCTCCTTTTGCGACAACAACTTCAATGTGCCCAATCGACATGCCCTGGCTATATGCCAGGAGATCATCGATCGCAAGTTAGATATTGCCTGGGGAACGGGGACCGTAAAACCGCTGAAACTAACGCCTGAAACCCTGCAGATATTCAAAGATTCGGGCTGTGACTACCTCAGTTTGTCGGTCGAAAGTGCCTCGGAAGCGATGCTCAAGAAAATGAAGCGCGGCGTTACAGTGGATCATATCAAAGAGTCCCTGACGAATTTGAGCCGAACGGATATTCCTTTCAGCGTGTCGTTGTTGTTTGGCGCGCCTGGGGAGACTCCAGAAACCATTGCCGAAACGTTGGAAGTGATCGATGCCTTCGATATTCCCAGCGGCGTTTGGGTGACCATCGGGATTTGCCTGTGGACATCTCACCAGCAAGTTCTATACGACGCCCAAGTAGATGGCCAGCTTGAAGAGGGCGCGTCTCTCTTTGAAGTCAATAATTATGTTTCACCAGCACTATCAAAAGGATATATGGAAGAACTTGTAGAAACATTGCGGAAGAAGGAAAACTACGATGTGCAGGTAAATAAGCTATATGCAGATCAGCCAGTTTAATCTTTCACTTTATAAGGAAAGCAATGACTGCGAGCACATGAGCTGTATCTTCTCGGTTAAGAAGAGCTTGGAAGACCATGAGTTTAAGAAACCTCAGTTCGGATAAGAGAAAGGGACGCAGATATTTTGGTATTTTGGACTTAAAATCAGCGTGATATGCGTCCAAAGTTGTCTTTGCTTCGTTATCCCGAATGCAGATTAGAAGAAAGGGAAGTTACGATGCATCAATTGGTGAAGTAACGATCGCCGTAAAAATCCCGTCTGCTGGCCTGCGTAAAAACAGAAATTATTGGATCTTAGCTGGATTTTTATGCGGTTAGTTTTAGTCCAGCTGATTGGATACTGTCTGCTTCCCCTTTGGTACATAAATGAAATAGTAAGTGGGATATAATCTCATTTATGCCCGCACCAATCCTGCTCACCAAGCTCTTTGTCCCGGCGGTCCGTCCAGAACTAGTATCTCGCTCCCACCTGATTGAACAACTCAACCGTGGCCTAAATCGTAAACTAAGCCTCATTTCGGCCCCAGCTGGATTTGGCAAAACCACCTTAGTAACCGAATGGTTGCAATCCCAAGGAGACGACGCGTCGTCTCCTTTTTTTGTGTCATGGCTGTCTTTAGATGAAGGGGATAATGATGTGGTGCGCTTCTTGACCTATTTGATCAGCGCACTCAATCGCCTATCGGGTTTGGAAACCGAAATTGGTGTTGGGGCTTTGCAGATGCTCCAATCTCCACAGCCGCCATCTCCAGAGACGATCTTGGTTGCGGCGATTAATGAGATTGCGATGGGTACAAACAAGATTGTCCTGGTTCTGGATGATTACCATCTTATTGACAGCCAATCTGTTCATGATAATCTCAATTTCCTGATCGAAAATATACCTCCTCAGTTGCACTTGGTGATCACGACGCGCGAAGACCCCCCAATCCAGACCTCCCGGTTACGCGCCCGCGGGCAGTTGACCGAAATCCGGGCCGTTGATTTGCGATTTTCTTCGACCGAAGCCGCTGAATTCCTGAACCAGGTGATGGGCTTGAATCTGGCGGCCGAGGATATTACCGCCCTAGAGACGCGCACCGAAGGCTGGATCACGGGGCTGCAAATGGCTGTGATTTCGATGCAAGGCAGCCAAGATGTAGAAGGTTTCATTCGCTCCTTCACTGGCAGTCATCGCTATGTACTCGACTATCTGATCGAAGAAGTGTTGGACCAGCAGCCGGAAGAAATTCAGAACTTTTTGTTGCAAACTGCCATTCTTGATCGGCTAACCGGCTCGCTGTGTGATGCCGTGCGTTTCGGTTATACCGAAACGCCAAGCAGTTCTAAAGGAACTGCCGTCACCGGCCAAGAAAACGGTCGAGAAACACTAGAAACGCTTGAACGTGCAAACCTGTTTATTATCTCGCTGGACAATGAATGGCGCTGGTATCGGTACCACCACCTGTTTGCTGAACTGTTGCGTTATCGCTTGCAACGAGAGCAGGCCAGCACAATCCCAGAACTTAATCGTCGCGCCAGCAAATGGCATGAAGAACACGGTTTTATCGACAGAGCGATTCGCCATGCCATCGCAGCAGACGACCTGGAGCAGGCTGCGAGACTGGTTGATGAACACAGCCACCCGGCAAACGAGCGGGGTGATGTGAGCACCGTGCGAGGCTGGTTTGAGTTGCTTCCAGATGGGATGGTCCGTTCAGATCCTTCCCTGAGTGTCGCCTGTGCTTGGAATTTATACCTCAACGGTCAAATAAGCGCCGTTGAAGATCGCTTGCAAGATGCAGAATCATTGCTTTCCAAGCAGACAGCATCCATTAGCACCGAGCAAGTTGCTGAATTAGTCGGCAAAATAACCGTATTACGTGCAATTCTCTTTGGTGTTCAGGGAAAACCAATACGCGGCATAGAATTAGCGCAACAAATGCTTGAATACATACCGGAGGATAACCTTTCCGCGCGTGGAATTACCCTTATAACGCTCGGTCGTCTTTTTAGCGATGTCGGAGATATAACCCAAGCTAGCCGGTCATTTGCTGAGGCCGTTTCTGTGCTCCTGGCTTCCGAAAACGTATTAGCCGCTGTGATTGCTGTTGAACAACGGGTTCGGTTATTGGTAATACAAGGGCAGCTTGTGAAAGCAGTCGATGTATGCAAGGAGATGCTCAATCTCTCAGGTGCACTGAATGTACAAGGTAAAATTCGGGCACTCGTATCAGATATGACTCGGTCGATTTTGAGCAAAGTGCTCTATGAGCGGAACGAATTAACAGACGCAGAACTATATGTGCGCCAGGGAATCAAGCAAGCCAAGCGAGGGGGCTTCTTTGAATTGCTGGTGTTTGCTCAAATCTTGTTGGCGCGGATTTTGCAGTCACGCGGCGATGCAGACGGTGCCAACAAGTTGCTGCAAATTGCGATGAATAGCACCCAAATGAATTCATCACAACGGTATCGCCCAGATTTAACAGCGTGCCAGGTGCAGTTATGGCTGGCGCAAAATGATCTCGCTGCGGCATCTCGGTGGGCGCAAGCAAGCAATCTGAGCACCGAGGTCGAATTTATCCCACAAAACGAATTTGAACATATCTCACTGGCGCAGGTATTGATCGCTCAGGGACGGGCGAAATCTGATGGGACAACTTTGGCGAATGCACTTGAATTAACCAATCGACTCGCGCTGTCAGCAGAATCAGCAGGGCGAAAGGGCCATTTGATTAATCTACTCATACTTCAAGCATTGGCCTTGGATGCCCAAGGAAATCTCGATCAGGCACTACCTTCGCTGGAGGAGGCGATTGGGTTGGCCTCACCTCAGGGATTTGTACGAATCTTTGTGGATAAGGGTCTGCCAATGGCCCGCCTGCTGTATGCGGCCCTTGAAAAAGGAATCAACCCAAATTATGTGCAGATATTATTAGCTGCATTTCCAGTTGCTGAACCAGAAAAAGCGGCCATACACCAACCCTCAGCCTCCGCCTCCGTTTGGATCGAGCCCCTTAGTGACCGTGAATTGGAAGTACTTCAACTCATTGCCGATGGTCTCTCTCGCCAGGAGATTGCGACAAAACTGGTACTCTCTTTGAACACTGTGAAGACACATCTCCGTAATATTTATAGCAAACTGGGGGTTAATAACCAGATGCAGGCCGTCGGAAAAGCTAGAACGTTGGGGCTTCTGGAAGAATAATAAAACTGAATAGTATTACAGCGCAAAGTTGCGCAATAGAATAGAAAAGGACATGGTAAGCTTC
>CAYTKR010000206.1:0-6853 GCA_964438295.1 uncultured Anaerolineales bacterium
TTGAGGAGGGTCAATTCGGACTTTCTTTGTCCGTTCGTTTTTTCGGTAAAGACTTATTTTGTTTCGAGTAATAGGAAGACCCTTTTTACCTGTATTCGAAGCGTTGGTTTACGGGCTGGTATTCTTCTACGACCTGACGCATTTCTGGGCAGGTCTCCAGATCGCACGTCAGGAACAGGCTGCGATTGATTTCGACCGTTTTCTTATCTGGCTGGCTGTAATTTACGCTGTGGCTTTCATGTACTTTCCTACCCGCAAGGCATTGCTGGCCTCGGGTATCTTTCTGGCATGCCTTGCTCTTCCTGCTGGTTATCACCTTTTGTATATCCGCCACTGGCCAACCTTCGCAGAGGATTTTTCCATGATATTGAGTATTTTGGCCTCTGGGGTGGTATTCAGTATAATTTTCTTCACGCTGGCTACATTGAAAGAGCGCTATTCTGAAGCTGTCAGCACTGCCAGAATCATGGCGATGCGCGCGGAGGTAGATCATCTCACGCAAATATACAGCCGGGCAAAAATCTTCGAAATCTTGGACTGGCACCTAACGGATTCTGCCACATCCGGGAGGCAGTTTTCTATTTTAGTGGCAGATATGGATGATCTGAAGAACATCAATGATATGTTCGGGCACACTGCTGGTGACGAAGCTCTAAAGCTAGCAGCGGACGCAATCCGGGGTGCATTACGGCGTTCAGATGCATTCGGACGCATAGGCGGGGACGAATTTCTAATAATTTGTCCAGATACCGGAGGGGAGGAAGTTCAAATGCTCAAAACCCGTCTCGTTCAAGCAGTTGCAACTGTCTCCACCACCTATGGGAAACTATCCATCAGTTGTGATTCCGCGCCATGGCAGCCTGGCGATACGGTTGAAACGCTATTCCACCGCGCCGATCAGGCTATGTACCAGTTCAAACAAGACAAAAAATTACTTTCATCATCCCCCGCTGAACTGTGAACCTGCGAATTCGTCTCTCCGTAGCATCGGTTTTGCTCGGATGCATTCTCTTCCTTTGCTTCGTCAGCCGTCCGGATAGAACTGCGAGTGGGCAATTTCAGCCAAATTCGGTTTCAATCGCCGACCAGGGCACATTTACAGTATTAAACCTGAATATGCTGCATGGCTTCCCTAATTATGTTCATCTTCTTCGACGTCTGGCGCTGCTACAAGAGACCCTACAAACCCTGAAACCGGATATTGTGATGCTTCAGGAAGTCCCCTGGCAGTCTGAGGTTGGTAACGCAGCTCAAATGCTTGCCAGGGATGAGTTTGCCTGGGCCTTCGCCCGAGCCAACGGCAACCGCCACCTTTTGCGCTTTGAAGAGGGGGTAGCGATACTCAGCCGTTACCCACTGGAGGTTGTGGAGGTCCATGAACTGAAGCCACAGCCTCAGCCTTTCGAACACCGTATCGTACTCCATGCACTTGTGCGTCTACCTCATTCTGACCTACATCTATTCGTGACCCATCTTACGCATCGGGATGCTGAGGTCAACGCTCTCCAGGCTGCTGAACTATACCGTTATGTAGAGAGCCGGGTTGGGGACGCGCCTGCCCTGATTGCCGGAGATTTTAATGCCCGGCCTAATGAGCCGACTCTCAGCCAGTTGGTCGGATGGGTAGATCTTTTTGTGCAATCTCACCCTGAAGCTGCTGGCCTCACGTGCTGTGCAAACGACCTGATTGCGCCATCAGCCACGCCTTATGAGCGCGTCGATTACATCTTTTTGCGCCCAGGTATATCCGGCTTCGATCTAGATATTGAAGATGTAAAGATAATTTTCGACCAGCCAGTTACCACCCCAGAAGGCCCGCTGTGGCTATCCGACCACTTCGGACTCTTGGCACGCTTGGTGCTTCCTTGACAGGATTAAACCCTTTTGACTAGAAGCCAACTCTGGTCTTGATGATATTTTCCCCCCCGGCGTTCTTTAATGCTTCGAATACTGAAGATACGCTCCCTGTTCCTGAAATTGCAATGATATTGCCGCCGCGTCCACCTCCAGAGAGTTTGGCACCGAGTGCTCCGCCAACTTTTGCTGCGCTGGTCAGCGCATGAATTTCTGGAGAAGAAACGCCTATCTCTTGCAGCAGCTCCTGGTTCTCGTCCATCAGAGGACCCAGTCGCTGGGGGTGTCCGCTTTCGATAGCAGTTCTGGCTGATCTGGTGATACTTCCTACTGCCGAGAAAAGGGTTTCGAATCTCTTGGGGTTAGCTTGCCATCCCAAACGAACATCACTCACAGTCTCTTTTGTGGGGCTGGCGATTCCTGTATCCGCGATGATGATGTTGAAAGGCTGGCTGATGTTGAAGGTCTCGATGGGCTGGCCTTTGGTGAAGAAGACTGGTTTGGCGTAGGTGACCACAGTGTTGTCGATGCCTGAGGGTGTTCCATGGTGGATCTTCTCAACTTCAAAGGCGATCGTGGATACTTCTTTGTCCGATATCGGGTGGCCGAGAAATCCTGCCACTGCCCTGATGACGGCCACCGAAACGGCTGCCCCAGAGCCCAGACCGGATGCCACTGGGATGGTCGAGGTGATATTCAGGGTGCAGGAGGGTAAACGCGCGATCCCCAGGGAGCGAATAACACCTTCAATTGCGGCAGCCAGCGGATGGTCCAGGTCAAGCTCATCCAGCATGGCATCGAGACCAACGTTTGGGGCTTGGATGCGCATTTGGCCAGATTTCCCCCGAATATCGGGTGTCACCCTGGCAATTGCCTGCACCTGGGTCACGGGAACCGCGATGGCAGGCTGCCCGTATACGACCGCGTGTTCACCAAATAGAATGATTTTGCCAGGAGCGTGGGCGGAAAAACTAGGCATGGCAGCCACGGGATCAGAAGATGTAGAAGATCAGGAGCACGGTGAAGCCGTACATCATGATCGCGAGTTGGAGAGGGCGATCTGAGAGGATCAGGTCCTCGGGAGCACCACCCGTATTCATGACCTGGATCAAATATTGGTAGCGGAAGATGCTGTAGATGATAAAGGGAAGGGTCAGCATCATGGCATGGTTCCCTGGCAAGTTGGGCGCAGAGAATGTATATAGGCCGTAAGTGATGATCGTCATCCCTGAAGCCAGGGTGGTTAGTTGGTCGAGAAAATGCAGGGTGTAACCATCAAGCACGCGGCGAAGGGCGTTTTCCCCCTCTGCGATTAGGCTCAACTCAGCCCTGCGCTTGCCTGCGCCGATCAGGAGCGCCAAAAAGGTGGTGAAGATATAGAGCCAGGGGGAAAAGCGCTCCACATCGATAAGCGTCACCCCTGCAGCCACACGGATCACATAGAAGGATGCCAGCACAATGATATCTAGCAGCACAATGTGCTTGAGCCATTTGGAATAAGATAGATTGAGCAACAAATAGAGAACGCCAATGGCAGCAAAGTTTGGTGAAAGTAGGTATGCGGCTGGCAGGGCAATGGCCAGAATAACAACTGCTGTGATCCATGCCACAGGGATAGGGATCTCTCCCGCGGCAATAGGCCGAAAGCGCTTCCGAGGATGAGCGCGATCTGCTTCGACGTCAGCGATATCATTGATAATGTAGACTACGCTGGCTAGCAGACTGAAAATGAAGAAGCCCGCGATGATATGTAAAAACGCGGGAAAATTGGTTAGTTTGCGGTCGAAGACCAGGCCGACAAAGAGGAATACATTTTTTGCCCATTGTTTGGGGCGTAACGTTCTGGTGAGAGCAGCGAGCATGAGGAAATGATATTAGGGAATGGGGGATTAGTCAATCAGTAAACAGTTGCCAGTTACCAGTTGTCAGTAATCAGTTTGGATACCTGGCTACTGAACACTGATTTCTGTTTCCTTAGGTTACAATATCTCCATGACGAAGAAAACCCGCGTTGACCTGTTGCTAGTCGAGCGCGGCCTGGCTGAGAGTCGCTCTCAGGCTCAGCGTTTCGTGATGGCCGGGCAGGTGCGAGCTGATGGACAGGTGGTTGCCAAACCTGCGGTAAAGGTGTCTACAGGCGCACAATTAACTCTTGATATGGGGGCACGCTTTGTCTCGCGCGGTGGGGAAAAGTTGTTGGCAGCTATCGAGGCTTTCGATTTGAAGGTTGAAGGACGCGTTTGTGCTGACGTGGGGGCGTCTACGGGCGGGTTTACAGATTGTCTCCTCCAGCATGGAGCCACACGAGTGTATGCCATCGATGTTGGCAAAGGGATATTGCATTGGAAACTGCGCAATGACCCACGCGTGGTGGTCATGGAAGAGACCAATGCCCGCTATCTGGAGAGATTGCCTGAAGCGGTTGATTTTGTGACCATCGATGCTTCGTTTATTTCCTTGAAAATCTTGTTGCCAGTGGTAAAGGATTGGGGCTTACCCCCGCCCCCCGCCCTGACAGGGGAATATGGAGGAGATGTAATCGCACTGATAAAACCCCAATTTGAAGCGGGCCGAAAAGAGGCTGCGCGTGGAAAGGGAGTCATTCGCGACCCCGAAGTCCACCGGCAGGTACTGTTGGATGTGCTCGCACGCGCGGTGGATGAAGAGTATGTCATCAAAGGAATAAAACGCTCTCCTGTTTTGGGTCCCAAGGGGAATGTGGAGTTTTTGGCCTGGCTGGTTCTGGATAAGCATAAAACCCCCTTGGCAAACTGGTGCGAGTGGGTTGATGAAGTGATCGGCGTTGATGGATCTTAAATAAGTACGCAAGGTGAGTGCTGGTAATTTGGGGTGGGAGCGAAGCAACCACCCCAAATTACCAGCTCGTTCTCTTCTGGTGTGTAACTCCTAACTTAGAACCCATGATTAAAAAAGACCGCATGTTCTACCGTTTCTCAGCGTATGGTTTTCTCAAGAACCTGCGTTTCTTCGAACCCTTTATCATCTTGATCTTTCGCGCCAATGGATTGAGCTTTTTTCAAATCGGCCTGCTTTATTCGGTACGTGATCTGACCAATAACTTGATGGAAATCCCCACTGGTGTGTTGGCCGATACTTTTGGACGCCGCAGGGCTATGGTATTGGCGTTCTCGTCATATTTAATATCGTTCTCCGTATTTTACCTTTTTGATGAGTTCTACATTTATGCCCTGGCAATGCTGTTCTTTGGGTTGGGGGAAGCCTTCCGTTCGGGGACGCATAAGGCTTTGATCTTAGAATATCTCAAACGGCATGACATGCTTGACCAAAAGGTTTCTTACTATGGCCGTACGCGGGGTGCCTCACAGTTAGGGTCTGCATTCAATTCGTTGATTGCCGCGGCGCTGCTGCTATACACAGGAGACTATCGCACCATGTTCCTGGCAGCCACCATTCCTTATGTGATCGATCTGGTCAACCTGGCGACGTACCCAAAATTTTTGGATGGAGAGCTGGTCTCCATTGAAAAGGGCACCTTATGGGTGCAAGCGAGAGCCACTTTGAAGGATTTCTCGGGTATCTTCACAGATCAGCGGGCTATGCGTAGCATCTTGAATAGCGCTAGTTTTACCGCCTTATTCAAGATCACGAAGGATTATTTGCAGCCGATATTAGAGACCTTTGCGCTTGCTATACCTATTTTTTTCTTCGTTGATGATGTCGAACGAAACGGTTTGGTGATCGGCGTAGTTTATTTCTTTGTGTATTTGCTTACGAGCTACGCCTCTCGTAATTCAGATTTAGCTAGTCGCCGCTTCCCCAGCCTGGGGAGGGCAATCAATATTACTTTTCTCGTTGGTGTGGGGTTCCTCTTCGTCGCCGGACTGACAACCTGGTTTAACCTGGTGATTGTCTCCATCTTGGTATTCCTGGGGTTCTATATCCTGCAAAATTTGCGCAAGCCGATGAACGTGGCCTACATCAGTGACCAGATTTCCCAGCGCGTCATGGCCTCTGGACTGTCCATTGAAGCTCAATTTACAACCGTTTTAGTGGCGATTTTCGCTCCAGTCCTTGGGGCGCTGGCGGACGCCTATGGCGTCGGTCTGGCATTGACCATTCTGGGCGCGGGGACATTGGCCTTCTACATAGTGGTCCGCATTCGAGAATAAACATAGCTCAGATAGTGTTTTACAATCTGAGCTGCCCACCTCCACCCGCTTGGAAAATCGAGTATACTACGCCCCGCATATGGGTCTTGAACGTATTCGTAATTTCAGCATCATCGCACATATCGATCACGGCAAGTCAACGCTGGCAGATCGTTTGCTGCAGGCGACAGAGACGATTTCCGAGCGCGATATGACCGCGCAGGTTTTGGATTCAATGGACTTGGAGCGCGAAAAGGGGGTCACTATCAAAGCCTCTGCGGTGCGCATGAACTATACTGCGCATGATGAGGAGACGTATGAACTGAATCTCATTGATACGCCAGGTCATGTCGATTTTGGTTATGAGGTAAGCCGGGCGATGTATGCCTGTGAGGGGGCTTTATTGGTTGTCGATGCTGCCCAGGGAATCGAGGCACAGACCCTGGCCAATTTATATATGGCCTTGGAAGCAGACCTTGAGATCATCCCAGTGATCAATAAGATCGATCTTCCCGCGGCGCGCCCTGAAGAGATCGCCATTGAGATTAGCAACCTCCTTGGGACACCTGAAGACCAGATCTTGAAGATCTCTGCCAAATCGGGGAGCAATATTCAAGATGTGTTGAATGCCATAATTGAACGGGTACCCCCCCCAAAGGGTGATTCCGAGGTTCCCCCTCGGGCGTTGATCTTCGATTCTCATTATGATCCTTATAAAGGGGTGGTGGCATATATACGCATCTTCGATGGTGTATTTTTACCCAGTGATAATCTCAGATTGATGGCCACGGGTGCCACGGCCTCGCCAGTCGAAATTGGCATTTTTTCGCCCCAAATGCAAGTGACCAAGAAATTTATAACCGGATGAG
>CAYTKR010000207.1:0-6799 GCA_964438295.1 uncultured Anaerolineales bacterium
TGAGGAGGGTCAATTCGGACTTTCTTTGTCCGTTCGTTTTTTCGGTAAAGACATAGCAGGGTTTCAGAATACCGCAAGTATCTGTACAATCTTCAATCTATCCTCCTTAACGTATCGGCCATACTGATAAGCAGCATCATCCTGCTATACCTTGCCTCGAATGAGTACCAGTTCCCCATTGGCTGGATTTGGGAATTCGAAAAGGAAACAGCACAATTGGTTCTCACTCTTCTGGAATTCTGGATATTGGAATTTGGTTTCCTCTTCATCCTGCTATTGCTGCTGATCCTATTTGCAAGTCGGATCGAATATCAAAACGCAGCAGAATCAATAGAGAAAACATTTGGTTCCCGGCTGCGTAAATCCACCAGTCAATATTTCAATATCAAACCTAGACAATTGGGTATATTTTTGATTGCCATTGTCATACTGATCTTTCTGCCGTTATTCAAAGTGGGCTTATTCAATGACTTGGTGATGCGCGGGTCGATCCCCGCTTTATTCATCTTTTGGGCCTTCGTTGGGAAAATTCTCATCGAAACAAACCCCCAAATCAAGCAGCGGTTCCGATGGCTCTATGTCACAATATTGGTCGTGACCGGACTTGGTTTTTATTCAAGTGTTGCCGAAATCGCAAGATCAATTGACAACTACCACTTTGGTCCACCAAAACTTGCGGTAATGGAAGAGTATACTTTCGAATTCGACCCAGACAAAGTTATCCAGCGCGTAGGGGTAGACGACTCATTCTATTACAAGTATTTAAGCAAGTAAGGTCAACCCGGCAAATGCCGCGAGAATTTAAGGGCAAATCTGCCCAACGGTCGCTGAAGATACCCAGGCAGTCAGGGATATGTAATCACTGCCAAGCTTGACTTCCTTGTAGATCCTCACCAAACAGCTTCCCTCATTTTTCTCCAAAATTACCACCCGCTCCCCAGCGGGGAAATTCACGTTGACATACCCGTCCGGTGAAGAAAGCTTCACGGGCCAGCGCAAAGTTCCATATTCAAGCGGAACCGGTGTATAAGTTGGGGTCGAGGAAGGAGTGCGAGTTAGTGTAAAGGTCGCCGTAGGGGATGGCGTAGGAGTAAGCGTAAGCGTAGCTGTGGGAGAAAGCGTCGGGGTAAATGTCGCCGTTGGAATGGGTGTTGGCGTTTCAGTCAATGTAGATGTCAGAGTCAGTGTATTCGTTGGTGTGTGCGAAGGAGTCACCGTGTAGGTCATTGTAGGTGAGGGTGTCAGCGTAAACGTAGCTGTGCTGGTAGGTGTTGGCGTAGAGGTTGGCGTATTTGTAGGAGTAGGTGTATATAAGAAATCAAATGGCAACTTTCCAGCATCTCGCAAATTCATCAACAATAGCAACAACATGAACATTGTCGCCAAGGATATCCAAATGCGTACGAATCTCATCAGTTTCTTTAGCCGGAGAAGCATTACATCCGGATTGTCGTTATCTTCAACATTTTTGCTGCGATAGCTATTCAATGAGTCCGACATGGGTCACCTATACGTATGAAAATTATAATTTTTCGAAAGTACCGCACTACAACTATTATATCTCAGCTGTATCTGTAACATCCTATTGTCTCTTAGGGAATCGACGTGGGGCATACCGCGTCTGGGAGTTAGCGGGGATTACTATGGAAATTATTGGAGACCAATACTATTCAAATTGATCGAGTTGTTATACAATAAATACATCTACACGCAATAAATTCGAATTCAGTTCAACGATTTGACTATTTGTGAGAAGAAGATTGCGCGCAGTGCAAGCTCCCTTTATCAAGAATGTATACAAACCTCTCACCCAGAGAAGGGCTAGGGTTTATATGCGAGTGTGTATGACATTGCTGATCGGCCTGCTGTTCTCGCTGACCACTCTCAACGCCACCATCGCTTGGGCATCCGACTCTCCCCCACCCACGCAACCTGACGTGTCTGATAACGATCAACCAGTTGGTGATCCAGGGGAGATCCAGGACACTCAATCAGATCTTGAATCCGACGGGGCTGTACCAGATCAAAATGAAGGTGCTGGTGAGACAGTTCAACCCACTGGAGAAGAAGAAAGCGTAATCTCAGACGAAACAGAAGAGCCAAACACAATGGCCGACCACGAAGAGGGGGAGGTTTCCAGCCAAACAGATGATGGGGAAACACAAACATCAGAGGCTAACGGAGAAGTTGATCCTGAGGTAGAAGAGCAAACCGCTCCCGAGGGTGATCAAGAACAATCAACTAATGAATCTGAGGCCAACGAGGAAGTTGAACCCACTGTAAATGAGGGGACTCTGTCCGAGGACACTCAAGATCTACCACCTGGTAAATCGGAATATCACAAAGAAGATATTCACACACAAGAAGACCCAGATTCCATAATTGTCCCCGATCCTTATTTTTATGTAAACGGTGATAAGCACAGCTTCCTGCCTGAAGGTGGGGATTGCTCGGGCGTAGTCAATTGCCAGGTATCCACCACACCCATCCAGGATGCGCTCGACGCAGTCTCGGGTGGCCTAACTCCTGATGACCAGACCATCTATATCGAAGGCGGTATCTACTTAGAAGACATTTCCATCAACGAGATGGAGAATTTCACCCTCCAGGGCGCTGCGGATGGTAACCAATCTTCACTTGCAGGAGTAGTCAGCATTGTAGACTCTCTAAATATCACTCTGCGAGATTTGATCTTTGCAGAGTACATCCAGATTAATGGGTCGAAAGATGTGACTATCGAGGGCACCGATGGGGATGATGAGATCGATATCGATCTTGACGGCGCGGTTGAGAACTTGAATGTTGACGGTGGAGCTGGCGACGATGCAATCTCAGTCAACTTGGATGCCGATAATAGTGATGTCCAAGTGGTAGGTGGACTGGGGGAAGACGACTTGACCATCACCACGGAAGCAGATACACAGTTGGCAGAAAACCAGGCTTTCAGCGATGAGCAGCAAGTTAGGTTCGATGAAAGCCTAGAATCGATAAATGTCGAAGTCAGCGGAGAGGACAACGAAGTTCAGGTCGATGGAGAATTGAATGTTCCCGGAGGACAGGTGTCGATCAACAATCCGGGAGGCGATGTGATTGTCACCAGCCAAGGGAACCTCGATGTCAGCAACGATGCCGGAGAGGGGGGTGAAATTGATATCAACGCCGAGCGTATCGCCAGTTTTGGCTCAATTTCAGCGGATGGCGAAAACAAAGGTGGCAAAATCCACATCCTTGCCAACGACATCGTGGTCATTGGGAATAATGCCAGGATCATCGCAAATGCCAGTCTAAGCGGAGATGGAGGAGAAATTCTGGTGATCGGTCAGCGGCATGCTGCGGTCGCCAGCAGCGCCATCATCGAAGCAAAAGGGGGTAGCCAGGGTGGGGATGGCGGTTTCATTGAAACCAGCGGTTACCAGAGTTTTGACATCGGCGTCATCCCAGACGTCAGCGCAACAAAAGGCAAAGACGGTGAATGGCTTCTGGACCCAGCTAATGATATCGAAGTGATCACTGGCAGTAGCAACACTAACATAGACGAGACGTCTGGAGCCTTCACGACGACTGGCGATAGTGCCAAAATCGGCGTCAACAATGTTGTGTCTGCTTTGGGCAGTGGGAACGTCACGATTACCACAGGCACTGTAGGGTCACCACCCAGTGGAAATGGCAACGTCAACTGGAACGCTGATATGGAATACAATGGCACAACCGATCGCACATTGACCGTCAATGCCATAGGAAACTTCACTAACAACAACAAAATCGAAGCCAAGAATGCCAAGCTCAATATAATCCTTAATGCCGACTCGGATCAGGACGGGACAGGGAGTGTAGATATTCAAGGCAATCTCATTTCCAATGGCGGTGATATCACAATTATTGGTTATGATGTCGGCTTCAACTCGAGTGTCCAAACAGGGGGTGGCGATCTGACGCTCACTCCTTCAAAAGATGACATACCTGCTGGATTTGGTACTGGTGCTGGTGGTGGATTTTATATTGGTCAGGTTGAATTTGCCTGGTTATCGTTGCCCAATGGGACATTGACCATTGGCCGATCTACATCAACAAATGATATGGAAATCGGCACCGTAAGCGTTACAAATTACAATATGGTTATCTTTGGCAAAGATGTAATATTCAAAGGAGAGCTAACCAGCACCAATCGTTCCGTGCAAATCAACGCAACTGGCGATATCAAGGATGGCAATGGCGCTTCCAATGATGTCAACCTCAACCTCGCGATTGCGTATCTATTGGTAGATGCTAAGGGCGCTTTTGGCACCAGCGCTGATCCCATTGAAACAACCCTGAGCAATTTTGCATCCGAATCAGACTCCGGGGGCGTATTCCTCACAAACACTGGCGGGCTGAACATTGGCAGCACAGGTCGCTTGGATGGACAAACTGGGCAAAGTGGAATTTTTATCGATGGCATTATCTCTCATGGCGGGGTAACTATCATCGCTAGCAGCCCACTCCGTGTCAGCCGGGCAATCCGTGAGAAAGCAGGTGGAGATATCAACCTGACCGCGGGCAACGACTCCACAAAACTGGGAGATGATCTAACCATTGAGGCCGATGTGGTTATCACAGGCAGCACGGGCAGGATCACTGGCAATGCTGGAGACGACATCAAAACCGAGGCCTCGACCAATGTTTCCGCTCCAGAAGGCGTGAATTTCAATGCCGATCTGGACGGGAATGCTGATAATGGCGGCGGCAATGCCACCATCAGCGGCACGGTGCAGGCCACCAAGAGTGGCGCAGCGGTCAATATCAACGCTGCAAATGGTGTCAATCTCACATCGTCTGGCCAGATTATTACCCAAGGTGGCACCGTCATTTTGAGCGCTGCCAATGGAAATGTCACCCAGAATGGCACCATAACCCTCAACGGTGGCACGTTGAAGGTCATCGAGAAGCCGCCAGATCCTATCGCTGGCGTCACAGTCTTTATTGATCCTGATACGGGTGAAGTTACCATCACCGCTGCGGACGCGGATTCTGCAGCAGCTGCAGCCTTGGCTTTGGCAGCCAATCCGGTGCTAACCATTGCCAGCGGCCAACCAGTCTCCCTGCTCACAACCACAGCTTTTGGCGACACGGTCGCATTGCAGTTACCTGAAGGCAATGGGGCCACTTTCATCACAGGGATCGATGCCACAGTCACCATGACAGCTGGCGCTGAAGTCGTTCTGCCAGCCGAGCTGCCCGAAGGCTTCGATATGCTCGACAGCCTGGAGATCGCTGTGGACACCGAACTCACGGAAGATGAGTTGGGGGGAATTTTGGTCTCCTTTGGCTTACCCGCAGATACACCTCTCGATGAGCTGGTGATCTTGCAATACATCGAGGGAGAAGGCTGGGTGGAAGTACCTTTGGAAGAATCGCTCAATGGCATGATCGAAGCCCTCTCTGAGTCTGGTGGGGTGTTCGTCCTTGCTCAAGCGAATGCCACTGCAGAAGCGGCCGCTGAAACTGCGGTCGCTGAAACTGGGAACGGCAGTGCTCAGGCCGCTGCCACGTTGAGTGGGAACACCAACGAACCTGCCGTCTTGGAACTCAACCAGGGCGATCAGATCACCATCTCAGGGGGTGCCGGGGATGCGGTTTCGGCTGTCGGGCAGACCTTGGAAAATCTGCCTGGCAATCTGGCGGGTGACTTGAATTTCTTAAGCGGTATGTCTGTTGATGTCACGCAAGGCGCATCCAGGGTCAGTATCCTGCCTAACGGCGAGGGTATTGAGGTAACGTTTGATATTCCCGAGGGCGTTCCCCCCCAAGATGTAGTCATCCTTTACTGGTTGGATGTGCTCAATGGTGGCCAAGGGGGCTGGCAAGAGCTAACCCCTGAGATCACTTCCGATGGACGCGCGACCCTCCAGACATTTTTCGATGGCACCTTCGTTTTGGCAAATCGCTAATTTATACGCACGGGAATCAAAGAATCAATCGGCAATCATATCAATATCCTATACATATGTGAGACATCTATATGAGCGAAACGACTGAAAAGAAACCGATACCGGTTGAAACCATGGTGACGATCGCAATCGCCATTATCGCCTTTTCGGGCGCGATGACAGGCATAATCTCCGGAGGGCGCGCTCGTCAAATCGTCAAATTTCAAAACAAAGCCATTGCTGCCTCGATCAACCGGGAACAAGCCTATGTGATTGCTCATACCTGGATGCTACAGGACCTGCGCGCGTATGCCGAATACAAACGCCTGAATGATCTGGCAGCCATCACCCAAGCAGAAGCTGAACTGGCCCTGGCGCGTGGCGACCAAGAACGCGCCCAGGTCTTGACGGAACAGGTCGCGGAATACGAGACGGCTGCCGCGGCCAAAGCCACATTCTTCTCACCGGAGTATATCCTCTCCGGAGGATCTTTCGACGAACGGGGGTTCTTAGAAAACCAGATGCGCTTCGAATCGCGGAATTTGGATATCAACCCCCAAAAGAATTTCGAGAGGGCGCAACAGATAATCAATAAAAGTTCGACATTAGTTACCGGAATTTATCTACTCTCCTTTGTTGTGGTCTCATTGATCTTCGCCAGAGTGATCAAAAGCAACTGGCGTTATTTATGGGTGGGTATTGGAGCGTTGATTTTGGTGATCGATATCGCGTATATTGTTATCAATGAAATGGCGTTTCTTCCCAAGTGAGCATAAAAAATGACTGAAACCGAAGCAAAACCCGAGCCCCTAAAGATCGAGTATAAAACAGTCATCACGATTGTTATGGCGTTGACCTCCCTGTGGGTGGCCACAATCGTGCGCTTACAAAAC
>CAYTKR010000208.1:0-6566 GCA_964438295.1 uncultured Anaerolineales bacterium
CCATGGTGCCTACGTTCAAGTGCGGTTTGTCTCTTACAAATGTTTCCTTTGCCATGCTTACTATCTCCTCGGTAATAATATCAACCAAAAAGGTTCAAAATAATTGGCGAGAAGAGCCCACAATGGGACTTGAACCCATGACCTCATTCTTACCAAGAATGTGCTCTACCGACTGAGCTATGTGGGCTAGTCTCTTACATAATTACCCGCCGATGGGCACAGAATTAGTGCCGATCAGCGAGTTCAGATGGGCGGAGACGGATTCGAACCGCCGAAGTCGTGTGACAACTGATTTACAGTCAGCTCCCTTTGGCCACTTGGGTATCCGCCCGAGTTAGTCGCTTGTCATTTAGTCGACTAGTCGCTTGGTCCCATAAAGGATTTCCCGCGTGGGAAGCGACAATGAGACTAACAGACTAACCGACTAAGTGAGCCGACGATGGGAATCGAACCCATAACCTGCCGCTTACAAGGCGGCTGCTCTACCGTTGAGCTACGTCGGCGCAATTCTTCGAAACTCTCTTCGAATAGTTCGCGCAATAATTTTGAAACGTTCCAAACTTAAATGCTACACAAAATAGCGGGAGCATTATACCAGAGGGAATCCTCACACACAAGGTTAACACTCGCTTCGCGGGAGTGCCAACGGGGCAGGAGTCTATCAGGATTCAAGAACAGCGTCAATGGTTTAGCAGGAGAAATTAACAATGAATTATGAAAACTGGCGTGTACTCCAGCAAAAATACAAGGCGACCGAACCAGCAACGGCAGCGTTCAACGAATCGACATTTCCTCGCATGGGTAACTTCAATAACACATCGCAGGAATCTCGTACCAAGGAGCGCATTCCCTTGGCCTCATTGCCCACAACCAAGCCAATAGGACCACTAAGAGAGACTTCTGGGAGTGACTTTGCCCGTGTAGAATCTTCCAACCCATAAACCCAGACCCCCCCCTTTTTTAGGTCTTCGATGGCTCGGGCTAAGTTGGTCTGTGCTACGAGCAGGTGTTCACTCGCCCCCGAGGAGGTACTAACGACTGCTGGGGTCACAGTAGCAGTACGGCGCAGGGGTAGCAAGACTCCATGAACGCCAACCGCTTCAGCCGTTCGCAACAATGCACCAAGATTATGTGTATCCTGCACTGTATCGAGGATCAAAATGAAGGAGGGTTCTTGGCGCTGCTGTGCGAGATCAAAGATATCGAATAGCGAACTATAAGGGTATTCCCCAACTTCTAATGCAACCCCTTGATGATTTTCACCCAGTTTATCGAGCTCAGGGCGCGGCACAAACTTGATCGGCACACCCTGGTTAGCGGACAATTTCATGGCATCGGCGAGATGACGCTTTTGGTCAGCTTTCTGGGCAACCCAAAGGCGGAACACCTTTCGGCGCTCCGCTCTTAGCACTTCATATACTGGGTTGCGGCCAACGATCCATTCTTTCATGCTACTTGTTCATTATTCTCCAGTGCTCTTGCACTGGAGTGGTCAATGAGCGATAGGATTACGCTGATTGACTCAATCCCAACGCCAGGTGGTGCCTTCTTTACCGTCTTCTAGCACGACGCCTAACTCTGCAAGACTGTCACGGATCTTATCAGTGAGAGCCCACAACTTCTGAGCACGTAACTCCGTGCGTACCTCGAGCAGCAGATCCACAAAGGGTGCCACCTCACCTGGGCTACGCCCACCGGCTCGCTCCAACTCGAGGCCCAGCACCCCGGCATATTCAAGGAGCAAGCTTTGGGCCTGGATCAAAGCCTCGGGGCCGGCAGCATTATCGCGCGCTTGATTGACCGCACGCACTAAGTCGAAGAGATATCCCAAGGCACCGGCGGTATTGAAGTCATCATCCATCGAGTCTTCAAATCCTTGGCGCGTGGCAGACATTTGTTCCTCAAGCGCTTTGGGCATCGCGTCGGCTGCTCCAGGAGTGGCAGGGCGCAGCGCAGAGCGCAGGCGATCTAAGGCTTTCTTGGCATGACCGACAGTTTCATCACTGAACTTTAGCGGGCTGCGATAACTAGAATTGAGAACCAGCATGCGCAACACATCGGCTTCATTCTCTGCCAGAAAATCTTCAACTGTCACTAAATTTCCAAGAGATTTCGACATCTTCTCGCCAGCAAGTTGCAGCATACCATTATGCACCCAATAACGGGCGAAGGATTTCCCGGTGAAACTCTCGGTTTGAGCGATCTCATTTTCATGATGGGGAAAGATCAGGTCATTGCCGCCACCATGGATGTCGATCTGCTCACCAAGATGGTGATGACTCATCGCTGAGCACTCGATATGCCATCCCGGGCGGCCCGCTCCCCAGGGACTATCCCAGGTGGGTTCCCCCGGCTTGGAGGCCTTCCACAAGGCAAAATCCATAGGGGTTTCTTTGCGGTCATCGACATCAATGCGATACCCGGATTGCATGTCCTCAAGCTTGCGGCCAGAGAGTTTTCCGTAGTCTTCATCGCTGCTAACGAAGAAATATACATCACCATTCGATTCATAGGCATGGTCTTTTTCAATCAATCCCTGAACCATTTCAATGATATGGTCAATTTCCTCGGTTGCACGCGGGTATACGGTTGCTGGAACGATATTCAAATCCTCCAGGTGCTCTCGAAACTCTTCAATATAGCTTTGGGCCAATTCGTAGGGATCGACATCTTCGATATTGGCGCGCTGGATGATCTTGTCATCGACATCGGTGTAGTTCATGGCATGGCGCACTTCGTACCCGCGGTACTCTAAATAGCGCCGGATGACATCAAAGACCAATACCGACATGGCGTGACCAACATGCGCCTTATCGTAAACAGTTGGCCCACATACATACATGGATACCTTATTGGGTTCTAGAGTTTCGAAATTCTCTTTTTTCCGAGTCAGGGTATTATAAATTTTTATCGTCATCAGGACCTCTCTTCTGGGCGGGCAAAGATCATTCGACCCGCGGCTGTCTGTAACACCTTGGTCACAGTGACATAGATTTCTTTACTCAAGTAGTCTGCGCCGTCTTCAACTACCACCATGGTGCCGTCATCCAGGTACCCGACCCCCTGGCCAGATTCTTTACCCTCCTGGATGATATCGACCTTGATGACTTCTCCAGGGAGTAAAACTGCTTTGACAGCATTGGCAAGCTCATTCACGTTCAGCACAGGAACACCTTGCAACTCAGCGATACGGTTGAGATTATAATCATTCGTCAGCACCGGGGACTTGAGTTGGCGGGCTAAAATTACAAGCTTATCATCAACCTCGCGCGTTCCCTCGACATCAATATCGCTGATCTGGACGGGGACGCCGGGTTCTTCTTGAAGTTGCGCCAAGACTTCCATCCCGCGGCGCCCGCGTTGGCGGCGCAGGCCATCAGCGGAGTCGGCGATATATTGCAATTCATTTAACACAAAACGAGGAATCAGAAATGTCCCTGTGAGGAAACCTGTTCTGGCAATATCTGCGATACGACCATCGATAATGACACTGGTATCGACGAGGATCTTCCGGCTGGTGACATCGTCTTCAGAACTATCGCTGCTTTTCTTGCGGGGCAAACGATCACGAAAGATCGAGAAGATGTCATTTTGGCGCATGACAAACACTGCCACACCAAAATAACTCACAATCAACACACCAATAAAGGGCAAGATTTCTCCGACTGGCGCAGGTAATAGTGATAACGGGAATGCCAAGAGCGCTGCAATTACCAGACCAACGATCAGGCCAACCAACCCAGCTACTAATGTTTGAGCTTCTACCCTGCCAAGCAGGGCGCGCAATGCGCGCATGGGGCGGGTCGTAATATAGGGCGTCAATACCAACCCGACCAAAACACCAGATAGACTCAGCACAGCCGTATAAACAATAATTGGTTCAGGGAATACTGATTCCCCCCAGGTGCCTCCTAGATACCCAGCAAAAAAGCCAAAAACAACCATACCGACTATGCGGGCTATAAAATCAGAACTCATAATAATAACTCCTGTAAGTGCAGATAAAAAAAATAGAGCGCACGACAATTTGCGCTCATCTCCCCTCTAAGGGGGTCAGGCCTATTGATAGAGGACTCAAACCCGAAAGAAGAATAATAAAATAATGGCAGAGTAAGATAAAGAAAGGTGGTCTAAGCCCAAGAATCCTGGCAAATGCACAAATTATTTCGTATGTGGATAATAGCACGGGCTGGGCATAACGTCAACTTGCGCGCAGGAAAATGAACGGAGTGAATTCAATGAAATGTTTATGCGCACATATTGCTTGACAATCCAAAGTGACGCGTGTAAAATCTGCCCTGCGTTTGGAAAAACGTGTTTTCAGGCCGAGATAGCTCAGTTGGTAGAGCACACGACTGAAAATTGTGGTGTCGCCAGTTCGATTCTGGCTCTCGGCACTCTCGGCCTTGCCAAAGGCAGTTTAGCAACCAAGGCCGGTTCTCGCGGGCGTAGTTAAGTGGTATAACGTCTCCTTGCCAAGGAGAAGGCCACGGGTTCGAATCCCGTCGCCCGCTCTCAAGATTGCTGATTGACGACTGAAGATTGTGGATTGGATAACTGATCGGCAATCTCGGATCAACAGTCAGCATTTTATTTTGGCGACGTGGCCAAGTGGTAAGGCAGAGGTCTGCAAAACCTTTATCACCGGTTCGAATCCGGTCGTCGCCTCAGTTCAAAAATAAAGAGTGAAAGTGCTGGGCACTTTCACTCTTTATTTTTGGGGTTTAGCAAGGATAGCCTGTCTTGCTAGTTTATCCACCCTCTCGTTGTAGCGATTTCCAGCATGACCTCGAACCCAATGCCAGGTGATCTGATGCCCTTGAATGGCCTTATCTAAAGCTTTCCAAAGGTCCTGGTTTTTGACAGGCTTTTTGGCTGCTGTCTTCCACCCTTTGCGTTTCCATTTCGCCATCCATTCATTAATTCCCTTCTTGAGATATTCTGAGTCGGTATAGAAATCGACCTGGCAGGGTTCTTTTAGCGCCCGGAGAGCTTTCAGCGCGGCCGTCAACTCCATGCGGTTATTGGTGGTTTCTTGCTTGGATCCGACAAGCTCTTTCTCGTGATTGCCGTAGCGCAACAACGCCGCCCAGCCCCCGGGGCCAGGGTTGCCGGAACATGCGCCGTCAGTGTAGATGGTGACGTGAGGGTATTTTGTCATAAGGTTGTTATGGGTAATTGTTTCGTCAGACCGGACACGAAAAAGGCTGGAGCCTGTCGGCTCCAGCCTTTATTACTAGCAATTGAGAAGCTTTAGCCCTCAACTTCAGCCAGAAGTTCAGCGGCGTTATTGTTCAATTCCTCCAGATAAGTCGGAATCATGTCGAACTCGCCCTGAATGATGAGATCACCAGCATCGCCTAGTGCGCGGCGGACAGAGGACCAAGATGATCGAGCTGGCTCAAGCTGACCGTACTGCATCAACCCAAGGCCACCAACCCATTTAGGATTGGCATCAGCATAATCTTTCAAGAGATCTTCTGCACTTACACGCACAGGGTAGTAGGCACTGGCATTGATCCAGGTAGCCTGAGCTTCGGGGGAAGTCAGGTACTTGAAGAACAACCAGGTCGCCCGGTTCAATTCTGGGGTTGTATCTACCATAGCAACGAACTGACCAAAGGCATCTACAGCCATCTCGCCTTCCGGTCCTAAGAACGGCAGATAGTACCACTCATCTTCAGATGCCGCATCTTCGAAGGCTGCTAACTGATAGGGCAGACCAGCCGTAGAGCTCATTGTGAAGAGAGCTTTGCGGGTGGCGAATTCGGGGTTGGGGTAGCTCTCGGTTGGGAAAGCGCAACCCTCATCCCACATCGTCTTCCAGTACTCGGCAACGGCCTGGGCTTCAGCAGAAGCAAAGTCGTATGCCGCGCCATCCTCAGTCTGTCCATCATCGCCATAGGCGAACAAGAAGGACATGAAGTTGGAAGCGCTGGGGTAAAGCACCAACCCACCAGTGCCATCATTGTCTGGATCATCATCAGCAGCGTTGGCAGCAGCAGCGGCGCAAGCCTGCTCTTTGAACTCAGCAGCGTTGGCCGGGGGTGCATCAAAGCCCAAGTCCTGGGCCCAAGAAGCATTGTAGAATAGAACATTGGCTGATTGGCTGATGGGCAGCGCAATGCGAGCGCCATCAACAGTGACACCACCAGCGTATGCGGCGGGGTAGAAATCGGCCAATTCGTCGGCGGTGAAGCCAACTTCGGGATCATCAGCGAAGGGTTGCAGATCGGCAATCACGCCTACTGAATACCAATTGGCAACGGCGTTGGTGTAGCCAACGATTGCGTTGGGCAGGTCACCCGATTGGATGGCTGCGTTCATGGCATCTTCTGCGTCACCATAGCGACCCTGATCTACAGCATCAACGGTGATACCGTACTCATTGGTAGCGTTGAAGTTATCCACCAGTGCAGTCATACCTTCACCGGGTCCGCCTGTGCCCCAAACGTGCCAGAAGGTCACGGTCAGGCCAGCAGCTTCCTCTTCCATTTCGCCTTCCATACCAGGCCAGGAAGCATCGATCTCGCTCATGACGGTGTCCATGTCCGCAACACCAGCGA
>CAYTKR010000209.1:0-6261 GCA_964438295.1 uncultured Anaerolineales bacterium
GGGTGGTTCCGTTAATTTCGATGGCGAACTCGGATCCCGACCATGAGTGCCCGGCGTCGGCAATGGAGTAGAGCGCCACCAGAGTATCTCCATGGCATGCCTCCCAGGATTCCAGCGTGAGCACATCGCTAAGGCGTTGGGTAGTTGGAACGATATTACAGCCATCCCGTTCACCCCAGGCTTCAACCCAATCGTGAACCAGGGGGTTGTTCTGGTTTCCCTCATAAGGGATGATTGAATCCAAGAGTCCATGGATGGCCAGCACCGAAACCGCGTATTGCGCGTCGCAATCGTAATAACCTACGTGCCCGCCAGAGACAGGCGCGACAGCCGCTAAAATGTCCGAGCGCGAACAGGCTAGCCGGTTGGCAAAGGAGGCGCCATTAGAAAAGCCTGTGGCATAAATGCGGGTCGAGTCGATATTGAGTTCTTCCTGCAGGTGTGCCAATAATGCATCGAAGAAAGCCATATCGGGGTCGCCGATCTCGGTGGGGACTGCGCCCCACCAGGTGGGTGGACTATCAATGGCCTGGGGTGCGACCACAACAAATCCAGCCTCGTCAGCTTTGGCATTCATCTGGGTCATCTCTTGTTGTTGGGTGGCTGTCGCTGTGCGCCCGTGCAGGTTGAATACCACTGGAATTGGGTTCTCAGGTTGGTAGCCGGGGGGAATATGCAACAGGAATGTGCGTTCTGTGCCATCAACGTCCAAAGTTTCAGAATAATCGCCGGGATCTGGGTATTTGCTAGGGGTTGGTGTAGGGGTAGGCTCCGCTGGGACCGTGGATGGGCTGCAGGCAGTCAAGGCTGCTACAAAAATGAGGAGGAATAGTGTTGTGTATCTCATGAAATTTTCCTTAATCGATTTATTGCCTTTTTCCGGAAACTCACAGTTTCTGGGAAAATAAACGGCGGTTACTCTGATCCAACAAATCTCTTTGGGTGGGCTTCAAAGAACTCCCAAATGATATCAGTGGCGTTGATCTGCGATTCGACATTCTCGCGAAAATAGGCCGCTGATGAGCCTGGCCAGACATGCAGGCCACCGATGCGAGAGATCAATTGGACAGAGACATCTTCATTGCACTCTACCCAAGTTTCGATCTTGAGAGATGGGTCTGGCTGTTCGACCTGGGGTTCGGGTTGGCAGCCGTTGCGTTGAGCCCAGTACTCCACCCAAAGGTGTACCGGGGGCACTTCGTCCTCGCGGCCTTCGTAGGGGATGGTCGGATCATCCGTTCCGTGAATGACCAGCACAGAAACTGGTCGCTCGATATTGCAGTTGGCGAAGTCAGTGTGACCGCCTGCCACTGGCGCGATTCCGGCAAAGGTCTCAGACATGAAACAGCCCAGTGCATTGCTCATAGTACCACCATTAGAAATGCCCGTAGCGTAGATGCGAGTCGGGTCGATGTTGATTAAGGCTTGCAGATAGGCCATCAGCACCACGAAGAAATCCTTATCGGCCTGGCCGTAAAGGCCTGGCAAAGGACCATGCCAGGAAGCAGGCTCACCCAGAGCCTGAGGGTGAACGACGATAAAGCCTTCTTGGTCGGCTTTGGCATTCATGCTTGTATATTCCTGTTGGTCGAACATGGTGCCGGTGTAGCCATGCAAGTTGATCATCAACGGGGCGGGGATTTCGGGGTCGTATCCGGGGGGGATGTGGACAGTGAACCAGCGCGTATAGCCATCAACGGGGAGCATATCGACGTAGTCGCCGGGGTTCTGGTAGCGAGCTAATAAAACGGGATCGATGGTAGGTTCAGAGATGACTACATCGGACTTGGGATGCGCTTCGAAGAATTCCCAGATCACGTCGGTGGCATAGAGGTCGGGTTCCAGGCCATCTTCATAAGGACCGGGGCCATAGGCCGCGCCAGGCCATTCGTGCAGACCACCATTGACGGTGTAATAGGTCACCAGAGAGTCTCCCGCACAATTGCCCCAGGTCTCTTGTAGAAAATCTTGATTGTCCTGGTCAACGCTGGGGGACAGATCACAGCCATTTGATTCAGCCCACGCTTCCACCCAGTCTTGAACAGCCGGTGTATTTCGTTCCGCGTCCCCATCAATAGGAATCGTGCTGTCATCGGTTCCATGCATCACCAGCACCGAGACCGGCTTCTCCAACAGGCAGCCCCCGGAATGGGCATTCCCGGCCGCGATTGGTGCGATAGCGGCGATCTTGTCAGACAGGATGCAACCTAGATGATTGGTCATCGTGCCGCCGTTGGAGATCCCGGTGATGTAGATGCGCGCGGGGTCGATGCTCATCTCCTGACCAAGATATTCGATCATCTCCTCGAAGAAGTGATTGTCATTGGCGCTAGCTGGGCCGGAGACAGGACCCAACCAGGTGGCCGGTTCGTGCAGCGCCTGGGGGTAGACCAGCAGGAAGCCGGCCTGGTCAGATTTGGCATTCATGTGGCTGCGGTTAGCCTGACCATGAACTGACCCTCCCGCCCCATGCAGGTTGAAAACCAGGGGCGTGGGCATTCCCGGCTGATAGCCGGGCGGCACGTGCAGTAGAAATCTTCGCTCCATCCCATTTACCGTGATGTCTACAGTGTAGTTATCGGGGATCTGGTATTGCTGGATAATCTCGGGAGTGGTGTTTGGTTCCATGTGGGACACTTCTGTCTGCGGTTCTTCCAAATCATCAGTTGGGCTACAACCGGTAAAGAATAAAATTGCGATGTAGAGAATGATGATCAATGATTTGTGATTCATTGTAAGTGTCCTTTCTAGAGCCAATATTGTTGACGAATGAAGTGAAGTTTGCTGGGAATAGGGGGTGGGGGCGAAGCCCACACCCCCTATTCCCAGCAATTATCTCGCCGAACTGCGTAAGTTCTAAATAATCTATTAAATCCGAATAATCCGTGTATTAATTAAGGGGATGAGTTGATTTCCATAGCGCAGCGAAAACCGATGCTGTTCTCGTAACGATCTGGCAAATACCAGTTGCGAAATGAGTTGCGGGCGTGTCCACGGGCGGTATCCCAACTGACGCCTCGCAGCACGCGGTAGGTTTCTTTGGCGTCGGAGTTGGGGTGCTCCAGCCACTCATGACCTTCATAAAGGGCATGCCAGTCCCAGTTCCACTCCCAGACATTGCCCAGCATATCCAATGCGCCGATCCAGCTTGTTCCACCTGGGTAAGTGCCCACTGGAGAGGTGTCTGCATAGCCATCATTGCCGCTGGGGTCTGGGTGGGGCATATCGCAGTTGGTGTCGCAGTAGTTGGCTAATGTGCTATCGAACTGATTCCCCCAGGGATAGTACAGCGAGTCTGGCCCACGAGCGGCGAAAGCCCATTCCGCTTCCAAGGGCAGGCGCGCACCCGCCCAGGTGCAGTAGGCTACGGCCTGGTACCAGGTCACATTAATGACGGGATACGCTGCAAAAGCTGGGTTGTCATAATATGCGCTATGCGTTCTGGAACTGTAATCCTTGGGTGTGGAACAGTGCCCAGCTTGCACGCAGAGGGCGTATTGGGTGTTGGTGATTTCGGTCTGGTCAAGCCAGAAAGCATCGACAGTCACTTGATGGCGAGGGTATTCATTCTCGTAGATCCTGACGCCCATAGCAACGCCGTCATCATCTTCTGAACCCATCAGGAATTCCCCCGCGGGAACGAAAACCATGACCATCTCGTCAGCCCCTCGAGTTTGGGTGGCGCCAATCTCAAGTTTGGTTGCTGATATCAATTCTGTGGAGATAGGAGGTGCGGCCCGTGGTATGGTTCCACACCCACCTATCCCCAGCTCCAGGAGGAGAAGTATCCAAAAGCATTTGACAATCGTATCTTTCATCCTGCTATGCTTACCAAAAATGAGCATTGCATGTTCAGTTATCAACGAATCACGATCTCACTGCCCCGGCACAGGAGTGCAGGGAGAAATGTGTACCGAATATCTATATAATATTGGGGTCCCCCTGGTAAAACCGAATTATTCTTGGATAACAACCTTTATCGGCTCTCCAGGAATTTCCGGGGTGATCCCCTAAATTTGGAAAGTCCCACGGCGTTTCCCAGAGACCCCCTTTATTAGTGAGACTTTTTTAGAGATCTTGCGTATACATCAACGAGGATCACAACAAGATATCAATGGAGTATAGAATGCGTAAACAACATGCCCTGGTGATCGGAGCCGGGATCGGTGGGATCGCGACCGCCATTCGAATGGCTCAGAACGGCTTCCAGGTAACCGTGGTAGAAAAATGCCAACGCGCCGGGGGACGCTGCAACATCATCGAGAAAGCCGGTCACCGCTTCGATACCGGACCGACCCTGTTTTTGATGCCCGAGTTATACAAACAGGCCTTTGCCGATATCGGCGAGCGCATTGAGGATCACCTCGACCTGGTGCGCATTGACCCCACCTACCAGATCCATTTTGAAGATGACACGCTCCTGCGACTGACTTCAGATCTCAAGGAGATGCAGGACCAATTAGAGCAAATCGAGCCGGGCAGCTTCAGCCAGTATATCCGTTACTTGGCTGAGGGCCAGCTTCATTACAATCTGGCCTTGCCCAATGTGGTCCAGCGCAACTTTGATCACTGGTACCAGTTCTTCACTCTCAAGAACCTGCTGCTCATGCTGCGTTTGAAAGCGCTCAAGAAACATTACCGGCACATCGGTAAATATTTCCAGGATGACCGCCTGAAAGTGGCCTTCACCTTTCAGAACATGTATATGGGCGTCAACCCCTGCGAGGCTCCGGCCATTTTCTCGCTGATGCAGTACACTGAGTTGGCCGATGGCGTCTGGTTCCCGCGCGGCGGCATGTACAGCGTTATCGAAGCGCTGGAAAAGATCGCCCGCCGCTGGGGTGTGGAATTCGTCTTCGATACCACCGTCGAGAAAATCATGGTCGAAGGCAACCGAGCCACTGGTGTGCTCATGGAGAGGAACCAGCAGTTTGAGGCTGACATCGTCATCGCCAATGCCGATTTGCCCTATGTCTACCGCGAGATGCTGCCTGACGACGGTACTTCCGCTCGCCTAGATGATAAGAAATTCGGCTGCTCAGCCCTGGTTATGCTGTGGGGGTTGGATAAGCAATACCCCCAAATTGGCCCTCATAACCTATTTATCGCTGAGGATTTCCGTGAGAGCTTCGAAGCTTTGTTCGATGGCCGCACCATCGCCGCCGAGCCCAGTTTTTACATGCATGCCCCCTCTCGTGTTGACTCCAGCATGTCCCCTGATGGACAGGATACTCTGATGGTCGCCTTTCCCATCGGCCATTTGATAGGGGATCGTTCGGAAGATTGGCCTGCCATCAAGCAGCACTGTAAGGATTTCGCCATCCAACGCCTGAAACGGTTGGGCATCACCGATTTAGAAGAACACATAAAATTCGAGATCAACCTTACCCCAGAATATTGGGAGAACCGCCACAACCTGACCAAGGGATCGGCACATGGATTGAGCCACGATCTAATGCAAATGGGCTACATGCGCCCGCACAACCGTCACAAGGAGTATCGAAACCTGTACTTTGTGGGTGCCAGTACCCACCCAGGGACGGGCTTGCCCACGGTGCTGGTTTCTGCCAAATTAGTCTCCGAGCGAATTCTGAGAGAGGTGGAAGTCTCCCATTCAGTGATATCGCAGGTGCCAGCAGTTGTGGAAAATTGAGCATACACCCTCACCCTTCCCCTCTCTCCCATAGGGAGAGGGGATAAATTGGGATACTGCGACTCCCTCTCCCTTAGGGAGAGGGCAGGGGTGAGGGAGAAATATTGCAAGAAGCAAAATAACCCGAATTTAAGAAGATAAACCAATGACCGCTAAACTCGCCCGAAACATAACTTGGAAAAGCAGTAAACAAACCTACCTCACCGCTCGCCTGCTGGTCGACCGGGGCATGACCGACGACTGCTACCGTGCCTACGGCTATTTCCGCTGGGCTGATGACGTTATTGACGATGTCTGTCAAACCCAGGCCGAACGGCTGGCATTCATCCAACGCCAGATCACACTGGTGGATGGATTGTGCAGGGGAGAGCACTTTGATGAACTTTCCCCCGAAGAAGAACTCATCGCCGACCTGATCGATCACGAGCGCGGCGAGAGCTGCAAACTGCGCTCCTACGTGCGCAATTTCCTGGCTATCCTGGAGTTCGATGCCTGGCGAAAAGACCGTCTGATCAGCCAGGAGGAGTTGACCTGGTATTCAGATCGTTTGGGCGTGGCGGTCACCGATTGCATCCAGCACTTCATCGGTCACGATCACCCCTATCCCG
>CAYTKR010000210.1:0-6043 GCA_964438295.1 uncultured Anaerolineales bacterium
GTTGATGGATTGGCGCCAGGATGTCGATGATGCCCAGGAATTTGTCGATGGCATGAAATCCGATGTCTTCGGTGATCGAGTGTATGTCTTTACACCCAAAGGCGACATCATCGATTTGCCGCAAGGGGCCACCCCCATCGATTTCGCCTATCATGTTCACACCGAGGTCGGTCATCGCTGTCGTGGGGCTAAGATTGGGGGCCGGCTGGTTTCTTTGGATTATGAATTGCAGACTGGCGACCAGGTATCGATCTTGACAGCCAAGCGAGGCGGCCCAAGCAGGGATTGGCTCAATCTGCACTTGGGGTTGGTCAAAACCCAAAGAGCCCGTTCCAAAATCCGCAGGTGGTTCAAGCATCAGGCGCGCGATCAGAATATCAAGCAGGGGCGTGAACTCTTAGAACGGGAGTTGCGCCAACTGGGACTGGTCGATGAAAACCTGGAACAACTCGCCCGGACCCTAAAATTCAAAACTGTTGATGATCTGGCTGAAGCCATCGGGTGCGGCGATTTGCCCCTTGCCAGGGTTTCGAACGAGTTGATCCTCATCGAAGAAGAGGATGACGACGATTTCGAGTTCCCCGTTCCACCCATCCCAGATTTCGATGAACAAAAAACCACCGATGGTGTAACCGTTCGGGGGCTCAAAGGTCTGTTGACTCGCATGGCGCGCTGCTGTAATCCCGCTCCTGGTGACGAGATTGTTGGCTACATCACCCGAGGGCGCGGCGCGACTATCCATCGCCGTGATTGTCCCAATATTCTCAACGTAAGTGAGACAGAGCGCTTGGTCAAAGTTTCATGGGGCGAAGCCAAGCAAACGTTCCCGGTTCCAGTGCGCATCAAAGCCTATGATCGCGATGGGTTGATGAGTGATATCTCCACATTGCTGACGAAAGAGGGAGTCAGTATGAGCAAGGTACATGTGGACATTAACCGGCGCAATATGGCTGTATTCGACCTGGTCCTAGAAGTGCGTGATATCGGTCATTTGAGTCGCATCCTAGATCGAGTCGAACTGTTGGCGAATGTAGTCGATGCCCGGCGCGTGAGACCGGGATAGCCTGGCTGGAGTGGTATAATTTTCGCCGGAAAAATGTCTAAACGATACGAACTAACCCCAATTCTGGAAGCACAAGAGCAGCTTATGGCTGCTTTTTCTCCTGTGGATACCGAGCAAATTCCGCTATCGCTATCTGCGGGTCGGGTGCTTTCGGAGACGATCAACTCGCTCATCGATCTGCCCGTGTTCGACAATTCCAGCATGGATGGCTTCGCTATCCGTGCGGACGACGTTAGGACAGCGAGTCAGGATTCCCCCATCGAGCTCGATGTAGTTGCCGATATCCCTGCCGGGATGGCACCGCAAGTGACCCTGGGGAAAAGCCAGGCGGCTCGCATCATGACGGGGGCAGCTTTACCTAAAGGTGCCGATGCCGTCGTGCGAGTAGAGGATACCGATTTCGGTTTGCGCGACCCAGGATCGCCCGTACCTGAGAATGTGCAGGTATTTGTTTCGATACCCGAGGGTGAGAACGTCCGCCCGCGTGGGGAGGATGTTCGCCAGGGAGAGCGGGTGCTCAGTCCCAACCGTCGTCTGCGGCCACAGGATGTTGGTGTATTGGCAATGCTTGGGATGCCAGAAGTCCCCGTTTTCCGCCGGCCACGCGTCGGGCTGATGTCTCCAGGAGACGAACTGCTTCCCCTGGGGATGCCACTAGAAGACGGCAAGATCTACGAATCCAACTCCTACGTCCTCGAAGCGTTGATTGCTCAAAGCGGCGGCGAGGTCGTGCGGCTCGGAATTGTCCCCGACACTATGCGGGCAGTACGTGATAGTTTAGATTCCGCTGTGGATGAAGGTGTCGACCTGTTTCTCTCGACGGGCGGAGTCAGTGTTGGCGCGTATGATTTTGTGCGCGCGGTGTTGGAACAGGAAGGTGAGCTGACCTTATGGCGCGTGAATATGCGTCCAGGCAAACCATTGGCATTTGGAAGCTACGCGGGGGTGCCCTATTTTGGCTTACCTGGAAATCCGGTGTCTGCCTATGTTGGTTTTCAGGTATTCGTTAAACCAGCTCTGAGAAAAATGGGGGGCCTGCCTAAAGAGGTCAGGCTTACCCGTAGGATTATTCTAGCTGAGGATGTACATTCAGATGGAAGGGAAAGCTACCTGCGCATCTACGCTTCGCATGAGGATGGGCGTTGGATTGCGCGGTTGACAGGTCATCAAGGATCGGGTAATTTAAGATCGTTGGTGAACGCCAACGCCTTACTCATCATACCAGCCGGAACCACTTCAGTGCCCGCGGGTGCTGAATTGGAGGCCTGGTTCTTCGAAGGATTAGATTTATGACAGCGAGCGAAATTACATTTTCACCAACGGATCAGCGTTTGCGCCTGACCTCAATCATTTTGTCCATACTTGGGTTAGCCGATTCCATTTATCTGGCGTGGCTAAAGCTTGCCAATGCAACCGCTGCCTGCGCTGGTATTGGCGATTGTGAATCCGTCAACAACAGCACGTATTCCGAGATCGCCGGGATCCCCATAGCACTCTTGGGGGCAGGGGCGTATCTGGCCATGATATTCTTCCTCGTGATAGAACCTCGGGCAAAAACCTGGCGCGAATATTCTCCAATGATTGTGTTTGGCTTGAGCCTGGTTGGGGTCTTATATTCCGCATACCTCACGTATGTCGAAATTGCCATTCTTCATGCGATCTGTCCATATTGCGTGGTTTCTGCCATTCTGCTAGTTGCGTTATTGGGTATTTCTGTGGTACGCTTATTGCGTGACGACGAGATCGAAATCTGAAATAATAACTGAGGAGATTTGTAGAAGATGCCAAAGATCCGCTGTCTTTATGTGGGGTGTATTTACCTCGAAAAAGGGTATTGCAGCGCGCCGCTAATCAACATCGATCCCGATGAGGGTTGTCTAACGTTTACACAGTTAGATGATCCCTTCGAAGCGACTGACGATTGGGAAGAAGAACTCGATGGTTTCGAGGAATGGGATGAAGACGATTTTGATGATGATTGGCTTGATGAAGACGACGATTTCTAACTAGTGAAGAAAAATGTTGAGGTGGACAAGTGCCCGCGCTGTGGAAGAAGTTCCGTGGCGCGTTTTTTTTTGAATGTACAGATAGTCCCAGAGTGCTATTGTTTCGGAAGGGTGAAATTCTTAAAATTGTGCATGTGAACTGGCAAACATTACGGTGGGTGGGTGTAACACTCATTTTCGCTCTCATAACTGCAGGCTGTCAAAGTGCTGAAATCTCTCCCAACAATGGGGGAATTCTGTATGTGATTGATAATCGTTTTCTTTCGCTCTACAATGTATTAGGGGGAGAGGATATTCTGGGACCAGCAATATCTCCGATTATAAACATTCAAGGGATTGATTTTCAGTTCACGACTTCGGCCTTATTTGAATATAATCCAACACTGCCCGTCGGGCAGCAAGTCAAATTGTCTCCAATTGGATCGACCATGGGCATTGCCGAACATTTTGGCGTCGATCGAGAGCAGTCGATTGCAGTCTATCCGGGGTTCTTAGATTTATATTCTCATTTAGGAGGTGAAAGATTTGTCGGTAGCCCTATTACCAACGTGATCTATAACAACGAAAAATCGCGTTTAGAGCAACACTTTGACAATTTGGGTTTCTACCAGTCTGATTCTGATGCATCCTCCCGAGTTCAATTGCTTGACTATGGTGTTTGGATGTGTGCCAATATGTGTGAATTTTCGGCAAATGAGAATAGCGAAGTGATACTGTTCTCTCAAGTAATGCAGCCCTTTATGGAGCGCATCCATGCCTTCTCTCCAGAGATCATTGGAAGGCCGCTGACAAATCCACAGATCGCCCCCGATGGCCAAATTGAACAAATTTTCCAAAACATCGTGTTCACAGCCGCTGCCAATAATCCTTCGGAAAATTTTCATCTGCGGCCTCTCCCATCTCTCCTTGGAATACCAATCCAGTCGGGTATATCTCACGAAATACCTGTCGTGTTTGTCGAATACCTCGAAAGCAATTTTAATTTGCAATTCGCTGGCGCAGCCGTTACTCCACTAACTCGCTTGAGCGATTATCTGTATCGACAATGCTTTCAGAACATGTGTATCGATTATTTCCCATTTAATTCTGAAGGAAAGAAGATAAAACCAGTTCCCTTGGGATATTTATATCGCGATCGACATCACCGCCCAGCAGAGATCCAGACACTAGAAGTCCAGCCCCGAAATCAGTCTAGCGATATTTCGGTGTGGGAAGAACATCCACTACTTCCGCCAAATACCTCACAAATCATTGGAGTACAAATTCAGCAGGATCAAATCCCCATTGAAAATATTGAGCCCAGTCTCATCCTTAGGTTCCCAGAGCGGATAAGCATCACCTTTTCTATGCCACCTACAAATGCCGACGGGAGCACAACATTAACGTTGTACCCAATTGATGCTCCTCATGGAACGGTCATTTCCTATGATGTTTGTGTCAACCTGCTCAACGAAGTTCAAACTTGTCAAAGCGATAACTTTATCATTTGGGGGGATCCTTAAGGAGCAGGGTCAAATTGGGGGTCAGGCAAAGGAATTAATCTTTCAGGTTGAATTCAGTTTAATTGATTTTGGGTTCGAGACAATCGATGATCGCCAGCGTTTCTGCCTTTCCTCCAGATCCATCCTCACCCCCGGGGCCCACACACGACGGGCAGCCATCCTGACACTCGCACCCCTGGATGAGTAAACGTGCATTCGAGATCAATTCCTCAAGAACTTCGAAAAGATGTTGGCTGAAACCAATTCCGGCCGGGATCATTTCATACAGCACCACGACCGGGGATCCATTTTGTGTCTCACTAGTCACTGACAAATTTGATTTGGGATCTGCGTGAACGCCCAGGTCGCGCGTGTCGCACATTAGTAGCAGGGGTGCCAGATGGCCAAATACATATGCCAGCCCTGATAGCCCGCTGCGCATACGAACAGCGCTTTCGACTCTGCGATGACAGGCGGGGCATACCGTGATCAGGTTCTCTAATCGGTTAGCGTCCAGGTGGGAGTCGAAAGCCTTGAAAGGCACCTTGTGATGGACATGATGGGATATCTGACCTTCGGTTGCTCCACAAACCTGGCAGGTCCGACGATCGCGCTCAAGGGCGGCGCGGCGTTGTGCCCCCCAATTAGCGCCGTAGTAGTTGCGATCATTTTTCCATAGACCTTCTTTGCGCAAATGATCCACTGTGTCTTCAGATAGGCTCAACCAAAACCCCGCGGTTATCAGTTCGTTCGGCGGTAAATCTAATTCTTGAAAGCCTAATTTCTCGTGGGTTTCCCAGCGAATCATGTGAAAACCACTCACCTGCGTGATGACAGCCAAATCTCCGTGTGCTTTCGTGCCCCCTGGGATCTGATCACGATCCCCCAGTTCAAGGAGTTGAATCTCCGTTTCTCGGCGCGGGCGTGTGAAATAATCAGCCTCAATCGGTTTCAAGGTGGCAAGGAGGTTTTCTAGATCCAAATCCTCTACTAAGTACGTCTCAGCTTCATGCAAATAAATTGCCCCAGGATGCACCATCCACGGTGCAGCTTCGCTGTCGACTTCACCAATTGTGCGGGATACATTGTGATGATCTCGAAGGGTAATTGAGTGTGCCGATGCGCTTCGAAGCGAGATCGCGGCCGAGGGATATCCTTCGCCCATCCAGAAATATTTTCCTTTGGATTTGTGCACCTCCCCGCTGGAGTTCAGGAGGTTCAGGATTTCTGCAACCTGGGCGGATTGGATGCTCCCAAAGGACTCCCCGTCTTGGAAGGGAATCTCGAAGACCGCGCTTTGCAGATGTTTGAGTGAGATCAACAAGTTATTTGGATCGATCAGGGCGCGTTCTGGGCTACGCCCGAAAAAATAATCAGGATGATGTGCCAGGAATTGATCCGAGGGGGATGGAGATGCTACCAGTACAGACAAGGAAGTATCTATCCCACGTCCCGCTCGCCCGGCTTGCTGCCACGTCCCTGCGATTGTGCCG
>CAYTKR010000211.1:0-5877 GCA_964438295.1 uncultured Anaerolineales bacterium
CCTCCATCAGCTGGTTGACCTGAGTGCTGACCTTGGAGAGTCTGGCGATATAATCTTCAGCGTTCGCGCGGGTTTTGAGCGGGTGCACCTCAGTCAGCAGGTTGTCCAACTCAAAGTGATAGCTGCCGATAAAATGCGTCAAGGGGTAATTGTGGTACATGAACTCGTGGCCGCGCACCTGGTTATCCAAATACCAGGCATAAACATTGTAGGAAATCTGTTGTTCGAGGGTCAGGGAGTCCTGATCGTAGGTGAGTAATCGCTCCAATATTCCTGTTTCCAACTTCTGTGTATCGCGGTGATACGCATCGGAGAGGTTGTTAAGTTGATCATCGCGCAGCCCGAATAATGCCGATACCCCTGCATGGGTCAGCCCCTCTGGATTGCGGAGTGAAAGCTGGTTGAAGGACTGCTCGAAGAAGGCGTCGATTGAGAGACCTTGTAAGGAATTGAGAATTTCTACCACTGTTCTCTCGGGCGGCGCTTCCGACACAGAGTTTGGCGTGGTCGGTGTTTCCTGAACAGGATTCTCAGTTTTAGGGCTGGCTGTTGCTGTGTGCTCTGACGAAATGGTTTCTGCTGAACACCCTGAAGAAAAAGTCCCCAGCAGGACTATCCCCAGGGTAGCAATAAGATTCCGTTTTCTCATCGGTGCTCCTTTGGATCACCACTACTGTATTGTCTATATAGTTCTCGCTGATTAGGATCTCAGGGAAACGCCGTGTGACGATCACACTGGCAATTCCTAGAGAACCGAATCTTTGTGTCTTAGTGGTTCACTTTTTCAACAAACCTGAAAGGAACGTTTCAACCAATTGCATAGATTCATCGCCCTTAGCAATGGTCTGGTGGGTGCCGCCTGGGAAGATATGTAGTTCAACAGATACTCCGGCATTTTCCAATACCTGGGCGAAGGCTCGCGATTGGGAGGGGAGAATAGTATTGTCATTGCCACCATGGAGCAGCAAAAAGGGCGGCTCGCTGCCATCAATGGCATTGATCGCGGAACCCGCAACCCATTTTTCCTGGTCCTTTCCAAAGAGCATGATCACATAATCTTCATGGGCAGGTGTACTCTCAACGAAACGTACATAATCGAAGATCCCAGTCAAGACCGCAACCCCCTGGATCCAATTTTCTTCAGGTAAGGCATGCGGGCAATCCTCTAAGAATTCAGCAGGATCATCTGTGACGCCCAGCAAGGTGACTAATGTGCCCCCTTCAGAATGCCCCATTGCGAAGACCTTTGTGGAATCCAGGGCAAATTCATCTTTGTTGGTGTGCAGCCATGCTAACGCGCAAAATGTATCCGAAACCATTTCCAAATGACCTACATCGGGGGTACTTCTGTGATTGATGGATATCGCGGCATAACCTTTCTCGGCAAAGGTGCGCGCCCAAAAAGCGAGCTGCTCCTTCGTTCCACCGCCGGCATGGATCATGAGAATCACGGGAAAAGGCGGTTCGGATAATTTGGGAAGGTAGATATCTAGCTTGTGTTTGATACCCGAATCAGGGATATACAAAATGTTCTTTGTTACTTCAACTGGGTTGATCGTTGGGGTGATTGTGGGTGGAATCTCCACTGTAGGGGAGGGGGATGGGATGGTAGGTGTTGGTGAAGGTATCTCTGGCGCAGGTGTACAGCCAAATAAGATGAAGATTACTGTCAGCATGATTGCTGTAGGGTGGATTGATTTGCGCATATTAGGCATCACTCATTCAGAAAAGTAATAGTCATCCGGAAGGTTATCAATGAACGTATTCGTATCGATCTGTTCAACCAGCTCTGGGTCTGGTGTTTTCAGCCAGATTCCCCCACCGATGTCTTCAGCAGTGTTGTTTTCGAAATGGTTTTCCGTTATAGATGCATGTATGGCTGCCTGCCCATAAAGTCCTGCCCCAGAAGCGGCTTGATTGCCCGTAAAATGATTCAGTTCGACAAGCACTTGGTTATCCCCCAGGATGTGAACACCCCCTCCGAATTGGGCTTCATTCCCGGTGATCTGGTTGTTGCGGATCTCGGTAGCGATCGCCCCGCTGACATCGATGCCCCCGCCTTCCATCCCAGCTATATTTTGGCTGATCAAGTTATTTTCGATGATCAGCGTGGATTCAATCTCGATGAATATCCCCCCACCGAATCCGGCCTGATTCTGCGAGATTTCATTCCCGATTACCGTCACCAATACATTGGCCCCGGCGAAGAGGCCTCCGCCGCCCGCCTGGCTGAGGTTATCTGTGATGATATTGTCTACTACTGTAACTGTAGAATGGTTGAAGATCATGACCCCCGCTCCGGACTGTGCGGAATTATTGGTAACTGTATTCCCTTTAATCGTCGGAGTTGCGCCCCAATCGATGAGCATGCCCCCGCCTGTTTCAGCTTGATTACCTTCGATGAAATTGCCTTCGACGGTGGGAGCGGATCCATCGACAATAAAAAGCGCCCCTCCACCCATAGCCCGATTGTCGCGCAAGATGTTATTCCGGATGATAGGATAGGAGCCACTTGAAATATAAATTGCGCCTCCCCCATGGGTGACTTGGTTTTCAATGATGACATTGTTTTCGATCAATGGCCAGGAACGGTTTTCGACAACAATGCCGCCGCCACAGTGTCTGACTGGGTCTTGGGTGTCGAATACGCCTCTTCGGCAAGTTTGGATTTCGCCCTCGTCAGTAGCCTGATGATAGGTTGTCCCGCTTCCATTGGTGATGGTAAAACCCAGCAATTGCGCCTTGATAGTCTCACCATTTTGAAAGGTGATTACACTCCCACTTCCCCCGCCGTCCAGGATCGTGGAATTCACGATAGCTGGATCCTTAGGATCCCTGCTGCGGAGGATGATGTTCACCCCATTGAAGTTGATGTTTTCCTGGTAGGTGCCCGGAGCAACAATAATCTCATCCCCCTCTTCGGCGGAGTCGATGGCTTCCTGAATGGTCGCGTAATCTTCAGGCACATGGGTTGCGGCTGAAACTGGCATTGGCATCCAGGCTATTCCTGAGTTCATGTCGAGAGATAAACCTGCCTCGATAGGTTGGACATCGCTTCCATCGCTTGACATCAAGTAGAGCGAATATCTCCCCTCTCGGTTTGAGATGAAAGCGATTCGATCTGCCCCTGGAGACCATACCGGCCACCAATCCTTCCTATCGTTGTCGGTTAACTGTTGGATATTCTCACCATTTGTGTCCATCACATAGATTTCGAAATCGCCATCTTGATCGGAGGTAAACAGGATTTTTGAGCCATCGGGTGACCAATTTGGACCTGCTTCAGCGACAGCACTATTTTTAATCGCGCGTTGGTTCCGTCCATCAACATCCATCATATAGATATCATCATCGCCATCGCGCGGGGACATGAAAATAATTTGCTGCCCATCAGGGGACCATGCTGGCCAGGCATCGTAGACATCATTGTCAGTGATTATTTTTTTGTCACCCCCATCTGAACTCATGATCACGATCTCCGAATCGGCTCCTCGTTGAGATGAATACACGATATTGCTTCCCGTAGGTGACCAAGAGGGTTCGTATTCCCCCGTGCCGTTCGCAATCGCGTGTTGATCCGTGCCATCTGCATTCATCACATAAATCCCCCAGGAACCACTCCGGTCTGACATGAAGACGATTTGCTCCCCATCTGGCGACCAGGATGGCCAGCTATCTCTGGAGCCGTTGTCTGTAAGTTGGCGTATGTCGCTGCCGTCTGCATTCATGAGATAGATCTCGTAGTCGCCGTCATGTTTGGAAGCTATTGCAAAAACACCGCCTCCGCTCCCGCTGAGCGGGGGAAAGGCCGATTTTGTGGGAGTCGGTGAAATATCCAGTTTTTGAGTTTTTTCTGGTGGAGTGGTAGTAACCGTCGCTTGAGTCTCTGCGGTTTTCAGATCAGTGAATTGAGTAGAGTCAGTGGGGGATTTGTCCGAAACTAGGGAACAACCATACAGGAGTGTGTTTAATAGCACGAGTAGAGCCGAGGCGTATTTCCAAGCTAAGGTCAGAGAGAATTCTTGCTCGGTCGATTTGAAAGACATGTATTGAGCTCCTACCCCCAATATTCAGGTTGCTATTTTGTGCAGTGACCCAGTCAATGTGGTTTCGTTTTTCGTTAGATTTCTCGATTTGGGAAGAAAAGTTCTTGGATCTCTATGTTAAGCCCGGCACTTGTTTCTGGTACACCAGCGAGTGAAGTGTTCAACTGGCGGCGTAAGTTTTCACGGCCATAGTGGAGGTGTGACTTCACCGTTCCTGGCGAACGCTCTAGAATGGCTGAAATTTCATCGATGTTCAGGGCATTGTAATAATGCAGCACTACGACGACGCGTTGCTGGATCTCTAGGTTTGCCAAGGCGTTGATCAATGCCCCTTGTGTTTGAATTGCGTTTTTGGAGTAGGAGAAAAATCCATCAGGAAACTGGCGCTGCCAGTCCATAGTCAATGGCCAGCGCAGGCGTTGTTTGGCCCAATCGGCTGCCTTGTGCGCAGCACCTCGAATCAACCAATGATTTATCGAGTTCGATCTATCGATTGTATGGATACTACCCTTTAATTCGAGAAAACATTCCGGGAGGATCTTTTCAGCTGCCGCCTGGTTACAGGTGATGGCCAGCGCAGTGCGATACACAATGGAGTTGTAACGATCGTAGAGTTCCCCCAATGCCTCCAGGTCACCAGCTCTGAGTCGCAGTATCAATATTTCATCATGATCTGAGGTTGGCATAGCGCATCCCTGTTTGGTGAAATAAATTTGAAAATGACTCCAGGATAAATGATATTCTCGAGCATAGCAAATTGACACGACCCCAGGGTGTTATTTGGCACCCCTCTTAAGTATGGTATGCAAAAAACACTTACTCACCCACAAGAGCGGGTGAGCAAGTGTTCTTACCAATGGTTTGTGTGTCAAAACGGTTTATGGCGCTTCGGACATAGGATGCGCGGCGAAGAACTCCCAGATCAGGTCATTTACAGTAACAGCAGGTTCGAAACCTCCACCGCCAAACGTCGTTGTGGGCCAGTTATGTCCGTCCATGGCTAATGAATAAAGCTGCACATCTGCCTCAGCACTGCACTCAGCCCAATGATCGAATATGATCACACCGCCAGCGCCTTTTGACTCTTGGTAAGGTAAACAGTCATTCCTGTCCGCCCAGGCCGCAGCCCAAACGGGAATTTCTGGCAAATTGACGATCTCTTCATAGTCTGTCCCCTCGTAGGGGATGACCTCGTCTCGCAGGCCATGAAAGGAGATCACCGGGACAGGCCGAACGGGGTGGCAATCTTCCCAGTAATAATACGTGCCTCCCACAGGAGCTATTGCTGCGATCGCCTCGGAAAGGTCACACCCCAGGCGGTTTGCCATGCCACCGCCATTTGAGAAGCCTACTGCGTAAATGCGTTGGGGATCGATGCTCAGGTGGCTATTCAGAAAAGTAATTAGATCCTCGACAAATTGGACATCATCGACATCGGATTGAGATTCAGCCTCGGGCAGGTCTTCCCAGGTTGATGGTGAGCCAGTTGCCTGGGGGTAGGCAACGATGAACCCGTGCTGATCCGCAAGAGGGTTGAGTTGGAAGTAGATCTCAGCGTCGAAGGCATTGGAGCCGCGCCCGTGGAAGACCAGCACCATTGGCATCAAGGTGCCTTGTTCATACCCTGGTGGGATGTGCAGCTTGAAGGTGCGGTCGTGCCCGCCCGAAGAGACCACATCGAAATAGTCCCCTGAGGCAGGGTATGCGGTCTCGGAAGCTTGAGCGCTTGTATCTGGTGCTTGCACTTCAGCAAGGCTGGTTTTTGGGTGGGCGACGAAGAAATCCCAGATGACCTCGGTGGCATCCATGGCCTGGGTGGGTCCGTTAATGT
>CAYTKR010000212.1:0-5611 GCA_964438295.1 uncultured Anaerolineales bacterium
GGATGGCACCAAGTCCTTGGAGGACAGTGCCATCCCGCGTCTTTTACATCATCAAAACGGACTAGATGGCAGGGAGGATCTTACTCCTCGAGGTTCATCAAGCCGTCAAACAGGTACGAGTAGTATTCAAACGCACCCGTATTACCAATGTGGTTAGCATTGGCAGCGTCAATGCCAGCAGCCCAAGAGGCTACCACGTCGTTGGCATCCATTTTGGTGCCGTCGTGGAACAAAACGCCTTCGCGCAGGTTGCAGGTCCAAACAGTCGAGTCGTCATTGGCTGTACAGCCAGTAGCCAGCTCAGGCACAACGTCGCCAGAGTCGATAGCGTAGGCTAAGAGAGTCTCAACCACTTGCTGGCAGGGGGCCAGAGATTCGCCATCGGTCTCGTCTTGGCAGAACAGGCTGATGGGTTCAGCATTCTGCATGAAAACGAAGGTGTCTTTACCGGGGTCAACTTTCGCCATCAGCGGAGCACCGAAGGGGCGGAAGTGGGCGTTTTCAACTGTTGCCAAAGCAGCAGATGCTGACGCACCATTGGCAATCGGAACCATGGGAACCAGTTCTCGGATAGCGTTGTTGGCCTCAATATAGAGAGCCTCAGCCTCGGCTGGATCACCGATCTGGGAGGCTTTTTCAAGCACTTCGTAGATCTCAGGATGCGGATCGCCGTACTGCGGGTTCGAAGCCGCGAAGTGGAAGTCCAGGAAGTTGGTCACGTGTGGGTAGTCTGCGCCCCAACCCAGCAGGTAGAGACCGTCCAGACGACCATTGGTGGATTCATCAATGAACTCGCCAGATTCCATCACAATTACTTCAGCCTCGATGCCCAAGTTGTCGCGCAACTGGGTCTGGAATTCAACTGCAACCAGGCCAGGTTCGGGCAGATAGCCACGGAAGACATCGCGGTAGTAGATCGCTGTCTCGAAGCCATCGGGATAGCCAGCTTCAGCCAAGAGGGCCTTAGCCGCTTCAACATCGAATTCGTACCAGGGCTCACCAACACAACCATTAGGAAGGCTGCAGGGCGTGAAAAAGTCAGGAACGACAGAGCCTTCAGCATAGAAGTTTTCGACAACGCGCTGGCGGTCAACACCCATGGCGATAGCCTGGCGAACCCGGATATCATCGAAGGGGGTGAAGGTATTGGTCATAGCCAGGTAGAGAACGTTGGGGTTTGCAACCGGCAAGAAGGTCAGAGTCTCATCTTCTTGTACTGTAGCGTAGTCATCGGGGCTCAGGTTCGTGATCTGATCCACGGTGCCGGATTGAAGCTCGAGCAAACGGGCTGCGCCTTCAGTCGCCCAGCGAACAACCAGGGTTTCATAGGGTGGCTTTTCGCCCCAGTACCCATCAAATCGCTTGAAATTGACGCTGTCGCCGCGTGCCCAATTGTCCAAATAGAATGGACCAGTGCCAACGGGCTTGGAGAGCAAGGTTTCCTGACCCTCAGCGTTGGCGTATGTATTCAGCCATTCCTGCGGGTAAATGCCGAAAGGCGTAAAGGCAGCTTTGGCGGGGAAAGCAGGATCGGGTTTGCACATGGTGAATTCAACTGTGAGTTCATCAACCGCAGCAATCGACTTGATCTTTCCACCGTAATCGCAGCTGTCTGCTGCAACCGACATCGGTTCACTGTATGCGATTTCTTCGTATGCGCTTTCAACAACCGCAGCTTCGTCAGCGGCGGGTTGGCAAGCAGCAAGTATCATGCTAGCAAGAACAAGCAAAGATACAAAAATAAATAGGGGTTTGTTCTTCATATAAGTCTTCCTCCTGAAACAAATTACATTTTTGAATAAACTGTGGAGAGGGGAAATATTTTTTTGGATGCTGTCTCCTCCTTTCATTAACTATTTTGTTGCATTTTGTGCCACAAGGAATTATACGCTACTCCCAGACAATGTCAAATTAATCAAGGGAACATTTATCAATGTTGGATCTTGCAATATGCTATAATCCCAGCCACTCCTGCCCGAAAATGGTATTTTTTGGCATGAAATCATCACCCGAACTCACCCAAGCTGTCAAGGACAAAGCCTACCGCCTCGGATTCCACCTGGCAGGCATTACCACTCCTGAGCCTGCCCTGCATTTGGACATCTACGAGCGCTGGCTGGCCGCAGGCCGGCATGCAAATATGTCCTGGATGGGAACCGCACGCGCCCGCCAACGCCGAGCGAACCCGCTCCTGATTCTGCCGGAATGCGAAACGATTTTGGTGTTGGGGATTTTGTATTCGCCCTCACCCCCAACCCTTCTCCCAGTGGGAGAGGGGCAAATGGGTGAGGGCAGAATCGCCTCCTACGCCTGGGGTGAGGATTATCACGATGTGCTGCCAGAACGCTTACAAACATTGGTAACATGGCTAGAGGGAAAAGCCGGCCGGACAATCCCCAATCGCTGGTACACGGATACCGGCCCCATCTTGGAGCGGGAGTTAGCCCAACGCGCTGGCCTGGGCTGGATTGGGAAAAACACCAACCTGATCAACCCTCATATTGGCTCCTATTTTCTGCTCGCCGAAATATTCTTGGGAATTGACCTCGTTCCTGATGCACCCTTCGTGCCCGACCATTGCGGATCATGCACGCGCTGCATCGAAGCCTGCCCGACAGATTGCATCCTACCTGATCGCACGATCGATGCCAATCGCTGCATCTCGTATCTGACCATCGAGGAAAAGGGGGCGATTTCAATTGATTTACGATCCCAGATGGAGAATTGGGTGTTTGGATGCGACATCTGCCAGCAAGTTTGCCCTTGGAACCAGCGCTTTGCTCCCCCTGTGGGAGACCCGGCCTTCGAACCTCGTTCGGGGGTGGTTCGTCCATCCCTGAGGGGTGAATTGTCCCTGAGCGCTGAGGTCTTCAACCGCAAATTCAAGGGCAGCCCAATCAAACGCACCAAACGACGGGGATATCTGCGGAATGTTGCCGTAGCATTGGGAAACGCTCAAGACACAACTGCAGTTCGTGAATTGATCCATGCTCTCTCCGATGACGAACCCCTGGTGAGAGGGCATGCCGCCTGGGCACTGAGCCAAATTGGTGGGGATGAGGCCATTGGCATCCTTGCAACTGCCATTGAGATGGAAACAAATGATTTCGTGAATGCCGAAATTCAAAAAGCGCTGATGACCTTGAAATCTGGCACAGACAAAGCATGATCGGAATAAGAAATTCTCTAGCATTATTTATATGCTTCACATTCCTTGTGTCTGCTTGCCAGCCAGCAATTTCGACGCCTGATCAAGTTGTACCAGTAACTACAGCTATCCCCACGGCTTTACCCACACAGACACCCTCACCCACTGCAGTCCTTTTTACCCAAACCGAAACGCCTTCACCATCTCCTATTCCGCCGACCAAAGAACCCACGCCCTCCCCCACACCAACAGAAGTTCCAATGACCGAACTGCTATTCACAGGAGCAATCGTACCGGCGCGCTGTGTCCAGGCTGCCATCGACGAACGTGGGAATAGCGACTACATCTATGCAGACATGCGAGGACTGATCGAAGACGCTCACATCGCCATCGGCACTCTCAACGCAGCCTTGAGCGATTATCCCCCGCATAAAGGCTGCATCCGTACCTTTGTCCTTGTAGGCAGGTCGGAAAACGCCGACGCCCTGGCACGTGCTGGATTCGACCTGATGAGCGTCGCTACCAATCACATCAAGAATTGCGGTCTACCTACCTGTGGGGATAGAGCTTTTTTTGATACTCTAGCAAATTTGCGCCGCGTCGGCGTCGATCCTGTAGGAGCGGGAGAGAATCTGGCTGCAGCCATGAATCCAGTGGTTATCTCGGTGAATGGGGTTCGATTCGGCTTCGTTTCACTGGGAGAGATTGAAGCCAGCGCTTTCGCCACCCTTTCCAAGCCAGGCATTGCGGAACTCTCCGAAACGAACCTGCGTCACGCCATTGAAAACACGCGCGCAGTTGCCGATGTGGTCATCGTGTTGCCTCATTGGGGATCAGATTACAGCTTCACACCAAACTACCGCCAATTGAATTTCGCTGAAATTGCGGTCGAGGCTGGGGCCGACCTGGTCGTCGGCAACCATGCCCATGTCATCCAGGGGATGGAAGAGATCGAAGGTGTGCCGGTGTTCTACGGACTGGGAAGTTTCGTCTTCGATCAAAGCTGGTCCTTAGAAACCCAACAAGGCATCGTCGTGCGGGTGTTCTTCAAGGGGACACAATTCCATAGTTATGACGTCATTCCCGTACATATCGACAAAGACGGCCATGTCTTTATCCCTGATACAGAAGAAGCAGCCTCGATCTTGAGTCGTTTCAAATCCATCAGCGATCAAATTCCTTAGACTCCAAAAAATACCAAATAGCCTGATTCGCATATATTCCGGCGAGAATTCCACAAAGCCTTCAATTTTCCACTTGCCTTGAACTTAGCCTCCCAAAGATAAGTAACATAATCAGGATACAATATTATGGAGAGGTAAGATGGATAATAAAGTGAAACACGTTATTCGGGGGGAAACCTTATTTGCTGGTTTGAGAAAACCTATCAAGAGTCGTGCAGAACTTATTCCCAGGATAGAGCTTGTAAAGGAAGTATGCGGAAACAAGATTGCCGGCCCACTGACACATATCTTTCGTTTTGATACTCCTGTAGATGGTTTCGACTCAGAGATCGGCTTTCCCGTTTCCGAGGTAGTCAACAATGAGGATGTCAAAACCCATACCCTGCGGGAGCTGCATTTCTTCTCATGTACTCACCATGGCCCAGTTGAAAACCTAAGGGAGACTTCGAGCCAAAACTATGCGCACATGAATAAGGTCGGCCTGGCACCAGAATTGGAGTTGGTTGAAATTTACCATAGCTACGATCCTGATAATGACGCTGAAAATGTCATCGAAACCCAGGCCTCTTTCCTGGCCTGGCCGGAAGTATATCGAGAACAACTCTTACGAGTTCTCGGCCCTGAGTTGACATCAGAGATCTGGGCAAGGGGCGAAGCGATCACCCCCTACACCCTAGTCGATGAGCGCGCTGCCTGGGTTGCAGGCTCTTTGGAACGGCTAAAAGCTCACACCACCCAGGACCAGCAGTTTGATATCCTTTCGCGGGTAGCTTTATTGCGCCCAATCGAAGATACTAATAAATTCAAGCAGATCTATCAAGAGACCGGTGACGTCAACGCCGTGCTCGAGCTTCAACACCAGGAGTTATCCGCCGGACCTACGGGTGGTTTCATCGACCCTCCGAGAATCGCAGGGAATATCTTGCACCTGAGCAAGGTAGCCTATAACCGGAAAGCCTACGATGAAGCCACAAACCACAAAGGAACCCGTAAGGCATACTGCTTCTGCACGTTGATACGCGAGGCGGCAGACCCCAAGGTCGATCCCATCTTTTGCTACCGCGCAGCCGGGTGGGCCCGTCAGTTCTGGGAGCCTATCCTGGGGATGGACTTCAAAACCTGTACCATCACCCATTCCATACTCATGGGGGACAAATTCTGCGCCTGGGATTATGTCCTACCGAAAAAATAAGGGCTGATGTGCAAGACACGTCACACCCTAATTTTTCCTAGTTCTACCGTTTTTTGTGGTTTGAGAAAAATGAGGCAAAATTGACTG
>CAYTKR010000213.1:0-5599 GCA_964438295.1 uncultured Anaerolineales bacterium
ATACCCCCCTTCCGGTGGGGATGGGGGGGGGAAGTATTCCTCTATTCCTCGACAAAGATTACATCAGGATAGCCCAATGTGCGCAAAAAGCGGAACAAATAGGCCTCGGCGTTGGCGCGCGCGAACTCGAGAATGCCATCTTCCAGGGCGGCGTTTTCGATCTCGTCCTCTGCGACCTGCCGGGCAGCAGTTTCCAGGTGGATGTCGCCTTTGGTGAATAATCCTGTATCACGGTCGTAGACATACGATTTATCGTTGTCCAGGGTGGCAACGAAGATCTCTGTGGGGGGCAGTTTAACATATAGAATACCAGCATCCAGCCAAAGGTCGTCCTCGCCGATCGCGTCCAGGTCAATTCCCGCGATTACCACACCATGCGCCACAAAGATCAACTGGTCCCCAAATAAGAATTCCAGATTTCCTTGCCCTCGATCAGCCGTGACCACCTTTTCGACGGAATATTGAATAGTCTCCAGGCGGGCGATGGTGCGCACATCGCGGATGATGGTAACCGGGTCGGGGAGCACCGTGGGGGTGGGATTCATGAATTGGCTGACCTGAGTAGCCAGGCCTCCCGTCATCTCATTGACCGGTCCCAAGGCATTCTCTGTGGTGTCACGCACCGCGCCGGTCATCTCGCTCACGGCATTGACCACGGAATATCCCGCCCATCCTACAACCAGAAGGACGCCAATTACCAGGATCCAAGCTCTTGCCTCTCTCATGGCATCCATTATACTATATCGGAGGTTCCGAGAAATCATCATGGCTTTAGGCGTACTTTCCCTTCACATCCACATTCCCGGCTGCGGCTCACTTAAAGAGAAGCGCAGCCGCCTAAAACCCTTGCTGACACGCCTGCATCGCGAGTTCAACATCTCTGTTGCAGAGATCGACCATAACGATGTGTGGGGAAGCGCGACGATTGCCTGCGCGTTGGTGAGCAACGATAGTGGGCATACCCAGCGGGTATTGCAGAAGATCCCCCGCTGGATCGACAAGCATTGGCCCGATGTGGCAATTGTGGACGAACTTATCGAGATCATGTAAAATTGCCAGTTCATCAGACAAGCACCACATGGATTGGCTTTAAAATAGGGGAGGCGAAGGCGCAAAGCACCCCCGCCTCCCCTATTTTTCAGTAGTGCATTCAACGAAAAAATTTATATATATGCGTTCTATCATTCGTTCCAAAATTCAAAAAGCGACTGTCACCCAAGCAGAACTGCATTACGTGGGCAGCATCACCATCGATCAGGACTTGATCGAAAAAGCCGGACTCTGGGAGGGTGAAAAAGTCCTCATTGTCAGCGTCACATCGGGTGCACGCTTGGAGACCTATGTCATCCCAGGAGAGCGCGGCTCCGGGGTCATCAGCATCAACGGCGCGGCGGCACACTTGATCAAAAAAGGGGAAGAGATCATCATTTTGGGCTTCGAGATCACCGACAGCCCAGTAGAAATGAAGAACATCATCGTCGACGAGCATAACCATTTCCAGAAATTTCTTTAGACGATTGTTGTTGAATCCTTTTTATTTTGTTGTCAAATTCAGGCAAATGATCGGACATTTCTTCATTGCGAGTCCTCGTAAGTGGGCGTTCCAATTTGCAACTAAGATTCGGGTTGCCACGCTCGCCTCGCGTTGCGCGTCCGTGTCGGCTCGCAATAACTGACTAGAGCGGAATGCTTCTTGAAATTGTCCGAACCTTTTTTCGAAGGTCAGATGGGCTTTCTTAAAGTCGAGATTTCGAAACCTAACGCACTGCGGGTATGCAGTCCAACCGTGTTGGGCGGGGTCCGAAAGCTGTTTTTTCCTGGTTCGGCAGCCAACGCGGTTGGCTTTCTTTCTACCCAAAATATTTTTGCCATATCTCTTGTTGTTGAATTCTACGAAACCCTTGTGAAGGTCAGTTTGAACAGTTGACTTTCGGGGGTTTCTTTGCTATTCTAGCCTTAGCATCCATTTAGAAAGGGGATCAAAACTCAAGAATAGCGGCGTACCGGGCCGTACTCCCCTGTTAGATTTTCTGGAGGTACAGCGATGTTCGAACCCTTAGTAGATGTTTCAAAATGGCAGAGTGATATTAATGTTAGTAAGATGATGGGGGCAGGAACCAATGCCATGTATATCCGTGCCGGAGGGTGCGACAAGAATACTGGCGCCAGCTTCACAGACCGCAGGTTCCGCGAAAACGCTGAAAAATTCAGCAATCGCGTCCCTGTAGGTTACTATTATTTCTTCTATCCACACATCGACGGGGCAAAGCAAGCCAAGTACTTCTGCAATTTGCTTAAATCTGTAAAATGGAACCTGCCCCCAGCCATCGATGTCGAGGCCAACCCCAGGAATGCCAGTAAATCGAGGTGTCAGACCGAGATCAAGGATTTTCTGGATACCGTCGAGGCAGAGCTGGGCGTAAAAGGCGTGATCTACACCCGGGCCACATTTTGGAACCCTAACGTAGGCGCTCCCGCCTGGGCAACTGACTATAAGCTGTGGATCGCAATCTACAGCGACACGCTTTCACACCCCTGGGATAACAACCCCAATAGTGTCTATCGCCCTCGCCCGTGGAATGACTGGTGGCTGTGGCAGTACAGCGCGGATCGAAATGGCCGAGGCCCCGAATTTGGCGTAGCCAGCGCGGGGATCGACATCAACCGCGTCAACATGGAAGAAGATGAGTTCTACAAATTCGCCAAATGGGGTACGGGGGCTGTGGAAGACGACGAAGAACCCGTTGTGGACACGACACCCCCTGACGATGAGCCGGAAGATGTTGTAGAAGAGCCTGTTGCCCGTGAAGTCGTCGAAGAACCCAAATCAAAATACCCCATGAAAGGATTCTTGCGCCGCGGGTATACTGCGCTGCGTCTGCGCTCCCGGCCGACCACGCATGGGAATAACGTGGTCGGAGCAATCAAGCGTGGTTACTCCTTCATGGTATATAAAGAATTAGAGCTTGGTGATGATGTTTGGTGGCTCATCGAGTTGCCGGACGGCACCGCAGGTTGGGGCGCTCGCCGCTACAATGCCATTACGTATCTCGAGCCAGAGGTATAAGGAATTCCCCGAAAATTAAAAACTGCGGAGTTTGCCAAAACATACTCCGCAGTTTTATTTTAAGCACTCATTGTAAATGTAACACAACCCGACCGTCGCTCCAAAGGTCTTCCAAAGCGTAATAATCACGGCTTTCTGGAGAAAATAAGTGCAAGATTACTTCACCATAATCAGCCAGGATCCATCCGCCACGCGAGTTTCCTTCAATGCGCGGCCTGACGCCATGCTTCTGCTTGACGACAGCGAAAGCAGCCTCCGAGAGGGCATCGATCATCCGAGGGCTGGTCCCTGAACATATCACAAAATAACTCGCTAATAGAGAAGTTCCGTCAATATCCAAGATGAGAATATCTTCCCCCTTCTTTTCCTCTAACGCATCAACAATCGTATGTGCTAATTCTAAAGTATCCAATTACACCTCACTGTGAAACTGTTGGTTTTCTAAGAATTTCTTTGGTGATTACCGATAAATCGAGGCGTTCCGTGGCAATTCCAAGAAAACCAAAAATATTATTGGAATTTTACTTTGCTTGCTGGAAAAATCAAAGGTCAATCTTCGCCTTCCAAATTGGCTGAGAATAACCGGCTATACACAGCACCACCAGGTTGCAAATCGCTACGATACAAATGAACAGCGCGCACTCTGGCCATCCCCAAGAAACCGATCTTTTTGGTGCAGAGAATATCCCCAATTATGCGCACATCTGTTGGTACCGCATTGCGGGAAACCCGCCCCAGGGTGATGTGGGGCGAAAATGGCCGCCGGTCTCGAGCGTAGCCCACTCTGCCGGTCTGTTTGTCGACACCGCTCTGGAGCGCCATCAACTCACTGGGAGCCTCCACACCAACCCAAATTACACGCGGGCGACGCGGCTTGGGATAAGCTCCTAAGCCTCCCAAACTGATTACCATCGGCTCACGGTCCACGGTCTCCCCCCTGATAATATCGTACAAAACACCCATATTGTTCGAAGATACATCCCCCAAGAACTTTAGGGTCAAATGCATATTCTCCGCAGGCACCCAACGCACAGGCACATTCCCCATGAGATCTTGCAAATCTCCAGTAACTTGTGCTAGACGCTCTTGAAGATCGGAGGGCAAATCGACTGCGATAAACGCCCGAACGACAGACATCTTATCTCTTCCAATGATATCTTGATGGTCTTATATTTCGTCAATTATTGAAGGGTCTTTTGAACGGCCTGACTTAGCTGTTGATATGTCACCGGTTTGGTGAGGTACGCAGAAGCACCTGCATCCAGCCCCGCCTGAATATCTTGTGGCATGCTCATGGCTGATACGACGATCACCGGAATCTTTGCCAGCTCGGGATTTTCGCGGATCTGACTCAACACATCCAAACCTGAAAGATCTGGCATCATCATATCTAAGACGATAGCGTCCGGTTTTTCTTCTGATATCAAGTTAATCGCCGGAGTGCCGCCATACGACTTGAGCACATTATACCCGTTTAGGCGCATCATCTCCGCAAACATCTCAACGGTGTCCGGCTCGTCCTCGATAATGATAATTTTCTTCTGGTCCTCAACCATTCGCCAGTGCTCCTATATTCTACCCTTATTCTAATATCAATATAGCGCAATACACGGGCCATGACAAGGGGAAATGAGTCCTATGGGGGATTATTAATTTTTACCAAGCAATTTTCGATAATCTTCAGGGGTATCGATATCGAGCAGGGGCAATTCGTCATGCCAGGGTATCCATTTCACCAAGTGCTTCGAAAATAATTTGCGAGCGCCGACATCACCTGTCAACTGATCGAAAGCTTGAAAGGTGCTCTGGTCGAACAAAACCGGATTTGCCCGCTGACCTTGAACCAGCGGTGCAATGATGGGTGCGCGTTCCTGAGAATGGGTTTCGGCCAAAGCTTGGATTAACGTTTCTGGAACCTGAGGTTGATCGGCCAAAAGGAAGATGGCCGCGCCACATAAAGCTGATACTGCCCCTAGGCCTGCCCGAACTGAGGTGCTCTGCCCTTGAGCCCAATCTGGGTTGTCGACTACTTCGACCGGAAGTTCTTCCAAAACCGTTATCAATTGGGATGTATAGGCTCCGCCCACAACTACCACTGGTGATAGCCCAACTAAAAGGGCTTTTTGAGCCACATGCCATACCAATGGGCGTTCTTTCCAGGGCAACAGTTGCTTGGGCTCTCCAAAACGAACACCCGCCCCGCCAGCCAGGATGACACCGGCAATGGGTTCATGAACGGCGTGGATGACCGCAGACTGAGGACTGGGGTCCGGTCCCAAAGATGAGATTACAACGGCGTCGAAATTTTCTAATAAGGAACTACTCATATTCCTGGCGGAGGCCTTTAGTTCCGGCGTATCGGCCTGATTGAGCAGTGCGATGCGGCGCGCCTTTGGGGGAATATTCTTCAAGCCACCTTCTGGGTGCAACATAACCTCCGCGAGTGCATCTACTGAAATCGCCTCGGTCTCCTGCAAACCAGAAAGCTCGGCGAAGCGTTCGTGCCGGAATACCCATTTGGGAGTCAAAGGT
>CAYTKR010000214.1:0-5586 GCA_964438295.1 uncultured Anaerolineales bacterium
GAAGAGTAACGGGAGCAAGGAACGGGGTCGTTCGACAACCGTCTCCTTAGGTACCGATGGACAGGCCTGCAATAACGGCCAGGAAATGTTGGATACCTTCAAGTGGGTCTTGAATTTACATAAGCTCAATTCAAGAGACGCCACCATACTTACCCCCGAGCAGATCATCCGCATGGCCTGCCGCAATAGCGCCTATGCCTTTGGTCAGCCAGATCAAATAGGCAGTTTAGAGTCTGGGAAGAAAGCCGATGTGATCATCGTGGATTTGGACGATCCGCGTATGACTTTGCCATCGTTGAGTGTCCCTTCGTTGCTGGTCAATTTTGCCAAATCGAGTGATGTCACAACCACGATCGTGGACGGCAAAATATTGATGCGCGATAAGGAAATCCTCATCTTGGATGAAAATCAGCTTCTCGAAGAATTCAGGCGCGCGAGGGCCGCATTATTAAAGCGAGTAGGGATTGCATAAACCCGAATTGCGAAGGAACTAACTTTGAACAAGACGAACATTCATCGAAAGGATTGTGATGGAAGGTTTTGAAGAAAAAGTAACCGGGCGGTGCCAGTTTACTGCCGATATTCAGCTCCCCGGCATGCTAGTCGCCAAAGCACTTTACCCTGAGTACCCGCGCGCTCGCATCAAGAAACTGGATGTGTCGAAGGCAGAGGCGATCCCTGGAGTCGCCGCGGTAGTCACCTACCACGATCTCCCGGATAAGACTCATTACGGCATCCTGGTCAAAGATCAACAGATCTTCGCCATGGATGAAGTCTTCTATATTGGCGATATCGTAGCGCTGGTGGCCGCAGAAAATACGGATATCGCCCAGCAGGCCGTGAATGCCATTCAGGTTGAGTACGAACCGCTACCAGGGGTTTATGATGCGTTGCAGGCTTTTGAGTCTACCGACATCCTGGCGCGCTCGGATATCACGACAAATATCCTCGACCACGTATCCTTAACCCATGGGGATGTCGCCCGAGGTTTCGCCGAAGCCGATGTGGTAGTCAAGCGCACTTACCAGACGCAGTGCACAGAGGCTCTATTCCTGGAAACGGAAAGCACGGTTGCTGACTGGGATGGGCAGAACCTTTTGATGTATGTTTCAGGTCAGGATCCGCACGGGGACCGCAACCAGATTGCTGAGGCTCTGGGCTTGCCGATCAACCGGGTGCGCGTGATCTACCCCTACGTGGGCGGCGGGTTTGGGGGCAAAGAAGAGCTGCACATTCAGATCCAGACCGCGGCCTTAGCGCTGAAGGTCAAACGGCCGGTGAAATTTGTGCGCTCCCGCCATGAATCCTTGTTCACCCACCAAAAGCGAGCCGGGATCCATGTGCGGCTGGAGACCGGAGCCAAGGCGGACGGCACCCTGGTCGCCATGCGTGCAAAGATCATCGGCGATTCGGGACCCTATGCCAATATCTTCCCGGCGGTTATCGGAGGCACGGTCGAATTGATCAGCGGGCCTTATAAGGTCCCTCATTCCCAGGTAGATTCTTACGCCGTTGCCACAAATAACCTGACCTCAGGAGGAATGCGAGGCTTCGGTACTCCCGAGGTCGCTTTTGCCTTCGAGCAAAATATGGATTCCCTGGCTAAAGAGCTCGACATCGACCCCATTGAATTCCGCTTCAAGAACGGCATGGACAAAGATACTCTGATGCCCTCGGGAGCATATATTTATCATGAGATCGGTTTGAAGGAAACCATTACGAAAGCTGCTGAAGCAGCCAACTGGGCGGAGAGGGGTGAATGGCTGGACCGTGAGCCAGGTCCAGATTTGCGGCGCGGTTTGGGTGTGGCCACCATCTGGCATGGCATGGGCATGGGCAAAAATGTAGTGGATACGAGCGGTGCAACAGTGGAAATGACCCCGGATGGATCGGTGATCCTGTACACCGGATCGGCAGAACTGGGACAGGGAGCCATTACGGCACAAAAGCTGATGGTTGCCGAGGATTTGGGCATCGATTACGAGAATATCAAAGTGGTCATGGGGGATACCGATACAGTCCCCGCCGCTGGAACTACCTCTGCCTCTCGGAGCACGTATATGATGGGTAATGCCATTTTGAAAGCGACAGGTCGTATACGAGCGAGTCTCCTAGAACTGGCATCCAATGTGCTCGAAGCAGAAGTCGATGAATTAATCATGGCCGACAACAAGGTCATGGTCAAGGACAGCCCCGAACGCTTCCTTGATATCCCCAAGCTGGCTGGTCAGGCCTGGTGGATGAACAAGAAACTGCGCGGCGATGGATTCGCGGAGATGTGGCATCCAACCGAGCCAGAGCACGAGTTGAACTTCTCTCATGCCCATTCCCTCTTTGCATACGCCACCCATATCGCGCAGGTGCTGGTAGACACCAAGACCGGGGTGGTCAAGGTAGAAAAGATATGGGCTGCCCACGATGTCGGCAAGGCCATCAACAGCCAGGCCATTGAAGGTCAAATTGATGGTGGCGTGATGCAGGGGCTAGGGTATGCGCTCACGGAAGAGTTGTTGCAAGTGGACGGCTTCTTGCTCAATGATACGCTCTCCACGTACATTGCGCCGCTTTCGATCGATATTCCTGAAATTGAGCACATCATTGTCGAAGTCCCTCAACCCAGTGCGCCTTTTGGCGCCATCGGGATTGGCGAACCAACCCTGGTTCCCGTAGCCCCTGCCATCGCCAACGCCATAGCAGATGCCATCGGCGTGGAAATGAATCAAATCCCCATGACGCCCGAACGTGTCTTGGAACAAATTAACAGGCTCTAGAAAAATGTCAAGTCTCTTGGAAAGTCCGTGATGAAGTTCAGATTTGGAGGTATGGGGTGTGCGTAGCACGCCCCATACCTCCAAATCTACCACCTTCCGCGGTGATTCCTTGGAGACATGAAATGTCATTCTCAATGAAAGGATGTAATTTATGGTAAAAGCACCCAAAGTGGACCCTCAACTTGTGGCCTCCGTGCTTGCGAAAACGGAAAATGGCCCCGTTGTCGAAGAGAAAGATTGGGATCGTCAATACATTAACCGGACTATAAAAGATCTCGTTGAAAAATATGATATCAGCTTGGAAAAAGGCTTCTACGGAGTCCCCTCCGATGACGCTTTAGCTGACCGGGTTTTTGAAGCCGGATTTGAATTGGCCCTCCAGAGTGGTTTATATTGTGTCGATACGAAACGGCAAATGATATGGTCGCGCGACGAAATTGATAGTGTTTTGGAAAATGCGCCAACCGAGGTGACTGTTGGAGAGGGGGAGGACGAGGTCACTTTTAGAAAACGCAATGTAGAAGAAGACTCTCGGGTCGGGGTGATTGGTGGTCCTTATGGTATTCCCGTTCCCGAAGAATTATTCGTACCAGTTTTGATGAGTTATGCCCAAGAGCCCTTGTTCGATATCGTGGATAACCCATCCCTGCAAACAACCTATGGTTATAGCATCCGCGCCGAATCCCCCTGGGATCAACTAGCCGTCTGGCAGGAAGTCGCCCTGACCTTCGAAGCATTGGAAAAAGTTGGCCGCCCAGGTTTACCAATCGGCTGTGCCAATAGTGCTGCCAGCGCATTGGGAGAGTTGACCAGCACCTCGTATGGTGGATTTAGACAGATCGATTGGCACCACAATTCGATCATGAGCGAGCTAAAGATATCCTACGCCGACTTGATGCGTGCGGTCCACTATGCCCACACCGGCGCGATCTCCCACAACTTCTATAACACCATCTATGGCGGCTATGTCGGCGGGGGCGAAGGTATGGCTGTGGCGATTGTTGCCGGGATGATCTTGCTGCGAGCGAGTCTCTGGGGCGAGACCTTCAATCCTGGTCCCAGTCACGCGCACTTGAGTAGCAATACGTTCCCAGCGATGATCCCCTCACAGACAGTGGCACTGCAGGCCTTAACGCGCAACACGAACCTGATCCTTTCGGGCTTCCTTCGCCCAGTCGCGGGGCCATGCGTAAGAGATATTCTCTATGAGATCGCCGCGATAACCATTGCCCAGGTGACCTCTGGCATTTCCTTCACAAAAGCGGTACACACGGCTACCGGTCGCTTCCCACTGCATTGTACGCCCCTGGAAGCCCGCTTTGCCGCTCAGGTCACTCATGCCGCGGAGGGTATGGCGCGTGCGGAGGCTGATCCCATCGTCAGAAAGCTGGTTGACAAATATAAAGACAACCAGCAAACCATCAATGCCGGAAAACCATTCACCGAGGCCTATGATCTGGAAACACTGAAGCCGAGTGCTGAATGGCAGCAGATGTACGATGATGTATGTCAAGAACTGGAAGGAGATTATGGGCTTGACCTTCATTAAGATTGCTTTAGAACTGTTTTGAGAAAGGAGTCGCCTATCGGATACTAGATTACAAGCATAGAAGAGATATTCAAAAATTTAAGGAGATATGATGAACCGCAAAAAAATTTTATTGACAACGACCTTAATGGTGATCACGGCACTTTTCTTAGTGGCCTGGAGTGGCCCTGTGGCCCTGGGGTCTGAAGCAGCAGCAGACGATGAGCCCACCGAATTGAAGATTGCAGTAGCTGTTCTTTATCTTGAAGAAGCCTGGACGACCAGTATGTTGCAGTCCCTGGAGCGCGTCATCGAAGAAGAACCCTACGGTCTGACCATAACTTATGATGTTATCGAGGATGTCCAATTTGCTGATGCTGGCAAAATTCTCGACCAGATTGCTTCGACGGGTGAGTATGACATCATCTGGGCACATTCCACATACTATGAAGCCGTTGGCGAATTACAAGAGGAATACCCTGATATTGCCTGGGCGGTAGCCGGGTCGGGTAATGAGGCGCTAGGCGGCAACATGTGGTTTATGGATATGAAAGCCTACGACGGCGCCTATTTATTGGGTGTCCTTGGAGGTCTATTGACTGAATCTGACTCAATCGGCACTGTTGCAGAATTCCCCTTCCCAACTCTCGTAGCTGTGAACAATGCTTACGCAGATGGGGCCAAATCGGTCAACCCAGATGTTGAAGTTCAAATCTCATATATTGAAAGCTGGTTTGATCCTCCCAAAGCCATCGAATCCGCAACTGCCCAGTTTGCTACTGGGGTTGATTTTATGTTCTCTCAACCTGTTGGGCCAATTGAGGCATGCTTAGATGCTGAGGTCTGGTGCGTTGGTCACTATGTCGATCAAACTGATCTGGGGCCTGAAGTTGTTTTATCGAGCAATATGGTTCTCTGGGATCCACATTGGACTACTCTGATCGATGCCTGGTGGAATTATGTCGTAGAAGGCGAACCCTACGACGCCCCGACCGAAGTCGTTGAATTTGGATTGGTTGGAGGTGGAAACGATATCTTCCCCATCAGTGAAATGGATGGCGAAATACCTGAAGATGTGATTGAGCAAGTAATGGAAGTACGCCAACAAATTCTCGATGGTGAAATCGAAGTTGAAATAAACACCGAAATGCCCGAAGAAGATTGATCATGTAGAACGTTGTACCAGGGTGCTCAGCATGTATTGTTGAGCACCCCTTGGACCAATCATCTTAGAACTTACGCAGTTCAACGAGGAAATTGCTGGGAATAGGGGGTGGGGGCGAAGCC
>CAYTKR010000215.1:0-5553 GCA_964438295.1 uncultured Anaerolineales bacterium
CTTCTAATCCGACGGTTGTGCGTTCGAGTCGCACCGGGAGCGCCTGATGTAGATAAAAAAGTTCGGACTGATCTTTGTGATCGGTCCGAACTTTTGATTCTCTCTTTTGCCCCTTTTTATGCTACTCTTCGATCTCAATGCTGTCTAAACGGAATTCTTTCCCGGCGATGATATTGATTCGAATGCTGGCACATTGAGGGCATGGCATCAGACTGCCATCTTCCAGTGCGTAGATATTGCCACAATCCTGGCATTCCAGAGTTGCAGGAATTCGCTCGAAATGCAGTTGTGAGCCTTCTGCAATTGTATCCTCGGACAGAATATCCCAATAGAATTGGATCGAATCGTCGATGACAGAGGACAATTGTCCGATCACGATATGAAGATCGGTGATCCCTTTTGCATTTGCAGATTCTCCATGGCGTAGGGCGATTTCAAGAATACTTTGTGTGATGGGGAGTTCATGCATACAATATTTTTTGCCTTTGGAGTGGAGTCACCGAAGTATATCACTCAATGTCCGTCATTTGACAAGGAATGTCACGGGGTCTTTGGGAAACGCCGTGGGACTATCCAGATTTAGGGGTGAGTGGGGTGCGGAGCACCCCACTCACCCCTAAATCTGGGGGATCACCCCGGCAATTCCTAGAGAGCCTTACACTTTCCTTTAGATTCTGACCGATTATACTGTATTGGTGGGAAAACCGCCAAAATTAATGATATTATTCCGCCCATGAAAAACCTGCACACCATCATCGCAATTGCGATCGCGTTAATAGCATTGACAGCCTGTGGTTCGCCTGTGTTGGAACCGACAATTACACCAGAGCCAGCCACACAAACTCCACTTCCCAGCGCAACGCCAGAGGTCATGGTAGTAGTAGAGAGCACTGCCACTTCTACGACCACAGCTATTCCCACGGAAACCCCCACCAATAGTCCAACCCCCACAACGCCTCCCCCGCCTGAACTCCAGTATGTGTTCTCCACTGAATTAGATTATACAAATCTCAAACTCGCAGTGGCCCAATTCATCAGCATTCCCAACAATTCATCTACCCCTTGGAATGAAATCATGTTGCTGGTGCCTCCTAATCTATACCAGGATGCCTTCCATCTAAAAAGCATTACCTGGGAGGACGGCCAGGATGTCATCGATCACGATATGCGAGGCTCGCAATTGTATATCCCATTGCCAGAGCCGCTCAACCCCGGAACCACGAAGAATATTTTCATCTACTACGATCTCTGGCTACCCCCTAATAATTCCTCAGCCACAGCTGGGCCAACGCCCTTTGGGTATACCAGTCGGCAGATCAACCTGGTTGATTGGTATCCCTTCGTGCCCCCTTATCGCGATGGCCAGGGCTGGATCATTCGGGACCCATGGGCCTATGGTGAATTCCTGGTCTATCCGGTGGCGAATTTTGATGTCACGATCACACTCACTAACCTGCCCCAAGCAGTGACCATCGCAGCCGGCGCGCCTGATATTGGAGATGGGGAAACCCATAAATACCAGATCGAGAATGGTCGCAATTTCGTTTGGTCAGTTAGCCAATACTATTCCGTCTTCGAAGAACAGGTCAATGGCACAACCATTCGAGGCTACGTTTTTCACCCAGATATCGAGGCTGGAGAAGAGGCCTTCTATGCCACGGTAAACGCCTTCGAACTCTACTCAGAACTCTACGGGCCTTATCCTCACCCCATGTTGACCTTGGTAGAAGCGGATTTCGATCACGGCATGGAATATCAGAGTCTTTATTTCCTCAACCGGGGATTCTTCTCTTCTTATGATGGTACTGCCGGGAGCTTCCTGATTGCAATAGCCGCGCACGAGACTTCGCACCAGTGGTGGTATGGCGTTGTCGCCAATGATCAGGCTCAAGAGCCTTGGCTAGATGAAGCCCTGGCAACATACAGCGAGTACTTATTCTACGAATACTATTACCCTGACAGGCTAGACGATTTTTGGTGGGGCCGGCGTGTGAACCCCTACCAGCCCTCTGGATGGGTCAATCACACCATTTACAGTGCTTCAGGCTACCGAGACTACCGAGATGCCGTCTATTTGCAAGGCGCAATTTTCCTCAATGACCTGCGCAATCTGATAGGCAATGAGGCCTTCTTTGCCTTCTTGCAGGATTACGCCTCATCTTATGCCAACGAGATTGCCACCGGAAACGACTTCTTCAGGATTTTGGCCAGCCACACCGATGCGGATTGGACTCCGTTGCTGGCGACATATTTTCAGAGATAAGTGGAAAAGAGACTGTTAAAAACCTGGGGAGAAGGCTGTGGGCGCAGCCTGGCCTTTCAAATCATAGTCATGGCCGCGGCTTTCAGCCTTTTCCTCATCCCCGCGTTAGCGATTTCTCTGTGGGGTGGAGATCGCGATACCAATTTTGGGTTTTTCATGGGGATCTTGATTCTTGGCATCCTGGCAGGGATTGCCGGAACTGTAATTTGGGGTGTTTCTGGCATCCGTAAACGTGCCGTACATCTTGATGCCATTTTCGAGCCCTGGGGGCTAGAGGGTTCTGCGTACCTGCAAAATGGACGCCAGTATCAAGGCGAGATCAACCATCGTGACGTGAAGATCTACTTCAGACGCGGGCCAACCCTCGAAATCCAGATTGCTGCACCGCTGAACACCAAGGCCATGATGATCTTCAAAAGCGAATTGGGGCGCACCTCAGCCGGACTGGCAGGGTTCGAAAGCATCACGCTCACCGATCCCCTATTCCATCATCTCAGCTTCTGTGCGCTGGATGCCAACTGGATGAACAAAATCCTGGACGATGATGCGGCACGCAAAGCGATCCGGACTTTGATGCGCGTTTCAGGCGTTCAAGAGTTGCGCCAGATTTCAATCCAGCCCGAGGCTTTGAACCTGACCATCCGCCGCATTCATATGGATCAGATCAACCGCCAAAACGTCGATACCTGGTTTGAAGAGTTATTTATTCTGTTGCGCACGCTCCTGACTGCGCCTGATCCTCAAGAAATAACGGTGGCGATTCCCATTTTGCAAGAAAGCCACCTAGATCGAAAGGCGCTAACGATACTGGCCGCTGGAGTGGGATTCAGCACTCTGGCGGCGTTATCAGTATGCATAATCGCGATTTCTTTCATCCTCAGAGTTCTGTCAAGTATTCCATAGCCAATCAGGGGGACTTTGGGGGCGGCGCACCTGGCGGTCTATATATCATAACAATTTCAGAAGCAAATCTACCAATTGACTATTCCCTAATCTGGACAAATGAATAAAAGTGCATATAATATTGGACATAGACAGTCTAATTTGTCCTTTCTGTAGTATTAGTCCCCCAAGGAGTGTGAACAATGAAATCATTGTCTGTAATTAGGTCCAAACATATAGGAGCCATTACATTGTTAATCATGGCATCCTTAGCCATCTCGGCATTTGCTGGGGGTCAGCTCCCTGTAATGCAAGAGGAAGATCCCTATTTAGAGATCGTCAATGAAACCAATATGACCCTTTGTCTGTTTGGGGCCGTTCCACAGGGAGTCACCGAAGTAACGCAAGAGCATATCTTTGCCGAAGAAGAGATCGGGCCAGGCGATGATTTTTGGCTCGAAACGGGTCTGGAGGGCACTTTTACGCTGATCGCTACCGACTGTGACGAGTACACCATCGTGGCTGAGGCATCTGGGGTTATATTGGGCCAGGTTCCAGTAGTATGGTGGGTCGACGAAGAAGTGGAATATTTAGGTGAAGTCGATGAGACTGAAGCGCAATCTGCTGGTGGAGATGCATCATCTGCGGACGCAGGTTCAAGTTCGGAGGCTGATTCGAGTTCAAGCAGTTCGAGCAGTACTTCCGCTCCCACCGGGGGTGCCGATTCTGGTTTCCGCCCCGACTCCCATGGCTTCAGCTTTGAAAATTATGGCGACAATATACAAGTCGCAAACCTGACAGCGGTTGAAATGCAGCGCTTGTTCGGTGACCAGGTCTGTGCAAGCATGGCAGGCGGAGAATGTGTGCTCACCCCTCCCGCAAAACAATGGATGGGACAGATCAACGGCTACATGGCTGGTGGTCACTGTGAAGGCATGGCAGTGCTCAGCATGCTGATGTACAGCAACCACATTGACCCCGGAAATTTCGGTGGCAGCAGCGCGTATGATCTTTCTATCAATGACGAGGCTTTGCAGCGAGAGATTGCCATGTGGTTCACTACTCAGGCAACCTGGCCGGCAGCCGCAGTGAAAGTTAACGAAACCCCAGCAGCAGTTGTAGATGTTTTGATCGAAACCTTCACATCATACCCAGCCCCCCAAGAAGAATGGGTCATGGGTATATACATGCCTGATTTCAGTGGTGGTCATGCGATCACGCCTTATGCAGTTGTTGATCAAGGTGGCGGCATTTACCACATCATGGTGTATGACAACAATTGGCCTAATGAGGAACGGGTTGTAGAAGTTGACTACAATGCGAACACCTGGAAATATCAGGCTGCCACCAACCCGAATGCACCTGAGTCCCTGTACGAAGGCAATGCGGATACCCACACGCTGGAGGTTGTCGGTATTTCAGCACGATTGCAGCAGCAAGAGTGTGATTTCTGTGCCAGCGGCGGCTCGACTGGGTTGAACAGCGGGCGCGGTCTGGCTGCTCCTGCTGAGAAGCAAGACTTCAATCAAGTTTGGCTTACCGGTCAGGCGGATTTGCAAATCGTCACCGAAGACGGCAAACGTATTGGATTCTTTGATGGCGAGTTCATTAACGAAATCGAAGGTGCCAGCGGTGAAAATTTCAAGTTCGGTGTGGATATCTGGGATATAAACAACGAGCCAGTTTACAAAATTCCAGTAGGTATTGAATTCAGCATCACCGTGGATGCCAGCCGCGCTACGGAAGGCATCACTTCCGATGTAGCCATGATCGGCCCTGGCTACAACCTGGTCGTTGCAGACCTGTATCTGGATCCCGGCACGTCAGATACGATCACAGTTTCATCGGATGGCACGATGCTGGCATACAGCACCGAGTATAACGATGCTCCCGATATGATCTTCGGCGTCGAGACTCCCGAAGCGGACTACGAGTTCATCGTGGCTGCCCTGGACATTGAATCAGGCGCTGAGTTCGTGATCGAGCTAGATCTCGAATATGGCGCCCTGAGCGTCAACACGGATAACACCACCGAATACGGCGTCTACGAGATTGTCATGTACCGCATCGATGATGCAGGTGAGTCCTGGTTCAGCAACGATGATATTTTTATGGAGCCTGGCGACACCAGCTATTTCCTATTTAGCGAGTGGGAAGGCCCTGGCAGCAGCCTGTTCATCGATATTGACTATGCCAGCGATGGCTCAATCGACGAGAGCATCGAATTAGTCGATGAGTATGAGGCAGAGGGATAAATAACGTTCAAAGCAAACCCTAAAGGTCTTTGCTTCTGCGCTCCACTTGAAGTGCTTCGCAAGACCTTTAGGGTCTAAGTGATTTAAGAAACCCGGTTTCTTCGTTTTTTATTAATAGACAGGGAAATTGTGTAAAAAAGGGTGTGTGCAGCG
>CAYTKR010000216.1:0-5493 GCA_964438295.1 uncultured Anaerolineales bacterium
ATTCACCCCTATTTCTGGTTATATCCGTTATGGGAGGAAATGTTGAATCGCGGCCTCGATCGCTGTATCTTGGTTCTCTTCGCCGGGCTCGACGGTGATGTCGGGTGTCATGCCGCTTTCGGCGATATCGATCTCCAGCCCGGGGATCCACCATTTGGCCGCGGTGACATGGATACTTGAACCGTCGCTCAATGAGAACCCCAATTGAATGCTGTCCTTACCGAATGTAGAAACACCAATGATGGGCGCGCGGCCGCGGACTTGTAACGCCCCGGTGACAATCTCGGCAGCGCTGGCGGTGTTTGCATCTACCAGTACCACCAATGGGAGATCGATAAAGGGGCCTGATTTCTTGACTGTGTAGGTTTCGACCGGTTTATCGCGATACTGTTCTTGAAGGATATCTCCCTCCTCGAGGAATAAACTGGCGATATCCACTCCAGCATCGACCAGACCGCCACCGTTGCCGCGCAGGTCGAGGGCGTAATATTCAGCTCCTTGGGAACCCAGATCGTTGATTGCGGTTTCGATTTCCTCGGCGGTGCTGGCCGCGATCAGGTTGACTTTGATGATGCCTAATTTCCCTTCAGCAGGCGCGATGTGCCAGGTCACAGAGGGGATCGGGATATCCTGCCTTTTGATCTTGAAGGTGTATTCCTGGTGTTCTGGGAGACGGGTTATGGTCAGGGAAACAAGATCACCCTCGGGCCCCCGCAGCGCAGCCACTGCCTCCTCCATGAGGGTTTCAGGAACAACATCCAGCTCATCGACCTGGATCAACCGATCACCATCGAATACTCCAGCCTCATGGGCTGGTCCATCGGGGAAGGGATATAGCAGAATGAATCCCTCCGGATCACGGCTTAAGGTGGCACCAATGCCACCATATTTGCCTGCCAGGTTGTCGCTGTTGAGTTCAGCTTGCACAGGTTCGGTGAAACGGGTATGCGGATCGCCGAAGGCCTCTACCATACCGCGGATCATGCCGTATTCCAGGTCAGAGTCTTGAGGGAGATCCGCAAGAGCGTGTCGTTCCAAAATGTTGCGCGCTTCGGAAAGAATGGGGAGGTCGTTGTTGGATGGCCCCCACTGATCGCGCACCATATAGCCCGAGGCAAAGCTCAAGAGTAAACTGAGGGTGAATAAGATCAGGACTGTGAGAAAACGTTTGGGTGTCATTGAAGGGAGAGAGTGTGATAGGATATTGAATTGAGCAAGTGTACCAGGAGAACATGAATTTTCAAGGAGAGCGACGATGCGCATAGCCATAATAAGTGACAGCCATGACAATATCTGGAAGTTGGCTAAAGCGATCCCACATTTTGAGGGCGCCGATGCTATCATCCATTGTGGTGATTTGATCGCCCCGTTCATGATCATCCGTCTGATCAAGGGAGCGAACGGCATCCCAGTGCATGTGGTTTGGGGAAACAACGATGGCGATAAGCGCCTGCTGACCGAGGTGGCAGCTTCGGCCGAGAACATCCATCTGCATGGCGATTTCGCCGAGATCGAGATCGATGGCCTGAAGATTGCCGTCAACCATTACCCAAAAATTGCCCGCGCCCTGGCTGAATCGGGGCGCTATGACCTGGTGTGTTACGGCCACGACCATACCGCTCACGAAGAGTTGATGGGGGATACGCTGCTGCTCAACCCTGGCGAGGTGATGGGCATGAACAGCCGCAGCACGATCGCGCTCTATAATACCAATACTCGGAAAGTGGCTTTTGTGGAACTCTAAAACTGGGTTGTGGTCATTGCATCGGTGCGCGTTATAAATGAGGGGATGCGAAGGTTTATTTCAAAAAATCTGCAAAATAATAGTACAAAGGTCACAATTGTACTAATTTAGATAAAGTTGTGATAAACTACCGCTGTGGGAAAAAATATATTTAGTAATTATTTTAGTACGTCTATCCAACGTCTAAATTGGCTACGTTGGGTCGTGCCATTATCGGCGCTGCTCTTCGTATTAGTTTTCCAATTCATTGAAATTTCCTGGTTTTTAGAGTTAACTTGGTGGCAGCACTACGCCTATAATATTTTAGTGTATGGTTTGGTTGGGCCTGTTTTGCTGTGGAGGGCTATATCTGTAATTCGCCAACGGGTTATAGAAAGGGAAGCTGTAGAGCGAAAGTTAATTGCATCCAACCGAAAGCTCGAATTTCTGGTCAAAATGAAGGACAAGCTGGCAATTGCCTTTGATGAAGCACAATTGCTAGAAACCGTTATGGATTTGGCCTTTGAGATTGTCCCTATCATTGGCTGCACCTTTGTCAACTTCGATGAGCATCAACGCCCACTGCCACCCATCCATCGAGGGGATCTTTCACAGGAAGAGTTCGAAGCCCTGAGCGTGCATCTGTCCGCCCGCTCAAAGAATGATTCCTGCGATCAGTGTGAGGTGTTCTGGTCAATGGATATTGATACTTGCCCGCTGCTAAAGGGATTGCCTGACTCCCTGGGGACCAAAAAGGCATATTGTTTGGAGTTTCTTGGCAGCACTCGCAAATACGGCCTATTGCACCTCTACCTTCATGATGCTCAGCTTCCCAATGAGAGCCAAAGAGAGCTGCTATCTATCTTGAGCAGTGATGTTTCTCTAATGTTGGATAACTTCGAAATGCAGGCTCGCGAATTGAAGACCTTGCGCCAATTTCAGGGGGCACGCCTATTTAGCAATTTGCGCAGTGAAATTATCGAAACTTTGGAGCAGATTATCGAAGCTCTGGATGTGGATGGCAGCCTGATCCTTCTCTCCGAAGGTGATGGCTCTACCTTGCGCTTGCTCGAAATGACGGGTACGGGATCTGCCCCCCACCAGCAGATCCTGGATGCGGCTGATGAAGCATTTCATGCCCCTGCTCCCTATTTCGTCCGTGATATTTCGTCAGAAAAGGAATCTGGCATAGAGCTTTTCTCGCTGCTGGTGGCACCCTTGCGGATAAAAGAGACCACTTTGGGATGCCTGGCGATATGGTCTAATCGACTGGATAAATTCTCTCAACGCCGCATTCAATTGATCACCGCCTTAGCCGGTCAGGCCGCGCTATTGCTGCAAAACCAGCGCTTGTATGTTCAGGCAGAACATCATGCCGTGTCCTCCGAGCGAAGTAAAATTGCGAGGGAGATCCATGACGGGGTGGCGCAGACGCTGGGCTATTTGCAGTTACGTTTACCCCAAATCGGTCGCTGGTTTGATCGGGGAGATGCCGAACAAGCCAGGCAGGCTTTGGCTGAAGCGAATGACCTCATTGACGATGCCTTTCGCGATACCCGCAAGGCAATCGATGGCCTGCGTTTGTCACCTGAATCCGGCCCAGTGGGAATGAGTTATTGGATAACACAAATGTTGGATGAGTTCCACCACCGCAGCAAAATCTCTGTGGAAACAAACTCTCCCCCTGAACTGAACTTGTCCTTGGAGGATGAATACCATTTGATGCTGATCATTCAGGAAGCACTGGCCAATATCCGCAAGCATTCTGATGCGCAAAACTCGTGGTTGGCGTGGGAATCTGATCCTGGAGGAGCGATATTGAAAATCTGTGATGATGGGAGTGGATTTATCGTAGATGATCTGTCATCTAACAATCACCATGGTCTGAAAATTATGCGCGAACGCGCTGAGATAATGAACGCAGGTTTCGAGGTGATCAGTAAACCTGGAGAGGGAACCCAGGTTGTCTTGAGATTGCCCCAATCGGGAGGGAAATTCGATGGAGAAAACGGCTGAGCGGATTCGAATAATAGTGACCGACGATCACGAGCTGTTTCGCCGTGGGCTGGTTGATGTGCTGGCTGAGCAGCCTAATTTCGAGATCGTTGGTGAAGCGGGGAATGGGGTAGAGGCTATCAAGTTGTGCGAGGAAAAAAACCCCCACGTGATCTTGATGGATGTGCATATGCCGGTGATGGGCGGTCTGGAAGCTGTCCGCATTCTCAAGCGAGAAGGCTGCGGCCGAATTTTGATGCTGACTGTCTCCGCAGATGAAAGTGATCTGATGCAAGCACTGGTGGCTGGCGCTGATGGCTACCTGCTGAAGAATTCCAGCGCTGAGACTTTGTGCCAATCGATCCGGCAGGTGGCTGAGGGCATGGGTGTGCTCTCACCCGAGGTGACCGGGCGCGTCCTGCAAACCGTGGCCAGTGCCTCAAAAGGGGATTCTGCCTCTCCGTTGAGCCAGCGACAGATCGAAGTGCTGGAGCTGATCGCGACTGGCAAGCGCAATCCCGAGATCGCTGAATGCCTGACCATTTCTGAAGCCACAGTCAAGACGCATATCCGCCATATTTTCGAGAAGCTCGCAGTGGGTAACCGCGCCGAAGCCGTCAGCCGGGCGCTGGCCTTAGGGATAATCGAACTATAAAAAAATAGCTGTGAGGTGATGTTCAACCCACAGCTATTTTTTTGACTCTTTATCCACCAAAAGGATGATGTTGGCATCATCCTTTTGGTGGATGTTTTTTTAACCCCAAGAGCATCCTTTCTATCGATCGTGCTGGGCAACGATACGCGCTACAGTATTGCGGCAGAGTTTCATCACGCTTATTTGGAAATCACCATGCCCACAAACCAGGTTTTGATCATTTCGCCCAACGAACTTTTTCGCCTAGGCTTGCAGCGCATCATAAGGCATGCGCCGGATATGCATAATGCGGGATCCGCAGCATCGCTGGCAGAAGCAGGCGATTTAATTTGTCAGGGGAATATTGACATCATCGTCATCGAACAGAACGGCAATTTTGAGCAAGCCTCGCAGGAAATTTCCCAACTGCTATGTATGCCTGGAGAAAACCTGCGGGTGATCGCCCTGAGTCTGGAGAGTATGCAAATGCAGAAATACCAGCGCCAGCAGATTCCCGGCACCAGTGTGGCACAGTTTTTGAAAGCAATCCGAGGCTCTCACAGCCTTTGAATAGATGGGAGTGCTGATCAAAGAACATTCAATGTTATCCATTTTCATAATCATTTATCGATAACCGTTACCAGTATACAAAGAAGGAGAAAATGATGTTTAGAAAACTATTCAAGGTAGCAATTGCCCTGAGCCTGCTGGTCGGGCTGACCCGGGGCACTTTGACCCCCGCCTTGGCAGATTGCCAGGATGTAGGCGATGTCCCAGGCGCTGATGGCGGCGATATCGTCACTTGCACCGGCGTCGATGCTGACGGCTACGATGCCAGCCGTGATAACGACCAGATTACGATTGAGGATGGAGCGACCGTGGAGAGGCGTGAAATCTCTGGCGATGATGGCGACGATACCATCACCAACAATGGCACAGTAGAGAAGCAAATCTATGGCGGCTATGATGACGATACCATCACAAATAACGGTACAGTGGAGGGTTCGCTCGATGGCGCCCGTGGCGACGATACCATCACAAACAGCGGCACCGTGGGTGAAAATATCGAGGGAGACCAAGGCGACGATACCGTCATTCTGGAAGGCTCAGATGTACAGGTTAGGGGCATCATCGATGGTGG
>CAYTKR010000217.1:0-5331 GCA_964438295.1 uncultured Anaerolineales bacterium
CATAGACCCTATTCGACATTTTATTGACGTTAGGCCCGGATATTCTCGCGGTTGTGACGATGTCGAATTACTTACCGATAGATAATCTATCAAAGATTTTACCAATTCCCTGATAAAAACCGGGTTGCTTGCAGCAACCCGGTTCATCATATTCTCAGCGGAGAGGGAGGGATTCGAACCCTCGGTAGCCGATAAGGCTACAGCGGTTTTCGAGACCGCCCCAATCGTCCACTCTGGCACCTCTCCGAACGCCACGCATTATACCAGGGCAGATCAGAGGGGTAAACGGGAACATTATTTGCGGGTCAATTTGACCACAGGGATGATGCGTTCCGTCTTCTGTTGATACTCATTGAAGAAAGGGTACTGGGAAGCCATTTTTTGATATAGGTTCGTCCGCTCTGGCTCCTGAGCCACGTTGGCCTCAGCCTGGAACTTCTCCACTCTAACTTCCACATCGATATTTGGATTAGCCACAATGTTATGGTACCAATCGGGGTGTGTCGGTGCCCCGCCTTTGGAAGCGATGATCACCAACTCATCACCATTTTCTATATACACTACAGGATTAATACGCGCTTTTCCGCTCTTCGCTCCTGTCGTATGCAGCAAGAGCAGGGTCATATTTTCAAAATGCCCGCCCACTTTGCCTTGATTTGCTCGAAACTCTTCGATAATTTTTTTATTCCAATCGCTCATAGTATTTACCTCGAAAACGCAAACCTCCCGCAAGCTCGTGGGTAGGTTTGGGGAAATTTTTATACCGCTTTTAGAGCATCTAACAGGAGCATCTCTTACAATGTTGAAGGCATCACCGTGGGAGGTCAACCCGAACGCAAGAGGGTGCTGGCTACGCCAGCACCCTCTTGCGTTCGGGCGATTATTCGCACGATTACGAAATTTAGCAGAATTATTAAAGTTCGACTGATGTATGCGCTTCAGGGAAATACACTTCGGGGATACCAACTCCTACGAGCTTCTCCATCAAAGGAACAGCACCGCGTTCCTCCCCATGAACCAGGAAGACCTTCTGAACCTGATCCTTGACCACCTCGGCATACTCAACCAACATATTCTGACCACCATGCGCCGAAAGGCCGCCAATGGTCGCCACTTCAGCCCGCCGGGTATACACTTTTCCAAAGATCTTGACACCTTCTTCCCGATCTGCCAGACGCCGCCCAAGAGTATGGGGTGCCTGCCAGGACACAATCAAGATCGTGTTACGTGGGTTCTCAATGTTATTCTTCAAATGGTGTAAGATCCGTCCCACTTCGGCCATACCCGATGCGGAGATGATGACTGCAGGTCCCTTGACATCGTTGATGGCTTTCGACTCCTCGACCGAGCGAGTATAGGACAGCAGATCAAACCCCAAGGCAGTATGGTGTTGATCATTGCGCATAAATTCCTTGGTTTCTTCGTCGAACACTTCCGGATGTGCGCTGAAGATCTCCGAAGCATTGATCGCCAACGGACTATCAACAAACACTGGAATACGCGGAATATCACCACTATCGATCATCTGGTGTAAGCTGTAAACCAATTCCTGTGTGCGGCCCACTGCAAAGGCAGGAATGATCACCTTGCCCCCTCGATTGACAGTTTTCAGAACGATTTCATGGAACTCATCAAAAGCATCCTGCGGATTGCGGTGAGTCTTATCCCCATATGTACATTCCATCAACAGATAATCTGTATCACTGGGCAAAACTGGATCACGCAGGAGAGGCATGTCCCGGCGTCCAATATCCCCGGAGAACCACAAGCGGAATTTGCGGCCATTTTCTTCGATATCTAAAACAACCGCCGCGGAACCCAAAATGTGCCCCGCTTCGACAAAACGCGCCACGACGCCGGGAATCGGCTCGAATTCTTTTTCATAGGGTGTGCCGACGAAGCATTGTGCCACCATGGCTGCATCGACTTGAGTATAGAGCGGTTCAACCAGAGGTTCACCACGCCGGGCGCGTTTCTTATTGATATAGGCAGCATCAGATTCGTGGATATGTCCTGAATCCATCAGCATGATCGTACCCAGGTGAGCGGTCGCTTTGGTGGCGTAGATCGGTCCCTCGTAACCATCTTTGGAAAGATGGGGCAGGTTTCCACTGTGATCGATATGCGCATGGGAAAGGATCACAGCGTCAATTTCTTTAGGATCAAAATGGAAATGGCGATTGATCTCATATGTATCTTTTCTCCGCCCCTGATACAAACCACATTCCAGCAGGAGTTTGTGTCCATTTATCTCTAAGAGATGCTGTGACCCTGTGACCGTACGGGCAGCACCATGGAAGTGAATCTTCATAATAAATCTCCTTGGAATAATTGTGCAAATTCAATCAATATCTTGAAACCCAAAACCGGGGATGTTTTAAGGAACCCTCTTTACCCCTAATTTGATGCATTTCGTTCTGCGTAAATAATCAATCTATCTTCTCGATGACACCAAAAGATCTAATATTTCGTCCCCAAACTCTCCCAATCGCCAGGGAACACTCTCTAAGATTGGTGCAAGTTCGGCCTTGGTTCCTGGATTTTGTGCGGCTAACTCATAAAGCAGATCTTTGGGTAAAACAACGTCAGATTTTACGCCAAAACCGTGCGCCTTCCGGATGCGCCAACTTCGCAATAGATCAACACGCTCTAAATATCTATTGCTGGGACGCGGTTTGCGGACCGGCTCAACAGGCTGGGCGTTAAGCCCACGCCTAACGGATGCCAAAATCCCATCTCCAAGCCAATTTATCTGTCGTTTGGAAATACCGCGCAGTGAATCAAAGTCTTCAAACGATTCAGGACTCAATTCTGCAATCTTCAATAGTGCCTTGTCGCTGATAACTTTAAACAGTGGTCGATCCAGTGAACGAGCTTTTCGATCTCGGAATTTGCATAACTCTTTAAGTACCGCGGCTTGCTGGGGATTGAGATCATGGGCACCTTTGATGCGGAAACAGTTCCCATTGTCATTACGGTGGTTCAACGAATCAACTTTACTACAACGTTGGAAATCTTCTTCTGCCAGAGGCCAGCGGCCACTTTCCTTAAGCTCTACTTCCATCAGGTCGCGCAGGGGTAGTAAGAAATGCGTATCAACCTGGGCGTACGTCATCATCTCCTTGGGGATTGGCCGCTTTCCCCAATTTGCTCGTTGGTATTTCTTGTTTACAGGAATGCCAAATCGATCCTTGAGGATCGACCCCAAGCCTACCGCGTTCCATCCCAGGATGCGTGCCGCGATCATCGTATCGAATAAATTCGACACCGAAAAACCAAAATCCTGATGAAGGATGATCAGGTCGTACTCAGAGGCGTGGAAAACTTTCTCAATTCCAGAATTTTCAAAAACTGAAGCTAAAGGTGAAAGATCATCAAGCGCCAAGGTATCTACTAAATAATCCGTCTCAGGCGTGGAAAATTGGATCAAACAAACCTGTTCACGGTAGGCATATAGGCCGTTGGCCTCCGTGTCCACAGCAATGATCGGCTCACGAGATAACTCTTCAACCAGGCGCGCCAGAGATTTGGGGCGAGCGATGAAGATTGGATCGGGCAATTCGTCTAGACGCATGGGGTCCTATTATAGCCTATCTGTAGAAATGTTTCTCTAAGACAACTGCGTCGATACCCCCGCGATAATACTCAGGCCAAGTGCCAACTCTTTGATACCCAAAACTTGAATACAGTCGAATGGCTGTTTTGTTTCCTACCCGAACACTCAACCGTACCCGCTCTACGTTCAGCTCTTTCTCGCAGGCTTCCAGCAGAGCACTGCCGATCCCCTGTCGTCTGAAGGCAGGCAAAACCCCAAACGTGGCAATCCACGCCAAATCCTGTGGATTGCGCTCCTCCCCAGCGATGAATCCCACCATCTTGCCATCCAATACGGCTTTGAGGCGCACGATCCCAGGAAAAGACAATACCCCAATCACATCCAGCAACGGCCAGGCATCCTGCGCGAAGCAAACCTCTTCCAGATGGCGCAATTCCTTTAAATCGCGCCAGGTAGCTGGGATGATCTCAACCGAGCTACCTGGCATATTGGATTTAGGAAAACTCATCGCGTCGAATAGATGTTGTCAGGAGCAAGCACGGACGCGCTGACTCCTTTTGGCGTGATCCTGCTATTTTACTCTTTCTGTCCCTTTATGAAATCGCTGATCAGGCTGGTGAACTCCATCGGGAAGATGTATTTGGTTGCTTCAGATGAACCCAAATCTTTGAGCGCCTCGAAGTATTGGAGGGTCATAGTTTTTTGATCGATGCCCTTGGCCTTCTCGAATATCTTCTCCAGCGCAGAAGCATAACCTTCAGCTTGAAGTAGTTGAGCTTCTTTGGCACCTTCGGCATCCAGAATGGCGGCTCGTTTCAAACCTTCAGCTTCGAGAATAGCAGCCTGTTTCTGGCCTTCAGCCACATTAACTGCTGCGTCACGTTCACCCGTGGACTCCGTGACCAGGGCGCGGCGCACACGCTCCGCGGTCATCTGGCGGTTCATGGCATCCTGGATTTCCCTGGGTGGGATGATCTCACGAATTTCAACATTAGTGACTTTGACACCCCAGCGCTCAGTGACCTCATCTAACCGCGTACGCAACATACTATTGATGTGCTCGCGTTCAACCAACACCTCATCGAGCTGAATGCCACCGATCACAGCACGCAAGGTTGTCGTAGCCATACCCTGGGCAGCTGACTCGAAGTTACCGACCTGCAAGACGCTCTCGACAGCATCGAGGATCTTGTAATACCAGATGAAGTCAATCGAGATGCTGGCATTGTCCGAGGTGATCGCCGTCTGGTGGGGGATTTCGCGCACCTGCTCTCGCAGGTCCGCACGTACGCCGCGATCAATGACTGGAATTAGGAAAACAATCCCAGGCCCCTTGGCACCGACACAGCGCCCCAAGCGAAAGACCACCAGTCGCTGATATTCTGGAACGATCTTAATTGCGCTGGCCAACAACACCAGGGCGATAATGATCACGCCGCCAACCAGACAGGTGACAAACCCTCCGGCAGCGACAAGATCTTGAGCGAGAACTGAAAATAACATATTTACCTCCATAACTATATGGTTAACTTGATTGCTCAATTCTTATGGCATTATCTCAATCAGGTTTTGAAATAACTGTTGAGACACGCTTACTTCTCCGGTTCTACTTGTAATATGAACCCTTCACGTTTTATCACTTTGACGAGTGCTCCCTCCAAAATTGGGTTTTCGCTGTAAGCAGACCACAACTCTCCGCTCACTTGCACGGATCCTTCATGGTGAATATCGGATTTGGCTTCACCTACAGCGCCAATCAATGGGCCCAGGTCATG
>CAYTKR010000218.1:0-5251 GCA_964438295.1 uncultured Anaerolineales bacterium
GTCGCACTGCGACGGACGCACCTATTTTTTGCCAAAGCCCCCCTTCCAGTGGGGAAGGGGGGCAGGGGGGATGGGGAGGAAAAAGGCGAATCTGAGTCAAATATAAAAATTGGGGTATGCCAAATCTCCATTTATTCGTTTCGTAGTTGTTCTAACAGCGATTCATTGAACGGGATGTTGCCTTCTATTAGCTCAGTGATCCACATCTCTCGCTGACTAATGTACTCTTCGGGCCACTCCTCAATTTTTGCCCAAGCCACGAAAAATTCCAGATCATCAATCGCCCCCGTGAGATCCTCCGTGAGCGCACGGACCAATCCCCGACCCTCTCGGAATCGTCCGTTTTCCGGGCCCAAATCAACAGCCAGGTCGCAGGCGGCGATCACTTCTAGAGCTGATCCCCATAGCCCGCCATACCAGCAGAGCGCGTACCAAGACTCTTCAGAAATCGACACTTCTGGTTCGAGGAGTTGGGCTTGCGTATACGCGGCCAACGCTTCATCGATCTGGCCTTGCTGCGCCAACTCTATGCCATATTCGATGAATACTGGAGCAGCCAACTGCGCCGCCTTTGCCTCCGGATCGAGATCGAGCGTGGCATCATAGGCTAGCGCCTCCTGGTACTTCGCCACCGCACTTTCAACATCCATGTCTTTGGCGAATGCATCCCCCTCCTGAATCAGTTTTTGTACGACATATTTTTGGGCTTCTGACAGGGGGTCAAGATCGAGGCTGGGGTCCAGGTCTAAGGCCTCCTGGAATTTGGCTAGCGCACCTTCGATATCTCCATCTTGAGCTAATTCATCTCCCTGGGAAACCAGACCTTTTGCTGCATAAACAATGGCTTCTGCCTGGGGATCAAAATCCTGGCTGGGGTCCAGTTGGAGAACTAATTCGAATAGGGCGATAGCACTTTCTTGATCCCCTTTCATTGCGAAGCCCTGTGCCCTTTCGAGTAGATCCGGGCTGATGGGCCACTGCTGGCAGGTTTTGCGGTAGCTTTCATTCGAGAAATATTGCTCCCACTCATCTAGCGTGAGATTGCGTTGGGACTGCTGACAGGCTAGCTCTACCAAATTCTCGACATTCAGATCCCAAGAACGGGCAGTTGTGTCGCGACTACCAGTCGCTAAGAAGCGACCCTCGGGGCTGAAGGCCAAGGAGGTAATCCAATCTTCGTGTCCTTGCAAGATGATTGGCTGGCTGGTGGGGTCTTCCGCTGAGAGATCCCAGATCCGGACCGAGGTGTCATACCCCCCGGTCACCAGAAAATCCCCATCAGGGCTAAAGGCCAAGGCATTGATACTACCCTCATGGCCTCGCAGAAGGAAGGTTTGAATGGTGGCTGTTAGCTCCTGAGAATCTGTATTGAAAACTTTCGATAGCTCCCAGATACGTGCGGTAGAATCTTGGCTCCCAGATGCTAAGAACTTCCCATCAGGGCTGAAGGTCAGTGCATTGACTTCACCTTGATGGCCTTTGAGAATCGCCGATTCGGCATCGACGTCCGGGGCTGCCAGGATTGCGGTAATATCCCAGATTCGAATCGTATTGTCCCAGCCCCCGGATGAGAGGAATTTCCCGTCTGGTGTAAAGGCCAGATCATTCACGCCGCCTCTATGGCCTTGCAAGAGAATGGGTTCGTCAATGGTTTCCAGACTACTCAAGCCTGTATCAAGCAACACTGAAACATCCCATAAGTAGACAGTGTTACTCCAGCCGCCCGTCGCCAGAAGGCTTCCATCGGGGCTGAAGGCCAGGGTGTTGATGCCTCTTCTGTGACTTTGAAGTAAAGTAGGTTGAACAGAGGAGCTAGGATCTTGGGAGTCCCCCTCGATCACTGATGTAATATCCCAGATGCGAATCGTGCTATCCCAACTGCCCGTAACTAGAAAACGGTCGTTGGGGCTGAATGCCAGATCAAGGATCTTTCCCTCGTGGCCACTCAAAATGTAGGGTGTTGGAACCGCATCACCGCTATGCATGTCTGGGTCGAGCACTTCCTCAAGATCCCAAAGGAGGGCGCTGGTAGCATCTCCCGCGATCACCAGGTAGCGGTTATCGGAGCTAAAAACCAGTTTCTTGATCGCGCCGTTATATCCTTCGAGAATGATAGGGCCAGATTCGGGGTTTTCAGTCTGCAAATCCCAAATGTGAGCGATTGTGTCATTGCCCCCCGTTGCCAGGTATCTCCCATCGGGGCTAAAGGCCACTGCGGTAACCCAGTCTTCGCGACCGGAAATGATCTTTTCGTCAAATTCGTCGAGCGCTTCGCGCAGCACTTGTTCAGCAACCAGGGCCCGAGGCTGGCCTTCGCTCTTAGTGATGTTGACTGCCTCAACTGCCAATAAAAGACTGCGCTGCGGGTCGGATGTATAGACCTGACGCGATTGAGATGCCAGCGCAGAAGCTCTGAGATACAGGGCTTTGATCTGAGACTGGCGGTTATATTCTTCGGCTTCAGCCTGAGCGGATGCGGCCTGCGCCTCGGCCTGAGCTTGTTGTGTGATGGCAAGGTTCATTTGTGTGACCGCAACGCTCATCTCCTGGCTGACCTGGGTGGCTGTCGCAAGCACTTCAGCCTGTTTTGTCTCTGCACCTGAGCGTGCGATGACAGCCCGGTTTCGGGTATTGATGGCACTGATCATGGTAATGATGGCAAAAATCGCTACTGCGATTAACACAATGGCCAGACCGATCCCACCCTGCCAAAGACGCCGAGTGCGGATCATCCGGCTGGTGCTCTTCTCGATCAGCGCTTTGGCCTCATCGCTGATAGTCAAATTGTCGCCCGCCTCCTCGATAACGGCGAGGATAGACTCTCCGATCAGGTCCCCTGTCTCGCGGTACGCATACACCCCTTGATTCAGCAATTCCTGAATAGGGTTGGGGGGAGTCAATACATCGTTGAGGGCCTTGAAGGCTTGCTCATATTCCACATCCAGGAAACTATGGTATTGAAATTTCGCAGCCCAGAGGGGCATCTCGTCATCGGGAAGTGCTTCGATCAGCACTGGGTACATGGGTTTCTTGAGACCATACGCGATTGACCCTTCGTGTTGGACCCATTTTGAAGCCATAGAATTCGCAGATAGCACTACGATGATCTCTTTGGCTTGCTCCAGGTTTGTTTCGATGGTTTCAACCCAATCTTGTCCTACTCGCAAAGAGCGGTCAATCCAAACTTTGTGGCCTGCCGCGCTGAGATCATCGGCCAGTTTGAGGGCGAAATTGCTATCTTTTTTGGAATAACTGATAAATATTTGGTCGCTCATGTGTCTCTCTCATACTAGAAGATCGACCACTGGGGTATCAGGAGCGCGAAGCGCTCCTGATACCCCAGTGGTCGAAAATTATTTGGTTGGTTCCATTGAATACTTATAATTATTTCAGGGATAAACAAACTCAATAAAATCTCCTGCAACCAAATATGTCAAGTGACCATCATCGACGCCCAAGCTGTACAGATCGATTCCTGAATTGGAATACACTTCGATCAACAGGGTCGCCTCATCCAGCCATCCTGCCAACTTGATGTTGTGGGTTTCTAGAGCTGTGGTCACGGGTTCTAGGTTGCGCGCGTCAAATTCGATTAGGTCGTCGCGTCTTGGTGATGCAACGCGGATTATGGAGAAGATTGTATCATCTCCCATGACGATCTCGCGCCAGGCTAGGCGGTCACCTGAGGGGGAGAAGTGAGCGTTCCCAACCCCTGTAGGATGGGTCTGAGGCAGCACCTCGACAGAAAAACTCTTCTCGGTGCTGAGGTCATAAATTGTTACCATGGCTGTCCCAATTGAACCGGAATGCTCATAAGCCACTTTTGTCTGGTCAGGCGATAATGCTAATGTGCCAAAGCCCACGCCCAGAACTTCATCGGTTTGCCCAGATTGCAAGTCGGTGAAGAACAGGCGGCTGTAGCCTCTGAAGAAGATCGGCCCGAGTCCTGATATCCCATGAGGTTCAAGCGTATACCATACACCTAGCAGCTCATCCTCCTCCATTTTCAATGCCAGGGGATAGAGCACCAGTCCATTTTCGTCGGCCCTGGAAACGATGGCTTGGGCATCCTCTAAAGTTTCATGCGAGCCGGCATAAATCCAACTGTGAACAAAGACAGGCTCATGGGTTGCTTCATCTGACGAGTCGGTGGGTGCTTGATATTTGCTTTCATGAAGCCTCTGCAGGCTATCGGAGGCGAGAAATGCGAAGGCCACCTGGGGAGTGCTGGGCGCGCCCACCAGAGAGATCAACTGTGAGATCTTCCGAAGTGGAACCAGCGCTTTATCACGATGATAGGTAATTTGCGGGTCTCCGGAGAGAGTCGAAAGATAGATGCAAGGTGCGTCGATAAGTCCATCTTCGATGCGGCCGCCGAAATGGAACTGGCTCTCGGATTGCGGTCCATAGTTCAAGCCAGGAAAAACCCACTCATCGATCACTTGGCCATCATGGCTGACCAACTGAACTAGCTCTGTTTCGTGGTCCGCAGTCAGAAATCCGATTGGTGCTGAAGTAACCTCGAGCGGTTCGGGTTGCGGGGTATCCGAAGGGGGGCTGGAAGAGGGTTCTTCAAAATCGGCTGTGAAGGCCAAGAGTTCGTCTGAGTTCAGGGTGGGTTCGACTGCTGGAGCGCAAGCTGTCAGGCTGAAGAGCAGCCCAACTAGCAAGGAGATGGTTTGGATGAGTTTCATGGTCTATCCTCCTTCAGTGAATAGCAATATCGCATAGAGGTCCAAATCAAATTGTAAATTCCTACCTTCGAAATCGAAACTCTCTTGATCAGGAGAGATGATCTCTCCTTTTACACGCTGCCCAAGTGCCAGGCTGACCTTCTGTGGTTGGTCACCATAATTGACCAGATGGATTTGCCACTCATCCCCACGCTGCCAGGTTTCGATCAAGACAGGTTCCTTGGCGGGTTCCACACGTAGGCTGGGGATTTCGCCCAGGGCATCAAGGAGGGAGCGTTGATCTTCTGCACTGGGAATGCGGAAATGCGGTGATTGCAGGAACCACTGTGTGATACCCAACCTATCAGTGATCCAACGCGCCCAGCGATAGCGGAAATAGGCCCGTAGATACCATGCTAAGAAGCCCGAGATGAATTCGAGCAGGACGCGATGACGTGCTAGATAGGATGATGCGGGGAGAGACCAGCCCTGCAGGTCGGGTACATAGATGAGGCGCTGACTCCCATTGGGGTGGTCGGCGTTTTCGAAGGTGCGTACTGTTTCCAAACCGTCCCAAT
>CAYTKR010000219.1:0-5210 GCA_964438295.1 uncultured Anaerolineales bacterium
CATCGCAAGCGCCGCTTGGCACGGCTTTCAGCCAACCTTGCGCTGTAATACTATTCATTCACAATTAGTAGCTATACAACGCAAGCAGAGAGTGATCATCTCTGCTTGCGGCTTGTTTTTGGCCCAGCGCTGCTTCTTTTATAACGTTATCACCGTGTTGCTGAGCAGCGAGCCATCCACGGTGGAGTAGTACTGCACCGAGATCTGGCCGTTGCCCAGGCTAGCGACATACAGCACCACGCCCAGGTCAGCATCATTGGTCGTGACCAGCACTTCTCCGGCCGCCGCGCCAGCATAATCAGCGGAACTCAGGGCGGCCAGCAGGTGGTTGGAACCGCCATTCTCGCCAAAGAAATACAGCGTGCCATTGCTGCTGTCCTGGCTGACCGAGACATTGACGTCGGAGTACACTGTGCTGGAAGAAGCACTGCCGCCATCTTCGCCACCGCCGCTGCCATCATCTCCACCTGCGCCGTCAGCAGCCGGTGTTGGATCTGCTGGAATAGTTAGCTGAACCGCCTGGATGAAAGTCAGATTGTTAATCAAGGTTTCGAAGTTTACCCAGGTGATATTACCGCCATTCCAGGCGAACCTGCTTTCAGCATGGCCCTTGCCAATGGCAGTGTTGATAGCCGTATTGGCGGTGTCGAATTCGTTTTGATCCGTTGTGCTCATGTTGAAGTTCAGGGTGTCATTATCATCGCCGCCATCGATGGTACCGCCAACAGAGACATCATCCCCAGATAGTGTGACCGTATCATCGCCAGGCCCAGCTTCAATGTTAGTGGTTACAGTGCCGCTGTTCTCGATCTGGTCGTCTCCACAAGTCAAAAACCCACAGAGTGCGGCATCACCATTAACGCCAAAATCACCCTCAATTAAGTTTGCGGTGCCTCCGTGGGTAATGGTGTCATTATCGCCACCGCCTCTGACGTATTTTGTAACGCTGTTGGAGTTTGTGATTTCGTCATCCCCAGGACCGCCGTCAATAAAATCACTTGTGCCGCTGTTGAGGATGGTGTCATTATCATTGCCACCTGAGAGTTGGCCTTCATTGGTATTAGTGTTGGTGATGGTGTCTTCCCCGCCTTCGCCATAAATATCACTTTCCGTTGTGCCGTTGTTAATGATAGTGTCATCCCCCTCGCCGCCATAAATTTGTTTTGATGTGCCGTTGTTGGTGATGGTGTCTTCCCCATCGTCGCCATAAAGATAACTTGATGTGCCGTTGTTGGTGATGGTATCATCCCCTGCTTCACCGTTGATATCATCAAATCCCGTACCATCCCCTACGGTGGCGCCGGCTTCAACCGTGATCTGGTCGTTATTAGCGCTTGCCGTATACCCATCGGGGTCGGCGCCGGGGTCATTGTCGCAGGTGACGATATCTCCGCCATTAGCGCCAGGGACATCGCCGGTGTCTTGACAGTCTGCCAGGGCCGTACCCGGCAGGCCAAACGCCAGCCCGGCCAGCAGGCCCAGGGCAAAGATAAGGGTGATTGATTTTCTGAACATGTTTCTTCTCCTTTTAGTTTCTATATTGATAATCCGAGTTTCTTATGGCAGGTATCTGGTACCCTCAGCAAATTGACAATTATGACAATTTTTTTGGTAGCAAGGATTGAAAAGGGTGCTTATCGAAGGACAGAGGGGTTGGATTTGTTCGAGCGATTCTTCGTTTGTGGTTACCCGCTTTCAATGGCATTAATAAAACTTTCCACGCTGGTGCCGGGAATGTGCTGGCGCTGGTAGTTTTTCATCTGCGTGCTCTTAAGGCTCAGGGCAATCACATGCAGGCGTTCACCGGGCAGGCCCAGCAATTGGGATATTTCCAGTACTTGCTCCGCCTGATTTCCATTCTGTTCGATCAGGACCAAATTCACCTCATGATCACCTACCTGTTCCACAGCTTCCGCCTGCGTCGCCACAGTAGCTACCAGATGCATACCTGGCACCTGCGTAAGGACACGCTGCAAGCCGGCGCGGAAGAGTTCGTTGGGGGAAATGATCAATACCTGATTGGCTGGCATGGATTTTCCTTCATAACAAATGCTGCCATACTGTAGCGCAATCGAGCCTCAACCACCATCGTTCGAAATATTGACCTTGAGATTAAATAAAATATCCACCGAAAGGTGGATGCGGGCATCATCCTTTCGGTGGATGTGGGTAGATAAAATTATAGTTTTTTTGAAAATTCAGGCTTTGATAATGCCCAATGGCAGCCCGCGGCTGACAGCTTCGGTGCGGTTGGCGGCATTGAGCCTGATGAATATGTTGCGAATATGTGTTTTTACTGTTGTTTCAGAAATGACCAACTGCCCAGCGATCTCGGCATTGCTGGCGCCTGTCGCCAACAGCTTGAGAATTTCGACCTGCTGTGGGCTCAGGGTTGTCCTGATCCAACTCCCATTTTAATGGATTATCCGGGATATATCCACGAATGGCGTTCAATTCATCATCCCCCTGAATGATCTGTTCGTAATAATTGCGCTGCCAGACGGGCATGCCGGGGAAATTCCGGCGGATTATCCTAACCTGCTCGAATAGATACCCCACCGCTATATCGAAATTTATCTATGTGAACTTCCTGCCATTGTTGGCCAGGTACCCTTCTTTAATCTTGTCATAACTTTGCTGGTTGAAGGGACACACCTTGATGCACACGGAACAGCCGTGATAGATCGCAAAATAGGGAAAGCATTTCTCGTTATCGAGCACGGTCACTAAGCCATTGTCATGTTGAATGGGCTCATTGTAGAAGGCATCCGGTGGGCAATCGCGGATGCAGCGTTTGCAGGATTCGCAGAAATCGAGCACCCAGGCGTGTTCGTCGCCTTCGTAAACAGGAAAATTCTCGATTTCTGTAAACACTGCGGCCAGGCGGACCCGCGGACCAAATTCGGGCGTAATCACCAGCCCATTGATGCCGCGCCACCCCAAACCGGCGCTCTGTGCCATCGGTGGATAAAGGGCCATGCCACCTAATGGATGCCCGGCGTGAGCGGCGAAGCCGCGTTCCCTAAGCCAATCGGCAATCTCGTTGGAAATCTGGCCTAACTGGTTGTAGGTCTCGTGAACCATTACGGCTGTATCTGGGTTGGGGGCCAGTTCCATGCGCTCTTTGTCCATCTCCATCACCAGCATAATGGCCCGGGTGTAGCGGATGGCGAGGTTTTTGAAGACCCACTCCGGGGGCACATCCGCAAAACCGACCTTATCCGCGCCCGCCGATGTAGCAAATTCTCGCAGTTCGGCTAGAGCGTCGGCGTCGATGTGCTTTCTGCCGTGAACTGGATTACGTTCCAGATCGTAGATCGATCTGCGGATATTGACGATGCTGCCGATCATCTGTGGAGCAGACTTGGGGAATCCCGGCAGGGGAGGGTGATCACCTTCGAGCGCGATTCCCGCCCGGGGGATGTTGAATCGAACCGGAGAATTCTCACTCCCGCGAGTGGCTTTGTGGATGTCGAACACGGTTTTCTCCCAGCGCTCCTGCCGGTTGAGTTGGGGCTTAAGCACCTTATGTTTGAAGAAATTGAATATTCGAGTTTTGAAATTCATTGGATTTCTGTTAAGTAATTTTCGATGGCGGCTTCCAATTTGTTGGGCTTGAAATCGTAAGGTCCCAAACCACCCGCATAAACCACCTTACCATCTAAACCGATCAAATACAAACGGGTAGGCCAGGCGGCATAGGCCTTGTTGACAACGTCGTCCATGTCATCGACATAGGTGCGGATTCCATATTGCAATGCAGTTTCACATTCGCCAGCGACGGTCCGGCGTTCCTCGAGGGTTTTGGGGTCGTAGTGTTCCTGGGATGCTTTGGGGGCGATTTTTTGGGTGATTCTTTTCGTAAGACGACGCCCCATCCACCAGCCGTCGATGGGGTGGGCTTCACGAATGTATATACTTAGGAATTCGACTTCTTTGTGATAATGTTCGTAGAGCTCTAGGAGACTCACGGTCCCTCTGACATAGGGCGGTCAGGTGAAGCTGCCGAATACTAAGGCGACAGGTTTCTTCCCACGAAAATCTGAAAGGGTGATGGATTCGACACCGCGCCTATCTGTGAGAGTGAAATCGGGAGCCAGATCCCCCGCTTTGGGGGCAAGCTTGTCGAGTTCTTTCTGGATCGGCATCAGCCGGCTGCGATGTTCGATCATGAATTTAAAATCATCATAAAGCTCTGCTAAGACGGACATGTTTTGCTCCTCTTGATCTTCGCCATGATGTTTCACTTTATAGCTTTTGTCAAAGGTAATGTTAGTGATTACTAACTAAAATATAGCACAAATTTTATTGTTAGTCAACACTAACATATGGTAGAATGACGAAAATCAGTTTTTGAGGGGCTCGGGGAAACGCTGAGGGCAGATGCAACCCGGCATGTCCTGGAGAACCATTTTGGAGATTCAAATGCCCAAAATAATTGCAAATGAGGAAATTTTTCAGGCCGTTCTTCAAGTTGTCAGTGAGTGCGGATATGCCAGGGCGACGACCAAACAGATGGCCGAAGCTGCCAATGTCAGCGAAGTGACACTCTTTCGAAAATTCGACAGCAAACGACAACTCATAAAACAAGCGGTTACGTCAATCATCACTCAAACAGATTTTGATACTGCCACCCAATACTCCGGGGATGTTTCGGTTGATCTTTTACGTGTGGTTCAAGCGTATCAAGATTCGGCTGTCAAACATGGACAATTTATCTTCATTATGCTTTCGGAGTTGCCGCGATATCCTGAACTGCGTGATCTGCTTAGCTCGCCCTTCAATATTTTCGCCAGTATTAGTAAGTTAATAGTCAGGTATCAATCTGAAGGAGTAATCAGACCAGAGCACCCAATGCATGCGATTGCCGCCTTGTTGGGACCGTTGATTTACGTGAGTATGACGCAAAAAGCGCTTGCTGAAACTTCGATCCCCCCATTGGATTTAGAAAATCACGTGGCCAATTTTTTGGAGGGTAGGCGTGTTTAACACAGTTATAGGATAATTATGAACCAAAAATTATCTATTAAAGGCTCCACCGGAATAAATAGGGTTGCGGGCGAAGCCCGCAACCCTATTTATTCCGCAAAGCCTGGATCAGTGCCCCAGCACCCTGGAAGAATTTGCCGTTGATCAGCACCAGAAGCGCCTCGATCATTTCTCGTTATCGAGCACGGTCACTAAGCCATTGTCATGTTGAATGGGCTCAT
>CAYTKR010000220.1:0-5055 GCA_964438295.1 uncultured Anaerolineales bacterium
CATCTTACAAGCGGAGAATTTTACCCTTTTTCTTTCATATGCGATTGCCCTGGCTTGTGGTACACTTTTACTCAATAGTAGTACTGATTGGAGGCATACATGGTAGAACCTAGTCGTCATATTGTTTATGTAGAAGACGACGTGGAGATGATCGACTTGGTCAAGTTGATCCTCGAGCGAAAGGGGTATCAGGTTAGTGGTGCTTCTGGAGGTCAGGAAGGGTGGGAGCTGATCAAATCCCAGGTGCCAGATTTGGTATTGCTCGATCTGATGATGCCCGATGTAGATGGTTGGGAGGTCTACCAAAAGATGCGCGATCATGAGCCCACCAAGGAAATTCCAGTGATTGTTATCACTGCCAAGGCACAAAATATCGATCGGGTACTTGGCCTTCACATTGCAAAAGTTGAAGATTACATTACCAAGCCTTTCAAACCTGAAGACCTCGTCGAGAGTGTGGAGAAATACCTCGAAAAACAAGAAGCCTGAATCGAAAACGACATTTTTAGTATTCTCACCTGGAGGGACGACCTCGGGCGCGACCGAATTACAGCGAGCGCACAAGTCGTCCCCTCTTTATGATATGAATGTTTGATGCGCAAGGTAAAAATTCGAAATCTCAGCCATTCCGATTTTCCTGCATTGGTGGCAGATTATTGTGAATCCTTTCTTTGTCAGTTACGTGGGCTCACGTTCCAACGTTCTCTGGATAAGGGATACGGCTTGCTATTGGTACAGGGTCGTGAAAGTCGATGGGAAGCTGCCATCCACATGCTATTCATGTGGATGGATATCACTGCAGTGTGGTTGAACGATAAGAAGCAAGTCGTAGATATTTGCCATGCGCTCCGCTGGCGTCCGATCTATGTGCCCAAAGCACCAGCCAAATATATCTTGGAACTTTCTCCGGTTTGGCAGCAGTACTTTAAAGTTGGAGACCAGATTGAATTCGATGAAACGAGCGTTAATTAGCGTTTTTATTAGTGTATTGATCATTGGGGGATTTCAACCTGTAAGCGCGCAAGAAAATCAAGCGGATGGTCCTGTTTATGTTGTTCAAGCTGGGGATTCGCTGTGGGGGATTGCGGCACGTTTTGGCATCTCAATGGACGACTTGGCCGATACAAATGGTATTGCAGATCCTGGGCAGCTTTCAATCGGTGCTCGATTAGTGATCCCCGGTTTCGAGGGGCTGAGCGGTGTTTTGGCGTTCCAAACTGTGCCTGTGGGTGAAAATATCGACAGCCTGAGCCATCGTTATCATATGCCCCGAGAAGCCTTACTGCGTTTGAATCGGTTCACGAGTCCGGCAGATGCCTATGCTGGTTCGCAGTTGATCGTCATAGAACAGGAAGGGGATGAGCAGACTGCGATGGGGGGGCGGGCTACCTTAGGGGCAGAGCAATCTTTGATGGAAACAGCGATCAGGCGCGGGAGTAGTCCGTGGACCCTCATGAAGGATAATCAAATGCGCGGGTCGTGGGATCTTCTGCCTGGAGAGAACCTGTACCTTACGAGTGATGATTTGCCTGTGCTAGGCGCGCTGCCTGAGTTTGTTGACGGACTGGAAGTCAATCCTTTTCCCCTGATCCAAGGACACACCCTGGTTATTGATGTGAATGCGCCACAAGTGATATCTCTGGAGGGCAAATTCCACGATCGCCCCTTGAATTTCTTTCAATCTGCGGAAGGTAGTTTTGTTGCACTCCAAGGTATCCACGCCATGTTGGAACCAGGCGCCTATCCAATTACCCTGGAAGGGGCGACAATCGACGGTACTCCGTTGAGCTTTTCACAGAATGTGTTCGTTCAGGATGGGGACTACCTATTCGATCCACCCTTGGTCGTAGATTCTGAAACAACTGATATTCAAAATAACGAAACCGAGAATGAGCTATGGTTCGATGTTGTTGCACCGGTAACTACAGAAAAGTTTTGGGATGGTTTATTTCAAAGTCCGGTACCGGAATCACTCAGTGATTGTTTTCCATCAGTGTTTGGGAATCGGCGTTCTTATAACCAAAGCGGATATTACTACTTTCACTCGGGTTTAGATTTTTGCGGCCGGCCAGGCGTGGAGATTTATGCTCCTGCGCCGGGTAAGGTAGTTTTCACGGGGCCGTTAACTGTTCGAGGAAACGCGACTGTGATCGACCATGGCCGGGGCGTGTATTCAGCGTACGCACATCAATCTGAAATTGCCGTTTCTGAGGGGGCTTGGGTTGAGACAGGGCAAGTGATTGGGTTGGTTGGTGAGACGGGTCGGGTCACCGGCCCCCATTTACACTGGGAGATCATTGTCGGGGGCGTTCAAGTTGACCCTCAGTACTGGTTCTTCCAAGAATATCCCTAGCACGTCACTCGAATTCTCCAGCGTGAAAGCTCTTGATGATTTCCTGAGCATCTTCGAGCTGTTCTTCAGGAACCATGATGTCAACTTCACCCAACGGTCCGGCGGTGATGCCTATCGCTCTGGCGGCACCTTCGATAGCTAAGTACACCTCGATCTCCTGAGCTTCTAACAAACCGCGCAATAGTTCCGCCTGCAATTCACCGGGAACTTTCGATACTACGACCCATTTTTTCTTGCCCATATATCATTCTCCAAAAGGTTTATAAACGATAAGAAATCCATTGGTGCCAAGACTGATTGATTGACTTGGCTTTCTAGGTAATCACTGGCATATCCCAAAGGAACCTTGACTTAGTCCTTGTTGGCTCGCTCGGAATCGCCGTGGGCCACTCCGAAATCCAGGGGTATCTCCATTAAATCCCTAGAGAACCTACTTGTTAGCCCTTCAGGGTAGAGTATAATAGTAGCCGCTTAAAAATGCAATTTGCACTTTAAGCGGCGAAATATTTAATTGTAAGTTGAGGCATATATGGTTCTGGCAACAATATCATTGAAGGAAGACTATTGGGAGGACTTTGAACTCCAAGAAGACGATATAGAATTCCTGTACGCTCATTTGCTTGATACGGAAACTCCGCTCACTCCGCAAGAGTTGATTGTCGCACTTGTGGAAGATCGAATTATTCGGGAGCAAAAACAGGTTGAAGAAAAGCGTTTGGCAGGAGGCAGTGTATTTTTGCCTCAGGAGCAGTATGTATCTGGACAAAAGATAGTTTTCCCGTCTTTAGATTGGCGTGAAGCCGAGGTGATTGGAATAAGGGCTGGGCACAACCCAGATCTGGGAGATTTTTCTGTTATTCAGGTGCAATTTGAGAACGGTGAGGAGCGCGAATTTGCAGCCGGCCTTGCAGACCATGCGTTAAATAATCCTTACGAACGTGTTGAAGAAGAAGAAGGCCCCTCTGCTCAATCCATTTTGGATGCGTATGAAGATATCCTAGCTAAGCGTTTGGAGCAGGGCCTAATCGAGAATGATGATTTTGTCTATATAGCAGGCCGCTGGTTCCCCAGGGCGCTGTTAGTAGATGTCAATACTGGGCATTTGAATTTGGCTGAAGCTGTGCTGGATATGTCTGGCGGCGGACCAGTGCCTACTTCTTCTTTGATTGAACAAGTAGAACTGCCATCCAATGAGAACCCCAAACTGGTGGAGTTTTCTCTAGATCTGGCTCTTCAAGATGACCCCCGCTTCGATGAAGTTGGACCTGCCGGTCAGGTGTGGTGGTATTTGCAACGCCTGGAACCCGAGAGTGTTCGTGAAATTCCCGAACAATTACGTTATCGTGAAGTGGAATATGATCGCGAGATCCTCTCTCCAGAGATGCTCGACCTCGAGGTACGACTTGATGATGAATTGACCCCTATGGGAACACCAGCGTTGGCCGATGAAGAAGTAACCATACAGTTGCTCTATCCACATTGGCGTGTTGGTGCACTGCCATTGACCCATCGTATACGATCGTTCTTTCCTACAGCTTATGATGCTCCCCGTATTCTTTTTACGCTTGTAGATGGTGAGAGTGGAGAAAAATTCCCTGGATGGGTAGTACGTGACGGTAACTATGTAACGGGACTTGATAATTTGTACCGACAGTACGAACTGATGCCTGGAAGTTCATTGCTAGTAAAGCGCGGGAAACGACCTGGTGAAGTAATCGTCAAAGTAGAAGCTCAACGTTCTCGCCGTGATTGGGTACGAACCGTACTTGTGGGTGCCGATGGCGGTGTGGTTTTTGCTACACTGAAGCAAGTTGTCTCGGCCACCTATGATGAGCGCATGGGGATCATGGTCCCTGACGTCAATGCTATGGACAACGTGTGGGCTCAGCGAAGAAAACAACCACCTCCATTTGAGCGTGTAGTTGCTGATATTGCCCGTGAGCTCACGAAACTGAATCCTCAGAATCATGTGCACTTGACTGAATTGTATGCCGCTGTCAACCTGGTCCGACGTGTTCCCCCTGGCCCGATCATGGCTTTATTGGACTCTCGACCATGGTTTGTTCATGTGGGCGATCTTCACTTCCGGTTCGATGATTCTGCCAGCGCGTAGAGAGAAAGTATAGTCAGGCTACTTGGAGATCGATGTGACTGAAATCAAACGCTACAGCCTCGTCACGCCGACATTAGATACTCCTTTTCATATCGATTTCGATTGGTGGAGTCAGAATGACCGCGAGTGGCGCGTGCATTTGCGCAGCTCTCTTTGCTCAGAGCATCAGGAGAAGTTTGCCGATTTGAAAAGTGATGATAAAGTTGATTGGGTCGATCCCGTGACTGCTGAAGTGCAGCGTGTGGATGGCTTGCAACATATCCTGATCAGTCATTGTGCGCAAACCGAGGAATTCATCACTGCTCGAACATCGATGGTCGAATCCATTTTCAGGCTTTTTCTGGCCAATGGCAATATGCACTTGACTCCCAGAGAATTGGGAGAAAAACTCAATCGACCAGCCCAAACGATATTGCGAACTCTTTCGGGAGTGAGGGTGTATAAAGGTCTGCGACCTTGCCCAGAGTGTTAGTGTGTAAAAAGAACCCGCTCTCTCGCACATTGCTCCCGTAGCTCAATGGATAGAGCACCGGACTTCTAATCCGACGGTTGTGCGTTCGAGTCGCACCGGGAGCGCCTGATGTAGATA
>CAYTKR010000221.1:0-5051 GCA_964438295.1 uncultured Anaerolineales bacterium
TAGAGCGCCTGACTTCGAATCAGTAGGTTGGGGGTTCGAGTCCCTCCGGGTGCGCCAAGATGCACCCTTCGGGATCCGGGTGCGCCAAGATGCACCCTTCGGGATCCGGGTGCGCCAAGATGCACCCTTCGGGATCCGGGTGCGTGTATAACTCCTCGTGAATTCGAGGAGTTTTTTTCGCTCTCGGGATCCGAGTGTGCGAGAAGCTCTCTATCTGGGTAAGCTTTACGGCTAAGTCACCCTAGATAGGAAAATGCCCCCAGTCACTATGCTCTGGGGGCATTTGGCGATTTTAGTGCGCATGCGAACGCACCTTTCATCGAACATTTCGATTTGCGTTTGTGGGCCCAATCTGTCAATGGACTTGTTCAAATGAAACACAATTCAATTTAGCTGCCGAATGATACACTAAACATCCCTGATAGTTCCCTATGCAAAATATCAACTGCTGCCGAATAGTTAGCTTAATTGGCTTATCTAATACCCTGCAAAATGCTCGCTGGTAGGGATGATCGACAGCAATTTTCTCGCCTCTCTGAGTGGCCATCTGTGGGCAACTAAATTCTTGTCGCATAAATATTCGCTCTATTCTTACATTGGATGATGATGTTTGTGTTTCGAAGGATATATTTTTGGTACTGCAGTACCATTGTAGCAAATATAGTTCATTTTTGGTTAGGCGTTTGTACTATTTTTCAACATTACCACCGGTCTGATCATCATTGAGCTATTCTTCAGGCCAAAATATCCAATCGGGGATGAGAAAGAGAATGAATTCGAAAGGATGATCCTGTCACGTCACTCGGATTTAGTTCCATACGGGGAAAAGTTTCTCACATTGCACCCTTACCTCTTCCCATAACAACTATCGAAATATCCTCCAGGTTCCCAAAATGTCCAATTCCCCAGGACCGTTATTTCTTCGCTCAAAAGCATTACTTCATCGACCAAAATCTGCACTTGCCAGGTCCCAGAGTGCAATCCATCAGGCTCAGATAGTGTCACTTGAGTTTCGGTTCCGCTGCTTGTGCCTGTCCAGGTGCAAGCATATCTGGCCCATTCCCTGCCATCCATGCTCCAGATTCGTTCGTACGTAGCACCATAAGGAATGTTTTCGTAATCCCATTGCACGTCGATCACTTTGATTGCCTCAGCAAACGATCGAGATGAATTGGCTCCATCACATGTGCCCGGACAAGCCATAAAATTATTAATTCTGGGAAGTACTGGTGCATCCGTAGGAATTAGAACCGGTGTTTGAGTCGCGGGTGGAACGGGGGTATCTGTGAGAAATGCTTGGATTACCGGAACGCTCGTGGGGGTGGGTGCGTCAGCCTGACCGGCAGATGCGGAAGCTGTAGCAACTATTTGCGTTTGGATTTGCTCAGATGTAATTTCCTCCTGGGCTGGAGAACGACTGGCATACCAATATACGGTCACGCAGACGAATATCACGCCAATGAACAAAACCAATCCACCAGCCACCAACACGAAAGGAAAGGCCGAATGGGGCTTTGTTGAAGGCTTTAGCTCAGGTGCAGGCCTGGCATCGGGTCGATAACGATTCTCCTCTACCATTTCAGTAATGACCGCATCGATGGTTCCTGCCCCACCTTCTTCGATCTTTGTCGCTAACAATCGCAAGGCATCCACCAGTTCTCGGGATGAACCAAAGCGATTTTCGCGTTCCTTAGCCAATCCCTTGTCGATTACTCGTTGTGCAAAGGTAGGCAAATCGCCACGTTTTTCAACAATGTGGGGGATCGGGTCTTGAATATGGGCAACAACCATACCAACTGGTGTGTCCGCTTTATAGGGTTGCTCCCCTGTGAGCATCTCGAACAGGATAACCGCTAAAGAGTAAACATCACTGCGACCATCGAGGTCCTTCTGGGTGCGTGCTTGCTCCGGGCTCATATAGGCCGGCGTGCCAATCGTATCCGCAGTTCCCGTGAGAGTCTTATCTGAAAAAGCCAACTTGACAATCCCAAAATCTGACAAATAGGGATTCTCGTCTGCGTCAAACAGAATATTGGCCGGCTTGATGTCACGATGAATAATCCCCACTGCATGAGCTTTGTCCAAAGCGGGCGCTAAACGGGCTAGCAAATCGGTAGCCTGTTGGATCGACAGAGGTCCATTTCTTTTAAGATATTCACGCAATGTTCCGCCGGTCATAAGACGCATCACAAGATAAGGCTGCCCATTTTGCTCCCCATAATCATAGACTGGCACGATGGATGGATGTTCCAAGCGGGCAATCGTTTGCGCCTCACGATTAAATCGCTCGATAAATAGTGGGTCTTTCATCAGTTCTTTGGACAACACCTTGATCGCCACCTTGCGATCAAACTGGGGATCATAGGCACTGTAAACCGTCGCCATGCCACCCTCGCCAATCATTTTAATGATCTGGTAGCGTCCAAAATTTTTGAATTTCATATCGTTTCACTGCTCCGCCAGCCAAAAATTACCAGGGATAACTCTTTGAGATTGATTCCACATTATAAACAATTTATAGGGTATTTTGGGAAAAAGGTTCAGTACACTGTAAACTAAGTATCAAAATTTTTGCTTTTTGAGCTATGGCTGGTCTCCTGACCGTGCCGGAGTGACTCGGTCGGCAGACCGGCCACAGCAAAATATGCACATATTTAGTTTACGGTGTAATCAGAGTATCTCTAGAATTTCCCAAAGAAACCGTCAGAATTGGAGGGTAGAGGGGGTATTTGAAATACCCCCTCTACCCCTATCTTGAGATCACCAGACGAAAGAATGTACATATATTGTCCATGTATTATTGACTTATTTGTGCGTTCACGATATGATTGGAATAAACCATAAGGGAATACACACTATGATCCACCGATTGGAACGCAAGCAATTTGTCCCCGCCCCGCTCGATGAAGTTTGGGCCTACTTTGCCACACCCGCAAACTTGAATGAAATGACCCCACCAGACATGCATTTCGAGATCATACAGGGCGGCGAAGGTGAGATGTGCCAGGGACAGCTGATCGAATACCGCGTGCAGTTCATGCCCGTGATAAAATCACGCTGGCTAACTGAGATCGCACATGTCGTAGAGAGATCGTATTTTGTAGACGAACAGCGTGTTGGTCCTTACGCGTTCTGGTATCATGAGCACAACTTTGAGCCGCTAGAGAATGGGACTCAGATACAAGATCTAGTCACATACCAATTACCCTTTGGAGTTCTTGGTGACATCGCCCACGCGCTGTGGGTTAGCCCACGTTTAGAATCGATTTTCGATTATCGGCAGCAAAAAGTGACTCAACTTTTTGGGGCACCTTAGATTTAAACCATGATTTGGCCGAGACTACAACGTCGCTCTACATGGTAGCATGATGATGAAAAAAGGAGAGAAACCATGAAAATAAACTCACGTCAAATTATTATCATTTTGACCACACTGGTGACTCTGTCCGTGAACGGATTAGCGAATTCGCTGCCTATTAACGGCGTAACCACAGGGGAGATCTCGGATCGATTTAATACCTACTTTGTGCCTGCTGGATACGTCTTCTCGATATGGGGATTGATCTACCTCGGCCTGATCGCCTTCACGATCTATCAGGCCTTGCCGGCTCAACAAGAGGACCCCCGCCTGGAAAAGATCGGTTGGTGGGTCGTGCTGGCAAATCTCGCCAACGCGGCCTGGATTTTCGCCTGGCACTATCAGATCTTCGCCCTTACCCTAGTTTTGATGGTCGCGCTATTGATCTCACTATTGATGATCTATCAGGGATTGGATATTGGCCAAACTCAAGTAGATGCGGTCGACAAATGGGTCATACGCCTACCCTTCAGCATCTATTTGGGCTGGATCTCTGTAGCGACTATCGTCAATACCAGTGATGTGTTGGATTTCTTCAAATGGGGTCAATTTGGGATTTCCGACGAGATCTGGATGATCATCATTTTGGCTGTAGTAGCAATGCTGGGTTGGGCGATGAGTCTCCGTCGTGGAGATGTGGCCTATTTGGCAGTTTTGCTTTGGGCTTTAGCGGGAATAGGGGTAAAATTTCCGGATGCAGGCCAGGTCTCTATTGCGATTTGGATTTCATTTGGACTGGTCGCCCTGGCAGCACTATGGGCCATGATTCCATTCCCTGTGAAATCAGCCGATTGAGATATGATACTCGCTCTGAAACTTGCGCTGATCAATTTCCTGGCAACTCTTTCTCAAACCGTAGCTGGTTTCGGTGCTCCGCTGATCAATATGCCGTTCATGGTCGAATGGCTGGGAGTCAGAGTGGCCACACCTGTCTCAGCCTTTGTTGGATTGCTCACTTCCATTCTAGTCCTACTAAATTACCGTGAAGATTTCAATGTGCGAGCTGTGGCCAATTTGTTGTTACCGGCAATCTTGGGTGTGCCAGTGGGCGTGTTTGCCCTCAGGGCCGTAGACGTCCAGGTCGCTCAAATCGCCTTGGGCATCATTGTGCTGGCGTTTGCACTCTACTCGATCTTCAAACCATCGCTGCCAGCACTTCAACATCCCGGTTGGGCTTATCTCTTTGGATTTATCTCTGGGGTAACGGGGGGTGCGTTCAATATTAGTGGGCCGATCATCGTCATTTTTGCCGCCTTTCGGGGTTGGCCCCCCAACGCCTTCCGCAGCAACCTGCAGGGCTTCTTCCTGGTGACGAATATTTTCATCCTCATTTCCCACTGGGTCGATGGCAATATTGGCCCAGCCTTTTGGGAAGCCTCTCTCTGGTCAATCCCTGGGATGCTGTTGGCCGTGATTGGTGGAATCTACCTGGGCAAATGGATCAACGTGCAGCGCTTTCGCCAAATCATTTTGGTACTGTTGGTAGTATCCGGGATAAGGTTAATTATTTGAAAATTAGGTTCTGATCACCTAAGTCTTATTGAATCCAATTCCCAAAAAGGTTAATCATTCGGTAATCTTTTCCATGTAGAATATTCTGAGACTTTTCGCTCCCCAATATCAACTCCCGAACCCTTCACAGGTATGCAATATTCTCAGGAGTTACGCACTTGAAGTGTAGTTTGCTGGGAAT
>CAYTKR010000222.1:0-4832 GCA_964438295.1 uncultured Anaerolineales bacterium
CAGTAGGTTTTACCATCTCATCGACTATGTCATTTCATTTATGCACACTGCTCAGGTAAATTGTCGAAGATTGGGGATTGCGCTAGTCTCGATTGCCTTTCTCTCCCTTGTTATTAAATAAACGCAGCCAATCCTCGACTTCGGCAGGGCTAAGATTTACCTCCGCGTTTTCTTCGATTCCCATTGTTCTTTCAGATTTGTTTTCGGTCAATTCGCTGGCGAATTTTTCCGAGCTGACAATGCGGGCGTGAACCCCTCGGGCTGCAGCTTGTATTTGACGATCGGAACTGACTACAGTCCAGGTGCTTGCGGCGCGGCCAAGCCCCTCCAGGCGATGTTGGATTGCGGCATCCGCGGTACTCCCCTCTCGGACAAAATGCGCGCTCACTGCCCCAAAGCGTTGCGTGCGGTTGTATCCAGGAGGGGCGTTATCGAAATAGACTTCGATTTTCTTGCCGGTTTGCTGGTGGAAAACTTGCAACCTTTTAATAAGTTGAATTTCGTCATCTATGCTTGAGATGCTGAGCCCGTCAACTTTTGGGATTAGATTATGTCCATCAATTAGATATGGCATCTGAAGTGTTTTATAATATGGAGCGGAGTTTATAGTATTCGGTAGTGGCATCGATTGTAGCGGCAGGCCATTAGCCCGTCAATGCCTTCAAATCTCTAGGCAGGTTGCCTCATGCAATGGAAACGTCTAATACTTTACTTGCTAATCAATGTGATCGTCTCAGCGGTTACAACGGTCGTTGTAATTTCTATGTGGGACCGCGCCCAACGGGATGCCTATGAGCGCACTGTGGCAGAAGTCGTGATACCAACTGCTGCACCTACTCGTGTGAATCAACCTTTGGAGCCGACTCCTCGCCCAACAATTCCATTGCAGGTCCATCAAGTCCGTTCAGGGGAAACCCTAGGTGATATTGCCCTGGAATATGATGTCACAGTCGAAGAGCTGATGGAGATCAATGGTATGACTGATCCGGATGCACTTGCCGCGGGGCAGGTGATTTATGTGCCCGAACAAGGTGCCCCTCCCGAACAGGTTCCGCCAACATCTGTGCCGGAGCAGGCATCGAGCCTGGCCGTTGGTCAAATTGAGATCGTCGCTGTAGTGGGAGTAAGTGACTTGAACACTGAGCGTTTGATTTTAGGGGAATCTGGGGGCGGCAAGCATGCTTTGGCTGGCTGGCAATTGCATGATGAGAATGGCAATATCTATACCTTCCCTCAAGCGACTCTGTATGAGAACGGGCAGATCATGGTTAATACTCGCTCTGGTCTGGACAACCCCCTGGAGCTGTTCTGGGGCCTTACTGATCCAGTTTGGACTAGCGGTGAAATCGTGACGCTCTATGATGCAGCCGGCGGTGTTCAGTCTACATACCAAATACCCTAAAAATGAAAAAATACCAACACGCTATTGATGAACAGATCCGACGGGCCATAGAAGAAGGACAGTTTGAGAACTTGCCTGGCAAAGGCCAACCACTTGATTTGTCTGTCAACCCCCACGAAGACCCTGCGTGGCGTTTAGCCTTCCAGGCGATCCGATCCAGCGGTTACACCCTCCCCTGGATCGAGAAACGCCAGCAAATCGAAGCTGACCTTGAGTCTGCTCGAAGGAATCTGAAGCGCACCTGGGATTGGTACCAAAGCTCTCTGGTTCAGGAAGATGAAATTCTTTTCAGTGAGAGGGAATGGAAACGCGCTCAAAATGACTTTCGAAGCAAGATCGCGGATCTCAACAAGCGCATATTCAACTATAACCTGGAAGTGCCTTCAGAGCAGTTCCAGCGCAGCCAAATCAATGCTGTGGGGGAGATCGGCCGAGTTACAACCAGCACTGATTGACCCATCTTCTCCCCTCGTGATACACTTCAACCACTGTTTACTCATCGCTGAATACTGGTTACTGAATCATGACTCAAGCATATTATCGTAAATGGCGCCCCCAAAGGTGGGATCAAGTTGTTGGTCAAGAACATATCATCACCACTCTGCATAATGCAGTGGGTGCTGATCGTGTCGCACACGCTTACCTATTCGCCGGTCCGCGTGGGACAGGCAAAACGAGTACGGCAAGGTTGCTGGCGAAGGCGGTCAATTGTCTGGCTGATGAAATGGCTGACAGACCATGCAACCAGTGTGAGCATTGTGAAGCTGTCAATCAGGGGCGTTTTCTGGATCTGATCGAAATCGATGCTGCTTCAAACACCAGCGTCGATGATGTGCGTGATCTGCGCGATAAGATCAATTTCTCTCCCAACCAGGCTCGCTATAAAGTATATATCATTGACGAAGTGCACATGCTCTCCACGGCAGCTTTCAATGCTTTGTTGAAAACCTTAGAAGAGCCACCTGGACATGCCATCTTCGTATTGGCCACAACGGAAATCCATAAGATCCCAGCGACGGTGCTTTCACGCTGCCAGCGCCACGAATTTCGTAGTATTCCAGTAAATGATATTGTCGCTCATTTGAAAGATGTTTCGTTGATCGAGGATCTGATCATCGATACAGAAGCTCTCTCGCTTATTGCCCGGCAGGCTACCGGCAGTCTGCGGGATGCTGTTTCGTTGCTCGACCAATTAGCTGCGACCTCCCAAGAGATCACACTGGAAATGGCTCAGTCTGTGTTGGGGACTGCAACCAACGAGGCGGTGTTGCAGATCATTGATGCGCTCCTTGAAAACGATTCTGCAGCGGGACTAGACCATATTCACCGAATAATGGATGGGGGCAGCGACCCGCGACAGTTTGCTCGTCAGGTTGTGAATTATCTACGCAACTTATTGCTCGTCCGCATGGGCAACGCCGATCAGGTTGATGTCACTTCGGATATGCGCTCTCGGATGGCCGAACATGCGCAGGTTTTCCAGATACCCGAATTATTAGCCACCATCCGCAATTTCAATCACGCTGCCCATGAGGGCCGGAATGCCTGGCAGCCAGCATTGCCATTGGAGATGGCTTTTGTTGAATCACTAACTATTTCTTTGGATGCAGAACCAGCTCCAGAGTCACAACCCACCCCAAAGGGGGTTGCTGAGCACCCTGTCGAAGTGGCAGCAGATCCCAAACCTAACTCTGCCAAAAAAACGGATTCCACCGAATCCAAACCGGTGACAGAGTCTCTGCCCCAAAATGTGGCCACAAACTGGGAGAAAATCCTACAAATCGTCCGAGAAAAGAACCCTCAGACACAGGCATTGCTCAATTCCTGCCGGCCACTGGGGGTCAAAGGAAATGCCCTGGTATTGGGTTTCAATGGTGAATTTGCGAAATCGAAAATGGAGTCGGAAGGGAATCTCGATACTTTTCTGGCAGCCATGGAGCAAGTCATTGGCAAAACGATGCCGGTGCTGTGCATTGTTGCTCAGGGGGGCGAATTGCCCCCAGATATTGACCAGGATGGTATGGTGGCCACGGCGTTACGCGACCTGGGCGGCAAGATTGTCGATGTTCAATAACTGAAACTGGAGGATATATGGCAAAACGAAATAAACAACCGCGACCCCCGATGGGTGGGGGCGGTATGATGAAACAAATTCAACAATTGCAAGAGCAGTTGTTGGCGGCGCAAGATACTCTGGCTGAGGAAACCATTACGGCTACCGCTGGTGGTGGTGTTGTCAAGGTGACTGTTACTGGGGATCAACAGGTTCAAACCATCGAGATCGACCCAGTCATCCTCGAAGATGCGGACGTTGAAATGTTACAGGATTTGATCCTTTCGGCGATAAACAGTGCAATGGAGCAATCGCGCGAGCTGGCTGCGGAGCGGCTTGGCCCGCTAACTGGCGGCTTGCCCTTCTAATACACTAACTAAAGCACAGCTTTTAAATATGTCCCTCCCAGCCCCTATCCAGAACTTGATCGAAGCTTTTTCGCGTTTGCCCGGCGTTGGCCCCAAGACGGCTTCACGGCTGACATTTTTTTTGTTGCGTTCCCCAGAGAATCTATCGCTGGATTTAGCGCAGGCGTTGGATTCATTGAAATCTGGGACGGCATTTTGCCAGACTTGTTTCAATATCACGGATGCGGGACGCGTGGAATGTGTTATTTGCGCAAATGATGAACGAGACTACGGCACCCTTTGTGTGGTTGAAGAACCTCTGGATGTGTTAGCGATCGAAAAAACAGGCGGGTATAAAGGGGTCTTTCATGTACTGCATGGTGCACTTTCACCCATCGATGGTGTTGGCCCAGAGGATTTAAAAGTGCGTGAGTTGATGATGCGATTGGGTAGCGGGAAAGTGCGCGAAATCATCTTGGCGACTAATCCCAGTATGGAAGGGGATGCGACGGCCATGTATTTGAGGAGTCAATTAGAAAGTTTCGATGTCCAAGTAACTCGGTTGGCGCGCGGTTTACCGATGGGTGGCGATCTTGAATATGCTGATCAAAACACACTCTTGAGGGCTTTGGCGGGCCGTCAAAGCATGGAATAGCCTTAAAACAGGGCCAATTTGAACGAATATTCAAAATTGGTTGAAAAAACCCTTGACAAGCATTTTTTTATCTGTATAATTCCCCACCGTTGTAAATAAATAACGAGATCTAGCACTAAAAAGCAGATCGCTAAAATCTGAATAGGCGCTCCAACAGGCCGATATCGAAGAAAGGATGTCGGCGCTATTTTTGTGTCTCATGGAGCCCTTGACAAGTTGGATCAGCATTGATATACTCAACCCTTGTCTAACGACATAGAACCTTGACAACTGAAGAGTGACAGCAAGCAAAAAGCCTAGTCAATTTCAAGTAAGTCTCTAGTAAATCCCGCATCTTCGGATGCGATTTTTATGCGGAGAGTTTGATCCTGGCTC
>CAYTKR010000223.1:0-4624 GCA_964438295.1 uncultured Anaerolineales bacterium
GGTGGGGGCGTTGCCCCCACCCCCTACTCCCAGCCATTTTCTCGCTGAACTGCGTAATTCCTAAACTAGTCATTCTGAGAAGCCGCTCGCCGTAGGCGCGCCTTTGGCGAGGCGGCAACGCAGAATCTCTAATTTCTGTTGGTAGAAGAGTTTCTCCAACTCACTCGGGATGACACCGACATTGATAGGAGTAATATGAAAAAAATATTTAGCGGTTGTTTGGTGATAGTTTTGCTCATTGCGGGGGGTCTGGTTTACTGGTTTTGGGAAGATATTTCCTATTGGTGGAATGACGAAGCGTATGCCTACTCCGAACGTCCCGAAGATTGCTACGAAGACGAATATTATGACTTCGAAGACAAACTCTGCTACATCGATGAAGAATATTATGATGATGACCTATTGAACCTTTTCTTCGATCTGGTCGATGATGTGCTGGTTTCCCTCGAAGGGGATTTCGAAGATTTCGATTCGACAGCCGAAAATGCGATTATTACCTATGAAATCGATGGCAATTTGATCATCAACCCCGAAGAGGCCTCTGTGACCGATGATCTACTAGCCTATCAGGAAGTTGCCGATACACATCAGAAGATCTGGGTTTATTATGCCAACCTGATCCCGCCAGCGCACCGTGCCAACCTGACCAGTTTTGTGATCTTCACAGACGGCCCTGAGGAAGTTATGGCTGCTGTCGAGCAGGATTTCGATGACCCAAAGAAATGGGTTTTGGCAGTCGACATCGTAGATGCGGAAAATCCGCAAGAATTGACCTATACCTTGATCCACGAGTTTGGCCATTTGCTGACTCTCAACGCCCAGCAGGTCGACCCCGATGAAGATCTCTTCGAAGACCCAGAAAATGACGCGCTGTATGAAGATGCTGTCTCAGCTTGCCCGCAATACTTCCCCGGAGAGGGCTGCAGCCTGAAAAATTCCTATATCAATCTCTTCTTTCAGCGATTCTGGGTTGAGATCTATGATGAGTGGGAGGAGATCAACTACATTGAAGATGATGATGAGTATTATGAGATGTTAGATGAATTTTATTATTCTCATCAAGATCAATTTGTAACAGATTATGCCGCCACCAATCCCGGAGAAGACATTGCTGAATCCTGGACTCACTTTGTGCTGCAACCCAAACCCCAGGGTGATACTGTTTCCGAACGGAAAGTGCTCTTCTTCTACGAATTCCCAGAGCTGGTGGAATTGCGTGAGAAAATTGTTGCCCGAACTTTCTCGCGCTTGCGACGGCAATGAACATTGTTGCTCAAAAATATTTACGAACCCAATTATTTGTTCGCGTATCCATATACTTAATATTGTGTTTTAGTGAGTGAAACCATTCCTATCACAAGTATAAGGAGAATACGATGGATAAATTTGCGAAGTGGTTTTACATTGTGGGTATCGTGGTAGCGATGCTAGCAGCCCTGCTGGCTTTCTCTGCCGACTGGTTGACCTGGGTCTTGATGATCCTAGGTGTCTTGGCGGGTCTCTTCTACGCTGACACAGATGATGTTGTCAACCGCGGTATTCGCTACCTGGCCTTGGCGGCTGTAGCTGGGGTGTTCGGCGAGTTCATTTTCCTCGGCCCCTATGTTTCAGCCCTGGCGAGTGGTGCAGTTACCTTCTTAGGATACGTTCTCTTCACCTCCCTGGCTTACCACTTGGTTAAGAAGTTCTTCTAACATCAAGTTTTGTTATCAAAAAATAAGACTGCCATTTTGGCAGTCTTATTTTTTTTGCGTGAGCAGGGGGAATCCATGCGCCCGCTCGCCACCCCAGTCCATGCGAATCACGTCTGCAGATCGACAGAACTGAAGATTGAGTTAGCTCAAATTAGCTATTTGCTCGCTAAGTTTTTTCGATGTCTCATTGAAGCCAGCCAATTTATCACGCTCGACCTGGACCACTTTCTCAGGGGCTTTCTCTGCGAAAGGACTGTCAAGCAGTTTCTCCAGGCGCTCGATCTGTGTTTGGGCCTCGGCCAGTTCTTTCTCTAGACGGCTGCGCTCCTCTTCTAGATCGACCAGACCTGCCAATGGGAGGTAGATCTCCACTGGACCGACAACTAGGGCGATGTGATCTTCAGGTTTGTCAGGAAGAGATTTCTGGATGGAAAGTCCTTCCACGTCCAATTTGCCCAGCGCAGCGATGGTTTCAGCCTGGGCTTCGATGATCGAAGTAGCTTCACCCGCGGCAAAAATTGCTGGGATGCGCGTGCCGGGTTTAACGTTTTTCTCAGCCCGCAGATTGCGGATGGCGCGCACTACGTCTTGCACCAAAGTAAAGTCAATGACGGTTTTGTCTTCCCAGCCTTCTGAATCTTCAGGTTCTGGCCAGGAGGCCATGATCAACATTTCGGGCCAATCCTCTGCCGCCAATGCAAGGGGTGAATCGAGCACGGCTTGTCTCAGGTGACCCCAAAGCTCTTCGGTGACAAAGGGCGTGAAGGGGTGCAGCAAGCGCAAACAGGTGTCTAAGACGGCTGCCAATGCTTGACCGGTTGTGTATGCTCGGGCGCCGCCCTCGGCCAATTGCAATTTGGCGATCTCCAGATACCAGTCGGCGAATTCATTCCAGAAGAAGTCATAAATTTGACGACCCGCTTCGCCATATTGAAAATTCTCGAAGAGGCGCTTTACAGATTCTCTCAGAGAGCGCTGCCGCGCCCAAATCCAGGAATCAGCCAAGGTCCAGTCCAGCTTCTCCTGCGAGGGATCAGGAATCTCCTCGAGGCTGCCCAAGACAAACCGCGTAGCATTCCACATCTTATTTGCGAAATTGCGGTTGGCTTCCACCTTCTTCAGGCTTAAATTCATATCATTGCCGGGCGTCGATCCAACGAGCAGAGTAAAGCGCAGGGCATCGGTGCCCAATTCATCCATGACTTCGAGCGGATCGATCACATTGCCATAGGATTTGGACATCTTCTTGCCATGCTCATCGCGGATCAGGCCGTGCAGGTAGATCTCGCTAAAGGGGATATCTTCAGTGAATTCCAACCCCATCATGATCATGCGCGCTACCCAGAAAAAGAGGATGTCGTACCCGGTCTCCATCATGGTGGTGGGATAAAAATATTCCAAATCCGCAGTTTTACCCGGCCATCCCAGGGTAGAGAAAGGCCACAGCCCGGAGGAGAACCAGGTATCAAGCACGTCGGGGTCTTGAGTGATATTCTTGCTTCCACAGTGCGCGCATTCGGTGGGATCTTGACGCGCCACGGTGATCTCATCACAATCATCGCAGTACCAAACCGGGATGCGGTGGCCCCACCAAAGCTGCCGGCTGATACACCAATCTCGGATATTCTCCAGCCAGTTGTAGTAGACCTTCTTGAAACGCTCGGGGACGACTTTGATGTGCCCATCCCGGACAGCCTGCAATCCTTTTTCTGCTAGGGGCTTGATATCCACGAACCATTGGGTTGAGACCATCGGCTCGACGATCTCGCCACCGCGCTGGGTGCGGGGAACCTGGTGGATGTAGTCTTCTTCTTTGATCACCAACCCCGCGGCCTGCATGTCAGCCCACAAGTTATCCCGGGCCTCGAAGCGATCCTGACCATTGTAAGGACCGCCGTGCTTGTTGACTTTGGCCTCTTTATCAAGCACAGAGATGATCTCCAGGTGGTGGCGCTCGCCAATTTCATAGTCGTTGGGGTCGTGGCCGGGGGTGATCTTCAGCGCGCCGGTGCCGAATTCGCGGTCCACATATTCATCGGCGATCACAGGGATCCTGCGTCCCAGGACTGGCACCAGGGCGTTCATGCCGATATAGTTCTTGTAGCGATCGTCATCAGGATGCACGGCTACGGCGGTGTCGCCCAAGATGGTTTCTGGCCGCGTGGTTGCAACGGGAACATAATCATCCTCAGTCCCGCCATCAATCATGTATTTGAAATAGTACAGCTTCCCTTGCTCCTCGTTGTATTCCACCTCCAGATCTGAGACTGCGGTCTTTAGGCCAGGAGACCAGTTGATCAGGCGCGGGCCGCGGTAGATCAGCCCTTTTTCGTATAGGCGTACGAAGGCTTCGCGTACGGCGACTTGCAGGTCGTCATCCAGGGTGAAGCGTTCGCGGCTCCAATCGCATGAGGCGCCCAGACGGCGGATTTGGTTGGAGATGTGCCCCCCATATTCTTCTTTCCAAGCCCAGGTTCGTTCTAAAAATTTCTCGCGGCCGATCTCTTCGCGGCTGGTGCCTTCGTCCTGAAGAGCACGCTCGACTTGAAGCTGGGTGGCGATTCCGGCATGGTCGCTGCCTGGTACCCACAGGGTAGGAATGCCTAACATACGGTGGTAGCGGATCATCAAATCTTCCATGCTGACGAACATGGCGTGGCCCAGGTGCAGCTTACCAGTAACATTCGGCGGTGGGATCGTCAGCACATAAGGCTTCTTTTTGGGATCATGCCCAGGTTCGTTGGGATCATTGGTCGGCTTGAAGTAGCCGCCTTCTTCCCACTTTTTGTAGATGCGTTCTTCGGTGTTCTTGAAATCGTAAGTTTTGGGTAGAGTTGTCATAATTGTCCTTCGATACTTGTCGGGCCTTTGGGAAACACAATGGGGCTATCCAGATTTAGGGGTCAGGGGGGTGCTCCGCACCCTCTCAC
>CAYTKR010000224.1:0-4556 GCA_964438295.1 uncultured Anaerolineales bacterium
TGACCGTGCCGGAGTGACTCGGTCGGGAGACCGGTCACAGCAAAATATGCACATATTTAGTTTACGGTCTACTTATTATCCAGGTTTATAAAATCAACCAATGCGATTTCTTTGGTGCCTTGGATAGGAAATCGTATAGAATATCATGGGGCGATATAATAGATCGTGGTTATGTTCATCCATCTCCACACTCACTCCTATTATTCCTTTTTGGAAGGTGTACCTTCCCCTCAAGATTTGGTGGACGCTGCTGTTCAGCAGGGGATGCCCGCCCTGGCGCTGACGGACCATCACGGATTGACAGGCGCACTGGGGTTCTATGAGGCTTGCCATGAAGCGGGGATAAAACCCATTTTAGGTTTGGAATTGGCCGTTGAACACCCTTTGGGATTAGGGAATCTGGTATTTCTTGCCAAGGATATGGCTGGGTGGTCTAGCCTGTGCCGGTTAAGCAGCGCCGCACAGACTGTCCCTCATCGCGATCCCAGTCGGGGGATTTCCTTCGAATTGGTATCTGGAAATGCTGAAGGTGTGATTTGCCTGACTGGGGGCGTGCGCGGGTTGGCACATCAGTTGGTGGTTAAGGGTCGGCGTGAAACTGCATTGGAATGCTTGTTTGGATTGAAGGGGGTTTTTCAGGACGATCTTTATGTCGAACTACAGCCGAATGAAGGTATCCAGAGTCTGGTCGCGCTCGCAAAACAGGTTGACCTACCTATTGTGGCAACCAACAATGTACATTACATCTCTTTGGAAGATACTCAACTCCAGCGTACGCTGAGTGCCATACGGATGAATGCACGCTTGAGCGAATTGCCTGCTGATGCGCCGGCACCATCAGGATGCAATTTCATGCCTGGTGAGGAGATGGCAAAAAGATTTGCTGATTATCCAGAGGCAATTTCGAACACCGCAGAAATCTCTCAGCGCTGCAATCTCGAACTGCCTCTCAGCATTCCACACTATCCAGAGATCCCCCTTCCACCCGGTCAAACTGCTCTGGATGTTTTGCGTGATCGTGCTGAAGAAGGGGCCAAAATCCAGTATGGTTCGATCACAAAATCTATCCGCCAGAGATTGAAGCACGAACTCAAAGTTATTGGGGAGCGCGGCTACGCGCCGCTGTTCTTGATCATGGCTGAGATCATGGATTTCGCTCGCCAACAGGGTGTTCCCACCGCTTCGCGCGGCTCGGCGGCTTCTTCTTTAGTGGCCCATTGCCTTGGCATAACTACACCCGACCCGCTGGTGTTGAAGCTTTACTTCGAGCGCTTCCTAAACCCCTCGCGCAGCTCGCCGCCAGATATTGATACCGACCTGTGCTCCAAACGCCGCGACCTGGTCATTCAGCATGTTTACCAGCAATACGGCCATGAACGAGTGGCCATGGTGGCGACGATCAACCGCTTCCGCAGGCGCTCTGGTTTGCGAGAAGTGGCCAAAGCTCATGGGGTATCTGAGAAGGTCATCAAGGAAATGACCGCCGAGCTGCCGCGCCGCGGTTGGAGCCCGCGCGCTCGCAGTATGTCGAGCAGCGCTGATCCCTTTGGCGATTTGATCCAACGATACCCTGCTTACCCATCCGTTTTCAAGCAGGCTAGAGCCATCCTGAATTTCCCCCGTCATCTTTCCATCCACCCTGGGGGTATGGTCATCGCCCCAGGGCAGCTGAATGACCTGGTTCCCACGCACTTGGCCAGCAAAGGGGTGATCATTAGCCAATTTGATCTGGATGCCATTGGGAAATGTGGATTGGTCAAGATCGATCTGTTAGGGACGCGCGGATTGTGTGTGCTGGGTGATGTGGCCGAGCAACTACGCAGTTGGAAATCGGCCGAGTTCAAAAGCAGCCTGGATGTACTCGATGCCATCCCGGAAGATGATCCCGATACGGCCGAAATGGTGCGCAGCGCGCAAACGATTGGTTGTTTCGCCATCGAAAGCCCTGGGATGCGCGCCACGCTCAAGGAGATCGACGCTCACTCCCCCGAGGACATCATGATCGCCCTGGCGCTCTATCGACCTGGTCCCCTCACTGGGGGCTTGAAAGATGCCTTCGTCCAGCGCCACCTGGGGCTCCAGCCCGTGCAGCATCTCCACCCCGCGCTATCCACTCTGCTGGAGAACACCTATGGGGTGATCTTATATCAAGAGCAGGTACTGCGCATCGCCAGCGAGCTGGCCGGACTGAGTCTGGCTGATGCCGACATCCTCCGCCGTGCCATGAGCCACTTCGATCCTGGCAAACAAATGAAAACGCTCAAGGAACGCTTCGTTAACGGAGCTGAAGAGAAGAGCGATGTGCCGCGCGAAACCGGCGAGCAGATCTGGGATTTGATGGCAGCCTTCGCGGGCTATGGTTTCCCCAAGGCTCATGCAGCCTCCTATGCCCAGGTGGCCTGGCGATCGACATGGTGCAAGCGCAATTATCCAGCCGAGTTCATGGCGGCAGTGATGGCAAATTGGGGTGGCTATTATCGCCAGCGAGTCTATTTGAACGAAACGCGTCGCATGGGAATACCCCTGCGACCGCCGCACATCAATTATGCCGAACGGGCCTTTAGCGTGCGTTATCCACAAGGCGTGCCCACGTTGTATATGGGGTTGGATCAGGTGCGTGATCTCACTCGCAGGACTCAAAATCGGATTTTGGAAGAGCGACCTTTTGGCTCGCTGGACGATTTCTTGACCCGCGTTGACCCGCGCCCCAAGGAAGTAGAAAACTTGATCAGGGTTGGCGCGCTGAGTGGACTGGGTACTATTCCCGGGCTGTTGACTCAAATTCAAGGTTCAGGGTGGCGTTATCAGCAGCCAAGGTTGTTTGATCTACCCCCTGAAGGTGACTCTCGAGAATGGGATCTGGCAAACCGGGTGGCTGCCCAGGAGCAGATCTTAGGTGCAGGTGTGGATGCCCATCCCCTGGAACTGGTTGAGAAACAGGTCAAGGATGCCGAAGTATCTACAACGCTGCAAGCCATCAGCCTCAAAGATGACGATGTGCGCGTGGCAGGTGTGCTGCAGACCCTCCAGCGCTTTACCACTCCGCAAGGACAAACCATTTTCATCTTGGAGTTGGAAGATCTTGAAGGGGTGTTGAAGGTGATGCTGACCCCAGATCAGCGGAGGTTCTACCGAGGCGTGTTGTCTAGTAAGAAGCCCTTCGTTGTGGAGGGCGTGATGGACCTGTCGCATATCTCAGGTGAGGCGGTACTGCGCGCAAAGAAATGTTGGGGGTTATAGTTGGGAGATTTGTACGGAATTGCGATAGTATCCACTAAATGAATAGCTCTACCCTCACAAAACTTTCTCGAGTAGTTCTTTATAATCTAAGCCCGTAATAAATTTCGATTGATTTAATAAGATTTCTTTTGCAAGAAGAATATTCAGTTTTTGCGCCATTTCATGTTTCGTTTTATCTTCGTATTCATCCATTTCTGCTACATGCGAAGACCCGGTTGTTCTTCTCATCATTTCACAGGCGCAATAACCCGCTGTATCTTCTAGAACTTTCGAAAGATAGTATTTTTTGAACGCTGGAGAGTTTATGGAGTAATGTTCTGATGCGTATTTGTCCCAAACAGTATAAAACTGTACATCAAATTCATCAACAAATTCCTCGATTACATGTTTTACCCATGCATAGTACTTGTCAAAACCGTTAATTTTTTGGAAGACCGCATTCATCATTAAATTGCCCAAAAATAGCCCTACATCAAACCCCATTGGGCCATAAAATCCAAATTCAGTATCAAAAAATTTTGTGCTTGTTTCTGATACAAAGATGCTGCCAGTATGCGCATCGCCATGAAGTAAGGCTTGCGCGTTGGTCATAAAATTATGTTTCAACTTCGCAAATGCAAGAATCACATCTTCATTCTCTAAAATTTCCTCTCGTTCAAAATCGATTAAAAATGTTTCTACTCTTTTTCTAGGGTCGTTATAAGTTGGGCTTGTTAACACTAATTTTTCTGTTAGATCGCATAGATCTTTATTAATAAATCGTAAGACTTCATCTTTCTTGCTTTTACTCTCCATCACAATATCACTGGTTCTAATCAAAGTGTTCGCAAAATAAATTGCCGCATCTTTTGCTAATTTTGGATAAATTATTTGCTGCATCATTCCTGTTCGTAAAACAACGTGCCCTGATAAATCTTCCATTACCATGGCGCATAAATCATCATCATATTTATATACTTTGGGCACCATCGCCGGTGAATATTTGCGTTGTTCGATTAATGTCATGGCTTCAATTTTGCATCGATTTGCATCTAATTTCATTTCCTTAGAAGTTCTTGCATAGGGTAAAGCTTGTTTTAATATTAGTGATGTTTCTGTTCTTTTATCAATGATTCTAAATACATGATTCAGATTTCCATCGCCAATTTCTTCGCAGGTTAGTTCAGCTGAATTATCAAAATATCCCCCATTTTCAAGTAAATATTCTAGGGCTGATTTTTTATCCAATATTTTATAGACCATTGTTTAGATTTCCTTCAAACCTATTGCCAAGTTTCAACGCGCAGATAATAAATATTTTGATACTAATAGGAATC
>CAYTKR010000225.1:0-4265 GCA_964438295.1 uncultured Anaerolineales bacterium
ACGTCAATGGCTGGCTCTAAATGACAACCACAAAATCCGTTAGAAGAAGGAATTTTCATCGTCCATGTCCAGTTCCTTATGTATTTTCCGGTGGTAATCCTATTGGATGCTTAGGGGCTAGAATGCTGCAAATCCATGATTTCGAACTTGCCTCATGACTCGATCTGCATTCATCCAGGAGTGAATAGTTCGTTTTGAGATTCTCTAGAATTGACATGGCTCTTACACCATCTGTAAACGTCGATACCAAAAATACCCCATCATCCTTCAGCGCGCGCGAAAATTTATCGACAACTTTGAGTGGATCATGAAAGTGGCAAAGAGATTGGTTGAAAATAATAACATCGAACATATTTTCGGTGGTGTAGGTCTCTGCTTCAGCTCGAATGAATGTAGTGTTTTCGTCTTGTTTTTCGAATAACTTTGAAACTGCTACGTCTGAGATATCGATACCGACATATCGAGAATACCCGTACGGTTGGAACCGTTTGAAGAGGATTCCTTCCCCGCATCCAACATCGAGAAATGCCCCTCCAGGCTTCAGGTAAGCCATATAACTGATGATTGTGCTGTAGCGGGCGAGTTCTTCAATCTCTGCCATGTATTCCCACCTCCCTAATTTATATTGGGATTCCCAAATATCCTTTGCCATCGGGACATCGGATCTGCCCTGAAGAACTTCCAGGCGATGAACAAACTTTGTTAGTTGCTCAGAAATGAGCGTTTCTCGTCCAAACAAATACTGATAAAAGACTGAATAGAGATATCGTTGGAGCCTGCTTATGAAACCTCGATCTGATATTTCCGGCCTTTCCATTTGCTTCTTACCCTCTTCTTTCTACTTTAAAAGCAACTAGAGTGCTATCTGTTTGAATGTTTGGCCTGAATTCGTTTCACATTTTAGCATAATTGCTTGATGGTTACAAATCACACAAATGGACTATTAAAGTATCCTTATTGTCCATTTTTTTTATGTTGAACTGTCCCCATAGCGGAAGAAAAAAATACAGCCAGGGTATGGCTTTATATGAAGTAGATGTAACGTGCGTCTATGAATCTCTCCCCCAAGTTTCTGTGACCAATAGAGGTAGAATTTCACCAGAAAGGCCTTCGAGTACGTATGTCACTCGATTGGTGATAGGCGTTGGATTCGGATTGATTTCCACAACCACAGCATTGGCATCCAGGGCCATGATGGGCAGAGATGCAGCGGGTTGGACTTGTGAAGAAGTACCGATGCTGAAGAAAAGCTGGCATTTTTGAGCGGCTGCCATGGCCATGTGGAGGGCATCAATGGGGATGCCCTCTCCAAACCAGACGACGTCGGGACGCAGCAGACCGTCACAATTAGGCTGGGGGCAGGAGGGTGGCGGGGTATCAGTTCTCTCCCATCTTTCGGCAGGTTCCAGGCATGTGTCACATTTCGTCAGAAAGATGTTGCCATGTAGCTCCACCACATCCTGGCTGCCCGCTGTCCAATGCAAGCCATCCACATTTTGGGTGATTAGCGTGAATTTTGTTCCCTGGGCGATGAAATGGCTTTGCATTTCAACCAGTGCATAATGACCTAGGTTAGGTTCTACGCCTTTGATCAGTTCACGCCGCCACTCGTACCACTCCCAAACACGAAAGGGATACTTCTCGAAAGCCTGGGGTGTCGCCAGTTCTTCGGGGCGATACTCAGCCCAAAGCCCCGTCTGAGCCTCCCGAAACGTGGGCACCCCACTCTCCGCGGAGACGCCAGCCCCGGTCAGCACAGCAACACGTTTTGCGCGGCGCATGGTATCTACTAATTTTGGCGGGATCGATGGTTTTCTTTCGAAGATCATTTCCTCTGTTACTCAAGCCGATACTTATTCCAGTAGCGCCGGATGCCTTCGGCAGACATCCAGGCAGGGCTGGCTTTCTCATAGGACTCAAGCGCCGCAGCGTCCACGCCGTCAGCCAGGGCGCGCGCTTTTTCCCAGGCGGCCACTTCAGCTTCCAGTCTCTCATTCGGTGGATCTTTTTGCAAGGTAGATTCCATCCAGGCTTCGATCTCATCAAGCCCGGACATGACTGCCGCCAGATGCCGCTGTGGGTCGTCGAAGATCCCAAAATGGGTTGGCGCGATGAATGAGATCCCTTCATTTTCCAGACGTTTGATACTCTCTCTCCACTTCTCCAGGTGGAACTCCGGTGGAGGCGTGGGGATGCGCAGGTGGGCTGGTCCAGGTGAGTGCATGCGCACACCACCGACATCACCGGTGAAGCAGATATCGTCGAAGAGATAGGCCATATGGTGATAGGCGTGTCCAGGGGTATCCAGGGCGCGCAGCACTATCCCTTCGATTTCGATCTCGTCATTGTCATGCAGGATCGAGATTTTCTCCTCAGGCACCGGTAGGAATTCACCCCACAACGCATCCATCATATCCCCATAGATACGGGTAGCGCTGCGCAGCAATTTACTGGGATCGATCAAATGGGGTGCGCCGATGTGGTGGACGTGGATGCGCGCCCCCTGGCTGGCGAACCAGCCCGCGGCCCCAGCGTGATCCAAGTGAATATGGCTGACCAGCACATCAGAGATGTCTCTGGGGGTAAAGCCATGCGCCTTGAGGCCTGATTCCAGCGCTTCGAGCGTAGACCCTGGTCCACACTCGACCAATATGCCCCCATGGGCGTGGGGGATCAGGTAGGCCGCAATGGCATTGGAGATGCCGAGGAATTTCAAGTCTAAGGTGTGTATGTGGGAGAGTGAAGTCATAGGATAATTATATTTGCTTTTCTTCTTATTCGTCCATCCATGTCTCATGGACGTGCAGCCATTCCAACCCATGGGGTGTGCCTGGTTTTCTGCCAAAAAGCACGCTGCTCAACCTTGCCGTGATTTTTCCCTCGATCTGCTGCCACTCTTGGTATGTGGCCAAAACTAGCTTATCGAACCAGTGTAACACGCGCACCTCTTTGATCCAGATGCGTATATCGTTGCGAGTGTCATGGGCTTGGTGTAAGCCATCCAACAGAGGTTGGCGTTCGAGCACTCGTCCATCAGGAGAAACCAGCTTGAAGGAATCGGCCAGCACAACGCTAAGCCTGGAGAAATTCTCATCACTGGGTTCGATTTCGCCGTTAAACCAATCTTGGAAGAACTGGTGCAGTTGATTGATTTCTGCTTCGATGTGCAGGAAGTCGAAAGAGTGTACGTTTCGGGGTTGGGTCATCTTATCGTTGAGACATCCGAAGTCTGACAGACTTCGGATGTCTGGATGTTGAATTTACGGATCCAGGTAACTGCACGCCCCATCCAAAAAACTTAGTGTTGCCCATTTCCCACTCTCAGGGATATAGCGCTGGATCCATTCACCGCTGCCGATGGGAATGGTCAGGATCGTGATGTCTTCGTGGATGCACTTGGTGATCGTAAATGATGGCTCAGTGATACTCGAGCCCGGCAGGGGCTGGCACCGGCCAGCCGGGATTTCATTCAGGTATTTTGGAGCCAGGGCGGAGATATCCTCGGGATAGACGCCAAGTTCTTGATGGTAAGTTTCCATTGCTTCCAAAATGGGTTCCGCGGCACGCTGGTTCAGGCTGAAGCAGGTTGAACGGAAGATGATCATGTCGAAGAAGGGAGTCACCATGATCAGCGGAATGAGCAGGATGGCCATCCAATACATGCGCTTGAGTGACCTATCCCCTTGAAATTCAGCGATGTTTTTTCTGCGCCAATAGAGGAGATATAGCACAGCGATCAACGACAAAGGCAGGGGCAAGCAAGTCAAGGCAGCCACAAAGAATGTGCCCGTCGAGAAGAAGATGTAATACGCCAATCCGCTTGCTAGGAGAAAAAGGAGTACTAGATTGACAATTACCCAAAGCCAAGCCCGTCTATTTAGTAAGGTCGCGATCAGGGGACCAGATGCCAAAATGAGGATGAGCAGTGAAAACAAGAGGATGTTGAGCATGAGATCACACCAATTCGAGTTGACCGGTTTTGCGCGTATCCATGATGCGTTTACGGAAGATCAGCCGGGCGATGGTGGCGTACATCAGACCGATGAACAGTTCTAGGGTCATTAGGGGAGCAACTTCAAGATAAGAAGCCCCATCGATCACGCCCCGGATGGCCAGCAATCCATGGGTCAGGGGGAGGGCTTTGATCTCTTTGGTCTTTTTGCGGACCACCCCAGTCTTGGATGTGTACGTGCGACCCAGGGATTCGATTTTTATGACCGTCATAGACCTCTCCATTCCCAAAGCATAATTATAACTGATGGTCT
>CAYTKR010000226.1:0-4250 GCA_964438295.1 uncultured Anaerolineales bacterium
GAAGCTTACCATGTCCTTTTCTATTCTATTGCGCAACTTTGCGCTGTAATACTATATTGCCTCTAAGAATGAATAATTCTACAATGTCGTAAATGCGATAATGCCGAGAATAGATGATGCAGGGGTGCCGTACACCCCTGCATCATCTATTCTCGGGCTTCTTGTCTGTAATGGGGCAGAGTAAAAGTATTTACAACCATTGGTAAGACTATAGAGATATTTTTTTATGGCACAGAAGAGACGTTCGTCAACAAAGAAAAGCAGTAAATTTGCCCCTCCACCTCAAACCTGGATGGATAGGGCTGTTGACGTGTGGCTGCGCTTCGAACGTTTTGCCTGGGATATCGGCGGCGTGGCGGTTTTAGCGATAACCTTATTAGCTCTACTAGGATTAGTCGCTCCCGGACTTGCTGGCGGCTCCCTGGTTTCAGCGTTGGCTACTTTCTTGCGACGTTGGTTGGGTTGGGGCAGCCTGGCACTGATCTTTGCTGGAGGGGCCTGGGGGATGTTCATGCTGCGGCGACGAGTTGGGGAGATGCCTACGATCCCCTGGGTGCGCGTATTGGCCTTGGAATTAGCCACCTTCGCCATAATGACTTTGTTGAATTTACTCAATGGGAGCCAGTTACAACGCGCAGAGCAGGGGTTGGATGGTGGTCTGGTTGGCTGGGGGTTGTCGGAGCTGATAACGATGGCGTTGCCTTCTTACCTAGCGATGGGCTTGGTATTCGTATTATTTTTTATTTTCCTGGTGGTAGGTCTGGACATCACTGGAAAGTTGAGCGCAATGATCGAGAGAGGCCTGGAGGCAAGATCCGCTCAGGGCGTATCAGGATCAACTGCTCCAGCGGTCAGCGTTGCTCCTGTCGAAGAGGCGGAATCCCTCACCAGCTCCCCGCGCAAATCTCCCAAAAAATCTCCGCGCGTGGCACCTGAATACCGCAAACGCTTCCGGGTTGAACACAATGAAGACGACCGCCCTGAAACCCCAATTACTCGCTCTGACGATTTGCCTAGTTTAGAGCTATTATCCAGTGAACGAACATCCCGCCCAAGCGAGCGTCATATCAACCAGCGCGCCGGGATGATCGAACAAACCCTGGCCGAATTTGGCATACCTGCCAATGTGGTTGGGTTCCAGATCGGCCCCACAGTGACACAATTTGCCGTAGAGCCTGGGTATATTGCCAAACCCGGGGCAACAGAAGATGAGATTGCCCGGCTGCGCAAAGTGCGAGTTTCCCAAATTGCGGGGCTGCAGCGCGATCTCGCGCTGGCCTTGGCTGCGGAGAGGTTGAGGATTCAAGCGCCTGTACCTGGGCGTTCGTATATCGGTATCGAGTTACCCAATGCCAAATCGTCCATCGTCCGGCTACGACCGGTATTGGAGTCGAATGCCTTCCAAAAGGTGAAATCTCCGTTGGCAATTGCTCTAGGGCGCGATGTTTCGGGGGAAGCGATTGTGGCTGACCTCTCGACAATGCCCCATATGTTGATCGCCGGGACCACGGGGTCTGGGAAATCGGTGTTTATTGCCGCCGTGACGACATGTTTGGCGATGAACAACTCGCCGAACGATTTGCGCCTGGTAATGATCGATCCAAAAATGGTGGAATTGATCCGCTTCAATGGTCTTCCGCACCTATACGGCAAGGTCGAGACTGATCTGGAACGCATCTTGGGGGTTTTGCGCTGGGTTGTGGCAGAGATGGACCGGCGCTATGTTATCTTGGAAGAGTCCCGCTCGCGGAACATCGATACATACAACCGCAAGGTTAGCCGTCGCAAGGACGGTGAAACCTTGCCACGTATCGTAGTGCTGATTGATGAATTAGCCGATTTGATGATGTCCGCTCCAGAGCAAACTGAGCATAATCTGGTGCGTTTGGCGCAAATGGCGCGCGCCACAGGGATTCATCTGGTGTTGGCGACTCAACGACCCAGCACAGATGTAGTCACTGGATTGATCAAAGCCAATTTCCCCTCACGGGTCTCATTCGCGGTGGCCTCTTCGGTGGACTCGCGCGTGATTTTGGATACTCCTGGAGCAGAACATCTCTTAGGAAATGGGGATATGCTCTTCTTGCCTCCCGAAGCGGGTAGTCCGTTCCGTATTCAAGGGGTTTGGGTTACCGATCAAGAGTTGGAGCGGATGGTCAACTTCTGGCAGAAATCTTATCTGGAGGATGACGAAACGATCCCACCATGGGAGCAAATGTTGGAGAAGGAGGCTGTGCTATCCGACCGAGATGGCCTGATCGAGCAGGCTGTGCGGTTGGTGCAGCAAACGCAGAAAGCCAGCACATCCATGTTGCAGCGCCAATTGCGTGTTGGCTATCCACGGGCAGCGCGTTTGATGGACGAATTAGAAGATTTGGGTGTAGTTGGCCCTTCGCACGGAAGCGGCCGGGAGCGAGATGTGCTCATCGATGAAGATGTTGATTTGATGGATATCCTGGCAGATCGAGATGATTAGGATTGACAGTCCGAAATGCCTGCGATAGCATACCAAATCACTAATTTTGCAGAAAGGTAGGGTACATATTGTGACCCAGTTGGCAGAAAAACGAGACAGACCGAAATCACTCACGGATATGATGCGCGCCCTGTTTAAAGGGGTGCTCGATCCAATCTCAGAGTTTCTCCTTGACATCGGATTGACACCCAATGCGCTGACACTGATTGGATTACTTGGCAATACGGTCGGAGCTTTTTTTCTGGCGCGTGGTGATATGTTGGTAGGTGGCTTGATCATTTTCGTGATGGTGCCCTTAGATGCCCTGGATGGCACAATGGCACGCTTGCGAGGAGAGCCATCTGCATTTGGTGCTTTTGTCGATTCGGTGACCGACCGCTATACAGAATTAATTACCTTTATGGGCTTGCTGTTTCATTACCTTCAGAATGGGGATTGGATTGGTAGTGGATTGGTTTATCTGGCGGCGTCTGGGTCCGTGCTGGTTTCCTACGTGCGCTCCCGCGCCGAAGCTTTGGAATACGAAGCCAAGGTTGGTATCATGACGCGATTCGAGCGTTATTTGGTATTGATCCCCGCATTGGTGTTCAATATCCCCAAAATTGGTATTGGTGTTATTGCCGTTTTGGCCCATATAACCGCCCTGCACCGCATTATACATGTCCGTCGTCAAGCCCACGAAGAAATGAAGGGAACCTGTCAATAAATCGAGAAAGAGGGCGGCGGAGTTGTATACGCAACTACGCCGCCCTCTTTTTCGGTTAATACCAGCTTGAATGAATTGTAATAGAAGAGAAAAGTTATGCCTGTAAGATTTAACATTGGACCCCTATTCGTACATTTTTACGGCATTATCCTGATGATGGGCGCCGTGGCGGGTGCTTGGCTGGCTCATTTTAGGGCGCGGCAAAAAGGTTTGGACACAGAATTTGTCTGGGATAGCCTGACCTGGGTGTTGATTGGTGGCATTATTGGCGCGCGCTTGTGGCATATCTTCACTCCGCCCCCCTCGATGGTCGAGCGAGGCATCACAGTCATATATTATTTGACCCATCCATTGGATGCCATTGCTATTTGGCGCGGCGGTTTGGGGATCCCTGGTGCAGTGATTGGCGGCGCTTTAGCATTATTTCTTTTGTGCCGCAGGCGGGGGAAAAGCTTTGCCATGTGGGCTGACATTGTGGCCCCCTCCCTGCCACTGGGACAGGCCATTGGTCGTTGGGGGAATTTCGTTAATCAGGAGTTGTATGGCCTGCCAACCGATTTGCCCTGGGGTATTTTCATTGATCCTGTCCACCGGGTGCCTGGGTACGGGCAATTCACGCACTTTCACCCCACTTTTTTCTACGAATCGATTTGGAACCTCGGGATCATGGCCTTGCTGCTCTGGCTGGGGAGACAATTTGCCGACCGATTGAACTTCGGAGACTTAATGCTGGTGTATTTGATCGGCTATCCTGTAGGGCGGTTCTTACTAGAATTCTTGCGTTTAGATTCAGCCCAGGTGGCGGGGATCAATACCAACCAGACCATCATGGCTTTGGTAGCGATATCTTCAGGATTGATATTGCTCTGGCGTCATAGGCGTGGACCTAATGATGATAAGCTTAGTAATTAGCGGGAGAGGCAAGGATGCCTTCCTTTTTTTTGTAAGCCCAGCTTTACCGCATCGTTTTACAGAGTGAAGTAACTTGGCTCTCTGGGAATCTCATAGAGCTTGTTGGGCTCTCTAGGAATTGCCGGGGTGATCCCCCAGATTTAGGGGTGAGTGGGG
>CAYTKR010000227.1:0-4156 GCA_964438295.1 uncultured Anaerolineales bacterium
CAAACAGGCAGACACTTTCGTATCTGCCTGTTAAGTTTACTTCAAAATTGTTAGAGCGGGTAGCTCTACACAGAAATTGCTTCTGCAGCATCGGGCAATTCATACCCTAAACGCCGCAGGCCTTTCTTGAGATCAGCCAGGGACTTGCGTCCAAAGCCCTTGATCTCCAGGATTGCTGCCTCGCCCAGTTCCAGCTTAGCCAGCGCGTGACCGACCTCAGTGATGCCAGCCTCTGCAAGAGCCTTTTCGACCCGAGATCCCAGCTCCAATTCGGTGATAGGCCGTGCAGGAGAAAGCCGTTCACCTTCCTGGGCTTTCTTTTCAGCGATGTATGTTTCGCGCGCTTCAAGCTTCTTCATGAAGCGATCAACCTGGCCTTCGGTGTCGACAATGCGTTGTTCGCCAGTGTAGAAGGGATGGCATTTCGAACAAATGTCCGTCCGGATTGCTTCTTGCGTTGAACCCGTAGTCCATGAGTTACCGCAAGCGCAGGTAACAACGGCCTCGGGGAAATATGTAGGATGGATATCTTTCTTCATTACCAATACCTCTATTCAGCGGCAACAACGCTGACGCGTTTGCGTCCGCCGCGTACGGTTTCGAATTGAACGAAACCTTCGATTGTAGCAAAAATGGTGTGATCCTTGCCAAGACCGACATTGCGGCCAGGCTTGATCTTGGTACCGCGCTGGCGCACGATGATGTTGCCAGAGCGAACGAACTCACCACCGAATTTCTTCACGCCGAGGCGTTTTGATTCACTATCTCGTCCGTTGCGGGTTGACCCGCCACCTGTTTTGTGAGCCATAATCCAACTCCCTATTTCTTGACAATCTTATCGATGCGTACCCGGGTATATTGCTGACGATGACCCTGGGTGCGGCGATAACGTTTGCGCGGAATATACTTGAAGACGATGATTTTCTTGGCTTTGAAATGTTCTTCAACAACACCTTGAATTTTAGCACCCTTTACAGTGGGGGTACCAACCTGAACTTTTCCATCGTCAGAAACCAACAGCACCTGGTCGAAATTAACCTTGGCACCTTCTTCTATTTGCATACGGTCGATATCGACCGTATCACCAGGGGCGGCTTTATATTGTTTGCCGCCATTTTCAAAAATCGCGTATGACATATATTGTCCTCCAACCTTCACTTCACACCGGATGCTCCGCGCAATTCTGCTTGTTGGCTGCAAACCCGCAGAGATACGGGGAAGCTTGGGGGTAAGAATTCGTATCCGCTCGTCGTTTGAGCTTCCACATTATTTTGATTCAATACACACACTCGCCCCAGGGCAAAGCCACTGGGGCCGGAATATTATACAGGGCTATTTTTTTACTGTCAACCAGCTTTGCAGCTCAGGATAGTAAAAACCTGGACATAAGAAAACCCATGCTAAAAGCCATGGTTATTGACCGCTTTACTCGAATAGATCTTACTTGATAATTTCGAAAATCTCGACCAATTCCTGGCGGTTTTTCATCTGAAAGGGTTCCAACTGGCGAATGTGCTTGCTATTACCAATGTCCAAAACATCGACTGTTCCCCTGCCAACGACTAAACGATTAGGGCGCGCGTATTTCTGCATCCCGTGAGCGACATTGACAATATCTCCCAAGACGGTAAATTCCACTCGCTCGGCATTGCCAACATACCCCGCCATTACTTCCCCCGTATTGATGGTAACACCAACATCAAAACTTTCAGGAGAGGATTCGGTATACGTCAAAATATCCAACCCAGCCTTGATGGCAACCTCCGCTGTATGCGCAAAATTCCCCTGGCTCAGAAACGTCGCCAAGACCCCATCCCCCTGATAGCGGATAATGCCCTGATATTCGAAGATTATTTCTGTCAACACCTGATAGAACTTATCCAGTAATTCTCCGAATCTGATCGGGCCGAGTATCTCAGCCAGACCGGTAGAATTGACAATATCGGTAAAGAGCACACTTGCGGTCTCGTTAGAAAGCCCGGGGAGATGACCGACATTCATGACATCTTTTAGCAGGAACTCAGTCTCTTGGGGTGAGACAAAGCGTTGCAAAACCTGACGGACTTCCAACTCATCACGCAATTGCTCCATCAGTTTCATACGATGGATGGTTAGCGCGGCTTGATGGCTGATCGCGATGGCCAGATGCAAATCGTCGCGATCGAATTTGCGTGCCTGTGATCCTCGCTTGTCCAAATAGATGATGCCCTCAAGCTTTTTATCAAGCACGACGGGCACGCACAACGCCGATTGGACATCAAAGAGTAAGGCGCTTTCGCTCTTTCGATTGACCTCGACATTTTCAGAAATATCTGGAGTAATGATTGCCGTCTGGGATTTAATCACCTTTTTCGCAATCGAGGAGGGAATCTCGACCTCATCCAAATTTTCAAAGAGCTTGGATAACACCACCACACATTTGTCTGCGCCCATGGCAATCTTCATCATGGTAGAGACTTTTCGAAGGGCATCATCGATGTCCACAACGCTGTTCAACTGCTGAGCTACCTCGTACATCAGAACCGCGTGGTAATCCACAGCTTGGAGAAGTAAATCACGAGTGTATGTTGCTGAGCCAGAAGGTCCGTTTGTGGGATCCCTTGTCTGAGAATTTTTTGCGACAATCAAAGAACTGCCAATGCGAATGCGGTCATCTGATTGGAGGCGATAGGACGCTTTCAATCTACCTTGATTCACATAAGTCCCATTTGTACTTTCGAGATCATGCAGGGTCACGATATTGTTGATCTCATCATACGTTATCATGGCATGTTCACGAGAAGCTGATGGATCGCTGATTTCAATATCACAATCATTCCCCCTCCCAATAACTGTATCCCCTGGTTTTAGTGAATATTCTTGGGGCTCAAGTCCCGCGACACGCAGTACGAAAATCCACATTTAGGATGTTTGCAGCATGAGAGAGACCGCGCTCGTATCCATCGGTTTTCCAAATAAATAGCCCTGTCCAAACGAACACCCGCAGTTTTTTAAGTAATCGAATTGGGATTGCGTTTCGATGCCCTCTGCACCAATATTGACTTTCAAGCGCTTGGTCAGTGCTACGATCGTGTCGAGAATTTCTCTTTGCCGATGGTCGCCAAGAATTCTCTTGGTATGCGAGCGATCAATTTTCAAGGCATTTAAGGGGACTTGGGACAATTGGCGCAATGAGGATTGACTGATCCCGAACTCATCAACCATAATATCAATACCAAACCTCGTGAGCGCCTTGATCAAATCAACCAAATTTGATTTTGGATGAGCAAAAGCATGTTCAGAAATTTCGAATACCAATCGTTGCGGTTCGAGATGATACTCCTTCAAAAATGTTCGTACATTTTCAAAGAAACCTTTTTGCGAAATATAGGGGGGACTGATATTCACACCTACACTCCAATTGACATCATTGACGGTTTCTTTTTCCCATATATTTATCTGCTTGCACACCTGGCGCACGACCCAATTGTCGATGTGGGCAATGAGATCGTTTCCCGTTGCAGCAGGCAAAAAATCACCTGGAAGAATTATGCCGCGTTGTGGGTGATTCCAACGCAACAATGCCTCGAAACCCATCAACTGGTGTTTGTCGAAAGAAACTATTGGCTGGTATTGCAGCAAAAATTCATTTTGATCGATTGCCTGTTGCAATTCCCTGGCGTGATTGCTATCACTAGCCCCATTATGGGCCTGATTGAACTCGTGGGCATTGTTGATGGCTATCGTGGCATAGTCTGTAAGTGCCTCGAGTTTCGCGCCCTCTTCGGCAGTGAACTCACCAGCCGTATTACGAGATATTGATAGTACACCAATAGCCTCCCCCCCAATGATCAAAGGAAGATGAATGAGATTTCGCAGCGCTGCTTCTTGCTCCCCCACTCCCTTGACCGGTTTTCGTGTGATGATGACTTTTTTCAGGTGAGGGATCGATACAGGCACACGCATAAATTGCATCGAAGAATGCCTGCTTTGGCGAAGCGCACGCAAATACAGATGCTCACCAGGAGACTCTAACAAGGCGATAGACCCCTGGTCGGCGTGTGTCAACTCAATCGCCGAATCGATAATCCGCCTCAACACTTCATCCAATTCAAGTGAAGACGTGATAAATTGACCAATTTTGGATAAATCTGACATCCAACTCAACTGATTTTTC
>CAYTKR010000228.1:0-4148 GCA_964438295.1 uncultured Anaerolineales bacterium
GTGGGGTGCTCCGCACCCCACTCACCCCTACATCTGGATAGTCCCACGGCGTTTCTCAGAGACTCGAATGTCATCATTGGCGAATACGAGAATATTCGATTACAATCCAGCCCAAATTTACCCCACAGAAGGAAACTATGTCTCTAGCTGTCGGTATTCAAAGATCATCCCTGGCTCAAGTAATCGCCAGGAAAATTCTCTCCATCATGGGGTGGCGCACTCACGTCATTCCCCCGCGCACATCACAATATGTGCTCATTGGTGCGCCCCATACCTCGACCTGGGATTTTTTCATCATGTTGCTTTTCATGACAGCAGAACGCATCCCGATCCGCTTGATGGGCAAGGACACGCTTTTCAGAGGTCCAATAGGAGTCTTTATGCGGTCTATGGGCGCGATTCCCGTTAATCGAAGGAAAAGCACCAGATTAGTAGATCAGATCGCGGCAAAATTCGAAGAATACGATGACCTTGTCATTGGTCTGGCTCCGGAAGGCACTCGCAGTAAAACAACGTATTGGCGTACGGGTTTCTACTATATTGCTCTGAAAGCCAATGTACCTATTGTGATGTGCTATTTAGATTTTGGCAACAAGATCTGCGGCCTAGGCCCCAGTTTTAAACCCAGTGGGGATATTCAAGCAGATTTCGAGATCATTCGCGAGTTTTATACAGGGATGGTTGGGAAGAATCCTAAGAAGCAGGGTGAAATCAAACTTGCCCTCGAATAGTGGCATTTAGATAAAAAATGGCGGCCAATAGGCCGCCATTTTTACACTCATTTACTTTTGTTTTTTTCTGATCTTAGCCCAGGTATCACGCAGGGCCAGGGTGCGATTGAAAACCAGTTTATCAGGTTTGGACTCAGTATCCACGCAAAAATATCCCCGCCGTTCAAATTGGAATCGATTTCCCGGCTCAGCCTCAGCCAGGCTTGGTTCTAGCATGCATTTGGGAAGAATAGTTAGCGAGTCTGGATTCAAGAAATCTATGAAGTCCTCTCCTGCCTCCGCATCGAAGTCCATCGGATCTTCCTTGGTGAAAAGGCGGTCATACAGGCGGATTTCCGCTTCAAGGGCATGAGGCGCAGAAACCCAGTGCAGTGTACCTCGAACCTTGCGGCCATCAGGCGCATAGCCGCCTTTGGTTTCAGGATCGTAAGTGCAGTGTACTTCGATGACTTGGCCATTTTCATCTTTAATGAAATCATGGCACTTGATGAAATACCCGTAGCGCAAGCGCACTTCACGGTCGGGGCCCAGACGGAAATATTTCTTTGGAGGGTCTTCTCGGAAATCTTCGCGTTCGATGTAAATCTCTCGTGAGAAAGGCACTTTGCGTGTTCCAGCAGATTCGTCCTCGGGGTTATTTATCGCTTCTAACTCTTCGTCTTGTCCCTCGGGGTAGTTGGTGATCACTACTTTCAGAGGGTTGAGCACAGCCATTCGGCGTTCGGCACTCATGTTCAAATCCGCCCGTACACCCGCTTCTAACAAGGCGATATCGACCATATTGTAATTCTTGGCAATGCCCACCTTCTGGATGAACTCTACAATTGACTCGGGTGTGAACCCCCTGCGACGCATCGCCCTCAATGTTGGCATTCGTGGATCATCCCAACCGCTGACCAGACCCTCTTCGACCATACGACGGAGATAACGCTTGCTCAAGATGGTGTAGGACAAATTCAAACGTGCAAACTCGATCTGGCGGGGCACAAACTCCCCCAATTCTTCGAGGAACCACTCATAAAGTGGACGGTGGGCTTCATAGCCAATGTCGCAAAGCGAATGCGTCACTTTTTCCATGGAGTCATTCTGCCCATGAGACCAATCGTACATGGGGTATATACACCACTTCTTCCCTGTGCGGTGATGTGGTGGCTCGTGGATGATGCGATACATTGCCGGATCTCGCAGGTTGATATTCCCAGAAGCCATATCGATTTTGGCACGTAATATTCGGCTGCCATCCGGGAACTCACCATTTTTCATACGCTCCAGCAGATCAAGATTCTCTTCAACAGACCGGTCGCGATAGGGGCTATTAACTCCTGGCTCTGTCAGCGTGCCTCGATTACGACTGACCTCCTCAGCGGTCTGATCATCTACATAGGCTTTCCCCTTTTTAACCAGTCGAATGGCCCACTCATATAGCTCATCGAAATAATCTGAGGCATAAAATTCACGATCACCCCAATCGATGCCCAACCATTGGGCATCTTCTTTGATGGCTTCGACGAATTCAGTTTCCTCTTTAGTCGGATTGGTATCATCGAAGCGCAGGTTCAATTCGCCACCAAAATCAACCGCGACCAGGTAATCGATCAAAAACGCTTTTGCATGCCCAATGTGTAAATAGCCATTCGGTTCTGGTGGCAAACGAGTTCGTACATAATCAAATCGCCCGTTGGCCAGATCATCTTTGACCGCTTCACGGATGAAATCCGTTGGGGTTGGAGTTTCGCTTGAAGTCATTGGTTCCTCTGCCTCTCGCCTGTACAATTTGCATGATTTTAACACATCATCGCCATACCGCGGATGGATAGAAGGGGTGTCTCGGGGATTTCCTGTTTTGAACTCCCGATTACTAATACTCCATGAATTGCTCATGTTTCACGAACATAAAGGTTTCATAAATACACCCCAACCTGCTTGACCGTAGCCAGCCATTCATGATAAAAAGGTGCAATTATGCGTATGAAGCGAATCCACCGTCGACATAAGCACCATGTTTTCCTATGACCGGAGGCAATCCTACGCGATCTACGTTCATCTTGATAGGTATACGAATTGGCCCCCGGTTTCCCGGGGGTTTTGTTTTGCTCACTTGTCATCTCCTCTAGAAAGGTGAGAAGTGAACAACAGACAAAATCGCAGTCCATCTGCAAAAGATTTTTTGCATACCAAATATGATGTCACATGCAAGGCTTAATTCACCAGAAAAGTATCATAAAAATTGGAGTTTCCCCCTTGCGTATTTTGGCAAGATAGTCTATCCTCATGTGTGGTGTTTTTGGGGAGATTCCCCAAAAAGATAATCAAATTTTTTGAGTAAAGGAGAGAGTTTTATGAAGAAGATCCTATGGATCCTGACGCTGCTTCTCGCAGCAAGCCTCATTGTTGCGGCCTGCCAACCGACCCCGGTTGAACCTGCCGTTGAGGAAGCCGAACCAGCAGAAGAAGCTGAAGCCGAAGAAGCAGAAGAACCCGCAGAAGCCGAAGAGATGGGCATGACCGACCTTGGTGGACGCGAAGTCACTGTCGCCGTCGAAAACGCCTATCTGCCCTTCAACTACATTGATCCCGAGACTGGCGAGCCCACTGGATGGGACTACGAAATCTGGGATGAAATCTGCAAAATTCTGAACTGCAAAGCCGTCTACGTCGAAGCTGCCTGGGAAGGCATGATCCAGGCTGTTGCTGACGGCCAGTTCGATGCCGCTGGCGATGGGATCACCATCACCGAAGAACGCGATGAGATCGTGGACTTCTCCATGGGCTATGTCGCCATCGAACAGCGTCTCTTGGTCCGTATCGACGAGGAGCGCATCGAGAGTATCGAAGATATCGTCGACAATGATGAGCTCAAGCTTGGCACGCAGACTGGCACCACAAACTACGCCACCGCGTCCAATTTCCTCCCCGAAGAGCGCATCTCTGCTTTCGAGCAGTTCCCCTTCGCTGTACAGGCGCTCATCGCAGGTGATATCGACGCCGTAATCATTGATGAGGTTGCTGGTCAAGGTTACCTGGGCGAGAACGCTGACGCCCTCAAGCTGGTTGGCCCCTCACTATCCAGTGATCACCTGGGTTTCATCTTCCCAGAGGGCAGCGAACTGGTTGAGCCCGTCAATGCCGCTATTGAAGAGCTATTCGCCAACGGCTTCATCGAGGAAATCAACGCCAAATACTTCGGACCTGACTTCGACGTCACCTACGATGATCTCTTCCCTCCCGAAGAGGAAGAAGGTGGCTTCCTGGCCTGCCAGGTAACAGATGTCGGTGGTATCGATGACAAGTCCTTCAACGCCACGGCCTGGAAGGGTATGGAAGATGCAGTTGCTGACTTTGGCATCGAGGCCAAGTACCTCGAGTCCCAGCAGCAGACCGACTACGAAGTCAACATCAACGCCTTCGTCGAAGAGG
>CAYTKR010000229.1:0-4115 GCA_964438295.1 uncultured Anaerolineales bacterium
GCTCTGTTGGTTTAATGAAAAGGTTCCCACCACCAGCGCATAGTTAAATTCGCAAAAATACAGTGGTATCGTCAATCAGTCTAACATCGGAGAAAATCAAATGCCGGAAAAATTCACTCGTCAAGAAGTATTATCCCAACTCCGTCAGCGCACCCCGCGCTCCGCTCAACTGTGGCAGGACTCCCAGGAAGTTGTGCTCGGGGGATTGTTCAGCCTAGCGCGTATGTTTGAGCCTTACCCGTTCTACAGCGCCTGCGGGGAGGGCCCCTACCTATGGGACGTGGACGGCAACCGTTACATCGACTGCTGCATGGCCTATGGCGTGTTGATGCTAGGGCATTCGCCGCATGTTGTGGTGGAAGCGATCCGCGAGCAGCTGGCTCGCGGCACCATCTACACCACACCCCACCCACTGGAGATCGAATATGCTCAGCGGCTGGTCGAATGCATCCCCTGCGCGGAGACCATCTTGATGTGCAACTCCGGCACGGAGGCCACCATGCAGGCCATCCGCATCATGCGCGCCTACAGCAGCCGCGACCGCATCGCCAAGTTCGAGGGTGCCTATCACGGCTGGCATGACTACGCCATGTGGAATACTGACCTGGACGAGAACACCGCTGACCCGGCTGAGCGACCCCAAACTAATGCTACTTCGGGTGGGATTCCAGCCGCGGTCAAAGATACAATGCTCATTCTACCGTTTGATGAAGATGCCTTCGACCTCATCGATCAGCATGCTCATGAACTAGCCGGCGTGATGATCGAGCCGGTCATTGGCGGGGGCGCTCTGCCGGTCGATACAGCGTTTCTGGAAAATCTGCGCCGTGTCACGAAAAAAAACAACCTACTCCTCATGTATGACGAAGTAGTCACCGGCTTCCGCGTTGCTCTCGGTGGAATGCAAGAGCTGACCGGCGTCATCCCGGATCTGGCGACTTACGGCAAGGTGATCGGCGGCGGGGTACCGGTGGGCGCGTTGGGCTCCTCGCGCGAACTGATGCGTGTCGTCACCAATGCTCAGCCTCCACTGATGATTGCCGGCACCTTCAACGGCAACCCACTAACTCTGGCTGCAGGGAACGCCATGCTAAAGTATTTGATGGATAACCCCGGCGTTTATGACGATCTGGCGGCTAAAGGCGACCACCTGCGCGGCGGTTTCAACCGCTGGGCAGCCAAACAGGGCTGCTCAGCTACAATGACCGGACTGGGTTCGCTCTTCCAGGTACATCTCAAACCCGCTCCCATATCCAGGCCGCGCCATCTTGTTGGTCAACCTCAGGAAGCACTCCACGACCTGCAGCTCCACCTTCACATGAACGGCCTCTTCCTCCCATGGAATCATATGGCATTCATATCAACCACCCACCAAAACAAAGATGTAGAGTTCATCCTGCAGGTGCATAAGAACGCCGTTGAGGCTAGTTTGGGAGCACAACCTTGATATGACATCTTGAGTTATGTCGTATGGCGAAGGTCGTAATTTCATGTACAGGTTTATGGATAAATCAACGACCTGTCCTGTCTACTTATCCAATCCGTCCGGTTTTTTGAGAAATATCAGAAAATTTCCAATCGAATAGGTATCATTTGTATAGCCTTCATCAAGGTTTTCATTAATAAGCGTATAATCCCATCGATTACTTTAGCCTGGATATGCACTATCCGTTGGATTAGGATAAAATCAAATTTCTCACAAAACCATCAGTTCGAAGCATTGCCCTTGGTTCATTATCTAATTCCACCAGATCCCTAGCTGACTTGATTGCCGAAAATGCCTTACTCCGTCAGCAATTGATCATTCTAAAAAGACAACTCAAACGACCCCAATTATCAAACAGTGATCGACTTTTGTTGATTCTTTTGGCCCGGTGTACCGGGTTTTGGAAGCAAACCATTTTCATCATACAATCTGATACATTGCTACGCTGGCATCGCAATCTGTTCCGCTTCTTTTGGCGATGGAAATCAAATTCAAAAACAAAGAAGCCTTGTGTTTCGCCCAACACGATTGCCCTTATAAAAAAGATGGCCAGCGAGAATCATCTGTGGGGAGCCGAACGTATTCGAGGTGAGTTACTCAAGCTCGGCATTCGCCTAAGTAAACACACTGTTCAAAGATATCTCTCGAAAGGCCGCAGGAAATCTAGCCAGTCCTGGTCCACCTTTATCAAGAATCACTCAAGAGACATCTGGGCTTGTGATTTCACTGTTGTCCATGACCTGCTTTTCCGCCCTCTGTACATTTTCAAAATCATCGAACTGCACACCCGACGTATTGTGCATGGCGCCCTCACCAGGTCCCCCTCTGACCAATTGACTGCCCAAACAACTGCGCCAAGCCACCCTCTTGGGCAAGCTGCCTAAAATACCTGATCTACGACCGAGATTCCAAGTACGGCTACCACTTTGCAACAGTCACCAGCAGCATTAAGATATTGAAAACTCCTGTATGAGCTCCCAGGGCTAATTCCTTCTGCGAGCGCTTCATAGGCAGTTTGAGAAGAGAGTGTCTGAACCACATGCTCATTCTTCATCGCAAACAACTGCATCTCATCTCAGAATTTTGTTGGTCTCCTAGCGAAGGCTACCCGAGAATATCTCCAAAATCTGATGGACAAGCGAAGTAGTCAGCACAGGTTCCAAGTCTGGATCTTGTGAATAGTTAGAAAACATCCCAGTGGTTAAACCGGCGAAGTTCCGGACTTTCTGCCATACTGATTTTACATCAGGTGGTCCCGACGGGGGTCGACACCACCCGAAGTAAAAATAGGGGGACAGGACCCATCAAAACCACGTTCATGACAATCTAGAGTGATTGCCGCAAGGTAAATGCAGCTTTCTTCATTTAAAAGTGCTTCTTTTCTATCAAGTAATAACTAGAACAATTGTACTTCTCCCCGTGTAAGGAGTCAATATCAATCCTATTCCACTAAAATACCAGGATGATCAAGTAACTTCTGCTCACCTTAGGGTAGTGATAACAAAAAATCAAACAAATCCCCCAAATCATTATCGCTCATTTGCCAACGGGGCATGTCATGGCTGAGAGATTCTCCATCAGGGTGCTTTCCCTCTACTACCGCCTGATAAAAATCTTCTAAATCGTATTCACCATGGGCGTCAGTATGCTGGTCTTCCCCATGCTCTTCCACTTCAGCAATCAGGGCTTCGTAGCGAATATCCGGAGCGTCCATCACATCCATGTGCATTGTGTGGGTACCCCCGCGTCCGTCGGGACCATGGCAAGATGCGCATGATAGGTTACTTCCACCCATCATGCCACCAAAAGTGGGACCGCCAGAATAGCGAATGCGCTGACCAGATTCGTTGGTGGCAGTGAAGTAGATCCGCTCTCCATTGGTGTCATATGTCCCACTTCCCCACCAACCACTACCTGGGTCCATCATCGGCCCTGTAGAGAAATTGCGCCAGGGAATAATCCCGCAAGCCGCCAGAAATAGCGATCCAACAATTACGACAGCAATCTTCTTCATGGGGTCTCCGGCAGCAGGATGTTGGCCACAAAATCCACGGTGGCTTCATATTGTTCAGGATCATTGGTTACTAATATCACTCTTCGAATGATCTCCCCTTTGAGGTACGGCCCATGCGCGCCAGAATCAAAGGCAACTTGCAGACTGGCTTCTTCCCCAGCTGGGATCACTCTCGGTTCGAGGTTGGCAGTCGTACACCCACAAGTGGTGATAACCTCACTGACGTACAAATCTTCCCCACCGACATTTTTCACGCTGACAGCTTGCTCCACAATATCACCATTGACCACATCCCCGAAGTCAAAGCGTGTGAATTCGAGTTCGATCTGGGGTGGTTTCGTAGTGCATGCGGTTACAAAGAGGGCCACCGCGAACAAAAACAGGGGGATGGTTTTCTTCATCGGGATTCCTTCTACAAATAATCAGGGTTTAGCCAGGGTGAGTTTCATGATATCACCCATGCCCAAATCTTCAACATTTTCGATATTCAACCCCGCCTTGCGAACGTTTTCGACAGTTCGGCGGTTGATGTTGGCTCCCATGATACGCACGATCAGCGGATTGAGCAGGTCCATCAACCAACCGATGAAGAAAACCATCCCCCTGTTTTTGTTC
>CAYTKR010000230.1:0-4098 GCA_964438295.1 uncultured Anaerolineales bacterium
GGAGATAGTTCGGATTTCCCCAACGATACTGCGCTGACTACTGATGGTTTGATCGTGAAAGTGCGCATGATCGTGCCGCCAGAAACGTCAGCGCCGCCGAAATCGGTGTGGTCGGCGGTCGAGGGCGTGGTATCGTAATCGGGGATCGAAACCCCCTTCCCCTGAACATCCATTTCGGGCAGGCAGTTATTGGTTGCCCCGGGAGTGGGGGGACGCTGCAAATACGAAACAGTGTTACGCTGGCCGCCCCCGCCGTTGGGACAGCGCTGGTTCGACTCAGTATCTTTATTGCCGTTGTCGTCTTCGTTGGTTTGCGGCTGGGAAGCGTTGAGCAGGGCCAACAGCGCGGCGTCATCAGAATCGTTGGTATCGTAGACGATGGCGTCAAGTAAATTATTGGTGGTCAGCGCGGTATCATTGGGAAAATCCGCACCGTCTCCGATGTAGAGCGCTACGGCGTCGGCGCCGTTTTGGAGCGAGTTGTTGTTAAAAACCAGGCCTACGCCGGTTACGGCGCTGTTGCCGAGGACAAAGTAACCATTCGCGTCCGTGGAGTAACCGTCGAGGTCGACAGCATTGGCATGGCCGCCCAGGTTGTAGGATTGATCGTCGCTGCCATTGTAAACCACCAACACCAGACCGCTCAGGTCAGTGTTCCCGCCCCCGCCGTCGTACAGTTCGATGAACTCCCCCGTGTCGGAGCCTGGAGTGTCGGCATCGACTTCGTTGATGACGATCGTATCCGCAACGCCGTTGCCCTGGATGGCAAAATCATTGTTGAATTGTACAAGTTCTCCTGAGTTTCCCTGCGACGATAGCTTGGACTGGCTTTTCAATTCGAAACCATTCGACTGAGCATTGGCAGAGGAAATGTTGCTCCCTGTATTCAAAGAAAACAATAACGTTATCAGGACACAGGCGGAGAATTTTAACCGGCTGTTACGCATGCAAACACTTCCTCCCCAAAAGATGTAACTCATTAGAAGTTCAACTTCTGGCAGAAGTTGAACTTCTGCTAACCCTGGCTGAACTGGAGCAGAGAGAGAAGTTCAACTTTTTGGAAAAGTTTAAACTTCTTTCTTATCCACTTAATCCAACAACAAATCACTGATGGGGCTGTAGTCAATTTCCCCATCTTCGACGAAAGCAGCGTAGTCATCCGCCGATTCGAACTGTGCCAGAATCACACTTGGTTTGGGCAGCGTACCGTTCCGCTGGCCGATGTAATCCCTATAGCTCGAATACTCCCACTCAACGGGTAACGAAACAAGCCCTGTTTCCACCGGGTTGCGGTGAATATAGCGCGAGAGATGCAGCAGATAGCGGTCTTTCTCGATATGCTTGCCTTTGAAACGCCCTTGAAACAGCGCACCAACCCGGCCTTGCTCCTTGTTGATAGCCTTCGTATACGATGTGCCAAAGGGCTGCATGACCTTATGGCTGAAATCATTTGCTTTCAGGTAAACCAGCAAATGGTAATGGTTGGGCATGAGACAATAAGCGATATTATCCGCCCGGTCTGGTGTAAAGTATTTACACAAGCGACGCAGGAAGAAAACCCAATTGCGATCTTCGAAGAATATCGGCTGGCGGTTTACGCCGCGATTGTAGATATGATAGTACTCGTCAGCGGTGTAAATGGTTTTGCTCATTGCGTTGCCTGAGGGTTCAGAAGTTCAACTTCTTGGAGAAGTTGAACTTCTCACTCACCTGCTCACATCTCGAATTGGCAGCGGATTGCATACTTTAGGTAGTTCGAACACTACCTCCGACAATGTTCAACAGTCATTTATGGAGTAGGTTGTGAAGTCCCATGAGTATTATATCAAAGAATGTCGCAATAGCAATATATTCGCAATGTTTAGATTACCTGATTTTACCCGCCAGCGAAAAGCCGATGGTCCCCCTGGTGAGTGTTGGTTAACATAATGATGTGATATTTGAACCGCTAATGCTCTGCACGCCTCCGGTGACACGCAAATCACGAACAAACTTAAAAATGATAACAATGGGAGCAGATGATTCTCAGCTCAAAAGCTACATTCAAGTGCTAATACCAAGAAGACCCCGGTATATGCCGGGGTCTTTGACGGAAACTTCTTATAGTTGAAACCATTACCCAAACAGTGAGTTTATCTTCACCGTTATACGTTCTAGCATACCGATCCAGTTACCAGGCGGCATGATGCTTTGACTTTTTGGATGCGAAGCGATATTTCTGAGTTCGCGAACAGCATGCCAGGAAGATTTATTACTTTCAGCGATAATGTTTTTAGATACGAGATAATCAATCTTGTTCTTTAATCCTTTTACACGACTTGGCGCACCAATTAATTCACACTTGAGTGTTACCGCAGCATCCGCTATTCGAAATAGTTGCTGCCCAGCCAAAGTATAAAGTGGATAGAAGAAATAGCCATAAACAAGTGCTCCGCGTGCCACTTCAAATAAAGCTTGAATATCCTTTGGAACTGACATATCAAGCTTTGGTTTGAGAATGGCACGCACCCAATCTTCACCAGAAATAGTTTGAGCTTGTCCAGTAGTGGATGAGAAACGGGCAAATGATGAAGAAGGCTTATCAGGGTTTAGCCAATTATCAACAGTAATATTCTTGAATCCATAATCTGTCATTTTTGCTCACCCATCTAAAAAACCTTATCACTTTTTAAAGTATTCCGGGCATGCGCGGCGTAGTATCGTATCAACCCCCTTTTCGATGATGGTTTCTAACTCAGTAGCCGTATCCTCGAAATCATTTAAAGTGCCACCATAGGGATCAGGGATGTCATATTCCGTCCCTACCAATTCCGTAAGGGAATATATCTTGTCTCTCTGCCAGGAGAATTCGACCTGCAAAGCCTCCTGCTGACCCCTTTCCATGGTCAGGATAAAGTCCGCGGCGTTGATAATCTCAGCATTAACTTCACGGGAGCGATGAGCACTGATATCCATCCCTCGGGCCTGCATCACCTCTATTGCTTCAGCGGCTGCCGGGTATCCATCTCGCCCCCAGGTGCCTGCCGACTGGGCCTGGCAGCGATCGGATAAGCCCATCTGCTTCATTTTTTTATTGAACAATGCCGCTGCCATGGGGGATCGAGCGATATTTGCAGTGCATACGAAGAGAATAGTATTCATATCAATAATATTAGGTGGGGCCGTTTCATTTCAGTTGGATGCGCCGGTTGAGCGGTGTGTCGCGCCGATTTATACCACGCGTAGAACATGTTATAATCCATAAAGCCGTTGCATTTCGGAGAAAGAACATGACTCGATTAGAAAGTGAGATTCCTGCTCCAGAGATCCCTGCCCAGGCTGAAGTACGCTATCAGATGGAAGTTGCGTTTCGTTGCAATATCACACCCTTTGTGGCGCGCCAGAACGCCAATGTATATCTATTGACCCATGTAGGCAATATGCTCTCCGCAGGTGAACCAACACTTCATCTGAGTGATCAGCCTCACTGGAAAGTGCCTATTCTATGTGCCTTTCCGGAATTCAATCATCAAGAGAATCTGGGAGTTTTAGCCGTGGATGTGAATAGTGGGGCTATTCTCATGGAACATTCTCATCCTTCCTCACCTCAGGAAATCGAGCGTCATGCCGAAAACGCCTATCATCAGCTTGACACATCATCATCAAAAGCGTAATGCTAGTTGCTTACCGGCCTGCGTAGTGATGGTCTTGGCACATTGGCAGGTGAGGATTGATGAAGCTGATGTCCGCCGCATCCTTAAAACCAGACCCTTTTCTGGCACACATGCAATCAACCTGGTGCGATTAAGTGAACTGGGTTTTAGTGCATGGCCAATGGAAGGCACAGTTGCGGAGTTGCAACACAGGGTGGGCGATGGGGAACCAGTCATAGCGTTTTTGTGGACAGGCGCACTGCCATATCTAGAAAATCTGGGTGAAGTAGACTACATTCATACTGTTGTTGTAGTAGGCTGGACAGATACAACTGTGTGGGTGCATGACCCATTGTTAGCTGATGGCCCTACGGAATTATCGTGGTCTGAGTTCTCGGAAGCCTGGAACTACACCAGACAGATGATGGCATTCATTGAACCTCAATGACCATGTTATCAGGGGGAC
>CAYTKR010000231.1:0-4051 GCA_964438295.1 uncultured Anaerolineales bacterium
CCAACTTTCATCTACATCATTATTGCCATCATTGTCATCATATTCTTGTCGTGGCTGATCAGCCTGATCTGGGGTAAGCCGTGGAGCATCAACCATTTCTATACCCGGGTATTTCTCGAAATCCTCTTCGATAGCCCGGAGATCCTCACGATGATCGGGATGTTAGAACGGCTGGGAATTTACCGGCATAATGCCAAACTCAATGATGTCTCGGATGCCCATGAACTCAAACAGATATCCAAGATGAAACGCGTTTTGAAGATCTTGCGTAGCTACAACCGAGCTCGCATGAGCAAATCCCAACAGCTTTCAACTGACATCCTGGATTGGTATATCGACGACCAATTGAAAATGGAGCCCGTTAGGCACAATACCTACCCAGTCAACCAAATGTTTGGCATTCAGTCTGAGTTGCCAAACCTGATGATGACTCTACACCCATTGAACCATATCCGGGGAGCGCGTACGTATATCAAACGCTTGAGCAAGTTTGGCATTAAGATCGATCAAGTGCTGATTGGCTTAAAGATCCGCGAAGGCAAAGATGCTTTCCCCCCAAGCTTCACTGTGCGGCATGTGTTGGATGAGATGAACTCTTTCATCAGTCAGCCAGTCAAGGAAAACCCGCTCTATACAGTGTTCGAAGAGAAAATTGGGGAGCTAAATATTCATGCTACAGTGCGCGATAAGTTACTGGCCGCGGTTCAAAGCGAGATTGAAGCAACTGTTTACCCCGCGTATCAAAAATTGATCGCATATTTCACTGCCCTGGAACCCAAGGCAATCGCAGATCACGGGGTTTGGGCTTTGCCCAATGGAGACGCTTATTATGCCCAATGTTTGCGGACCTCGACTTCCACTGACCTGACCCCTGAGCAGGTGCATGAAATTGGTTTGAAAGAGGTCGCTCGAATAGAAGGGGAGATGAGCGCCATATTGGAAAGTTTGGGGCACGATGGTGCTAACCCGACCAAGCAATTGGCTGCTTTTGGGGAAGACGAGCGCTTCCTGTACCCCAACACAGACCAGGGACGGGAGGCGTGCCTGTCTGAATATGAGCGCATCCTCCAAGAGATGGATGAATTGATCCCCCAGGTATTTGATATTCGCCCTAAGGCAGGCCTGGAAGTACAACGCGTACCTGAATTCCGTGAAAAAACCATGGCTGGAGCATACTATCAACCCTCTGATTTGAGCGGCTCAAGGCCCGGAGTTTTCTACGCCAATCTTAGGGATATGAAGGAAACCCAAAAATTCGGCATGAAGACCCTGGCTTATCATGAGGGAATTCCTGGACATCACTTTCAGATCGCCATCGCGATGGAGTTAAAAGGGGTGCCGTTTTTCCGGCGCATGATCCCCTTCTTCGCATATGTTGAAGGATGGGCGATGTATGCCGAGAATCTGGCCAGAGAGCTGGGGGCGTATCAGGACGACCCCTATGGGGAGCTCGGGTTCCTAGATTCGATCCTCTTCAGGGCCGTGCGACTGGTTGTCGACACAGGCATCCACTACAAACGCTGGACGCGCGAACAGGCTATCGAATATATGCAGCAACACACAGCTCAAGCGCTCGAGAGCGTTGTCAGTGAGATCGAACGCTATTTCGTGATGCCAGGGCAGGCCTGCTCCTACAAGATCGGTGAGATCAAGATCCTCGAACTGCGTGCGAAAGCGCAAGAGCAGATGGGTGAAAGATTCGATCTTCGCCAGTTTCACAATGTGGTTCTCAAGAACGGCGGTATGCCCCTGACGATCTTAGAAAAAGTAATAGACGAATATATCGAGACTGGGGAACTCCCCTAAAAACTGAAGTCCGAGAAAAGGAGTGCGGGGCGTTCAGTGTCCCGCACTCCTTTTCTCGTTAATACTCTAGCCACTTACCTACGACTTTGCCCAAACCAATGCTTTGCGGTTTAAACCCCAAGTTTTCATAGAATTCCACGGCATCATCGGTAAAGAGGTAGATGTGCTGTCCAGTCAGTTTTTTGAAAAGGTGTTGCATCATCTGGCTGGCGATTCCCCGGCTGCGGTAGGGTGAATATGTCCACACATCAACGATATAGGCATTGCAGACGCCATCCGAGAGTGTCCTGGCTTTGCCGATGATTTTGTCCCCGTCATAAGCGATGATTGTTGCGAAGCTGTTCTCGAAGCAGCGTTTCAATTGTTCGGGCGTACGGCCATTGTCAAAGTTGTCTTCGATGAGCCGGTCTTTGAGTTCCGCCCAGGCAACATTTTTGAGATCAAATTTGAAGGTGATCGCCATCTTAAGCCTTTTCCCCATAGATGTGCCGCATATCGGGAAGTTCGGTGAAATAGAAGTGCACCCATATATATAGATGGCTGAACAGCGCCGAGAGTAAGGCTGCTTTGGAAAGAAGCCATAATCCCGGTATCCATAGGGCTAAAAATCCAAATTTATACATGGCATTGGGCGTCCAACGAAAGATGCCTGCTCGAACGAAAGACATTTTTTTGTATTCTTCGGGCTCGAAATGGTCGCGGCCAAGGGCTCGCTCGAAGCCGAAAAATTTATGGATCGAGTAGCCCAAATAAATCAAAAGCGGGAGACAGATAATTGATAAGGTTGCCCCAAAACTTGGATGAACTGGAATTGTGTAACGATTGGCTATAGCCAGCCCTATAATGGAAATCGGTCGTGCAGCAAACAGAATGAAGAAAGTAATGCCCCAGATAAAAAAAGCTCTCTCACCAAAGGCATTTTTCATAATGTTGAAGTGCAGCTGTCCCCGCCATGCGAATAGTGCATAGATTTGATGGATGATCGGCACAGAGATGGAAATCCACAACCAGGTCAGTGTTGATAATCCTAGGAATTGGCCTGTCTGAAATCCTGGCAGGCCTAAAATGAAGTACGTGCCAGCAACCAATATTGACAGAGAGATGAGATGTTGTAATTGTTTTTCAAAGATTTTCATCTTGAAGGTTTAAAGATGGATCGGGCGATGAGCCATTGGGCCGCAAAATAGGCGCTTAAGTTCAAGCCTCGTCCAGCCAGAAACGGAAAGCGGAACTTGTTGATGGCCAGGATGGAATCGGAAACTACGAAAAACAGTGCGCCGATCAGAGCCAGCAGAGCCCAACGGTCACGGTTTTGGTCCCACTGATCCCTGGCCAGGTATGCCATGGTCAAGATCACAATGATGTAGGCAATCACTGGGATGGTCATATCTCCTAATCCGGGGGCTAATATCGTGAATATTCCAGCACCATAGAGGAAAGAGACCAACGTCGGCAACCAGGCAAACCGCCATGGACGATCACCTTTGAAAGCATAGATATACACCAGGTGGGCAATGAGGAAACTGATCAAACCGGGGACGAACAGGTCAAAGGGCAGCATTAACAGAATATCTCCGCCTAAGGAGAAGATCAGCCCAATGATAATTAATATTTTGTAGCGTTTGTTGATCGATGGCTTAGCCAATGCAGCCAGAGCGATGATCAACGATGTAGTAAGGGGTTTGAAGATGTAGATTTGGATTGGGGGACCATTGTATTCCGCCCACATATGGATTGCAGCTGAGATGATTACCAACAGGGTGAGGATCACAGTGGACATGGGGCCTCCTTGTTAGGCTATATATTTCAATTATAACCTTTGTTCTGATCAGGGTAGGATCATCGAGTGGCGTTCTTCGTACGCCCCTATACCCCCAAATATGATAACTTTTACAGCGATTCCTAAAGAGCCATAGGTTGGGAAGACTATCAACCTATAAATCGATGTATAATGAAATAGTTATCGCGTAAGTGCTCTGAATAAATGACGCCGATGCCAAAATGGATCACTTGACTATTACGCCCAAACAACTAGATGTCCTGAAAATTCGCACCTATCGTCTAGGGCTAAGGCTTGCTCTAGGTATCTTGTCTCTTCTGATAGTACAAACCCTACTGACTGGCCCACTGAACCCCGAGGAACGTTACTTATTCCCTATTGCGTTGGTATTTTGTTTCAGTTCTCTTATTTGACTGCTCGGAAAAAACTCAAGCAATAGAAGTCAGTCTGGCGGCCCGAAGAGGT
>CAYTKR010000232.1:0-4031 GCA_964438295.1 uncultured Anaerolineales bacterium
CATCCCTTACGTTTTCATTTCACACCCTATCCATCAAAATGATAGGTGGCTAGAAGCCGACTTAGTTTTGGTATACCCTCTGAGAGATTTCTGTGGATTTAAAAGAGGGTTGAGCGAGCTATAGTTGGGGTTGGCAGCCGGGTTCAAGTCTGCCTCGTCCCAAACAAAATTGCGGTTCAGGTCGACGTTGCGAGGATTGACCCGGCGCATATGCTTCATCCCCCAGGGATTAATGGCATGAACCAGCAGTAAACCTGTATCTTGAGAGTTTAGTTGATCCAGATATTCTTCGATGAACAGTTTCATCATCGCCGAGCCAACATAGCCCTCAGCCCCATGCTCGCCTGTGGTGAGAATGATCAACTTCTTGCGCTTGACAGTAGCATCAGCCCAGATCCAATCGATGGTCAGATCTTCAACAACATCCACTGCATGCCGTTCGAGTTTTGCACTGAACCATCTCGCTTGTACCCGCGCCAGATCCTCTCGAAAACGCTGGCGCGAGGCTTCATACGTGTCCAGAAAAAGTTTGGATGTGTTGATCGTCATAAGAGATTCCATGATTTAGGTGCGCAGGGGCGAACTCCTACGTACGGTATTACCCGGAGATTATTACTGCTCTAAAACGGGCCGTAGCTTATCGCCACCCCAATCCCCAAGAAGATCAGTGTGACCACCACCACCCAGAACCATAGGGGCAGCGTCCATTTCAACCAGTTGGGATAGCCGACCACCGCCAGCCCCAGCACGATCAGCAGCAGCGGGTTGGTGGGATAAACCAGGTTGGAAAATCCATCCCCGAAGCAGTAGGCCGTCACGGTGACCTGGCGGGTTACACCCACCAGATCTGCCAAGGGCAGCAAGATCGGCATCATCAAGAAGGCTTTGGCTGAGCCCGAGGCTACGAAGAACTCGATCACTAAGGCCAAAAAGTAGATGATCACTGCGGAGAGGAACGGACTGGCCTGGGAGAATGATTGCGCGGCGCTATTCAGAATTGTGTCCATGATGCCGCCTTGAACGACGATGTGTTTGATGCTCACCGCCATTAAGATCAAGATGATCCCGGGAGCAATGCCAGATACCCCCTCCCAGAGGGCCTTGAACACCGCTTTCTTCTCGCTACCGCTTAGCAACCCCGCACCTACACCCCCAACCAAAAACAAAATTCCTACCACAGGCAAGGCATAATCTGAGATCACTGAGATGAAAGGTCCGCCAATCAGCACGAACAGGATCAATACCAGGAAGACCGAGAACCAGGCTACGGCGCGCCCCAAATGCGGGCTGGCCGCGGCAATTGCATCCAGATCGAGATCCCCATATTTGGCGCGCCCTTTTTGATCTTCCGCAAAAACCGGCGAGTCTTCTGGGTTTCGCTCGACCCGTTTGGCATAGCGCACCAGGAAAATGGCGAAGACAGTATAAATAGCAATGAAGATCGGCACACGGAACCAGGCGCCGGAAAAGAGCGGCAACCCGGCGATCTTCTGGGCGATGCCGATGGTGAAAGGATTGGTAATGGCTGCGGAGAAACCCATATTGGTGGCTAGTACGCTCATCCCCAAACCGACCAGCGCGTCCCAGCCCAAATAGTAGGATAAGGCAATCATCAATGGCACCAGGGGCACGATCTCTTCGAGAATTCCAAAGAAGGAACCCAAGGCCATGAAGAACAGAGAGATTACCATGAGCAGCACATATTTCTTACCCCCAAAGGCCTGAACGATTCGTCCAATCCCCGCTTTGAGGATACCCACCCGATCCAGAACGGCAAATGCGCCACCAACCATCAGGATAAAGACGATGATCACAATGACGATCAAACCCTCTGCCCCCCAAAGGACTTCCACAGGAGCAGTGAACCAGCGCCAAATGGGGTACTCCGGCTGCTCTACATATTGGAAGGATTCTGGATCGATCATCTCCCGCCCATCGAGCAGGGTCCGGCTATAATTCCCGGCGGGAACTACCAGCGTCAAGATGCCCGCGACCAGCATGATTGCAAATAGAATGATTACCGATTGAACAAAGGCTTTCAGACTGATTTGCGCGCCTGCTTTTGCTTCCATGATCTCCTCCAAATTGATTCTTGATGGAGCATTATTCCCCTAATACGTACTTCTTGTGACTAACCAAGCAAAGTGTAACACAAAGTTTGGTCTCCAGGATTGCCAAGAACAAGGGTCCTTAGAATTCGCCGTAGGACTATTCAGGTTTAGGTGTACGTGGAGGGCGGAGCACCCCACGAATACCTAAATCTGGGGGATCACCCCGGCATTTCCTAGAGACCCGTTTCTAGTCAAATGCTGGCGAATAATCTTTGTCGTATAATGTAGCAAATAAGCAAAATTGATCTCACATTTTTTTCAGACAGGTATTGCTGCTATGACACTCAACGAAAATACAGTTAACGCCATCACTCGTATTCTCAGCGGAGAGTTTTTCAATGCGATCGGATTCAACCCGGAGGGAAGAATCTCAAAAACCCTTTCACCGCTGATTTGGAAGCCAATCAATCGCTTTGCAAAAATTGCGGCGGGCTTCGACCAAATTGTCGAAAATCAAAACTTCAAAGAAGCCTCGCGCTGGATTCTGCCCAATTTCGTCAAAAAAACTGAAGTCCTTGGGTCAGATGTGGTTCCCAAAGATGGTCCCCTGATCATTGCAGCCAACCACCCAGGGGCATACGATGCCCTGGTGATCGCAGCCAACTTACCCCGCAGCGATATCAAAATAGTCGTCAATATTCCATTGCCCTTTATCAAAGAAATTCCTTCCACAGAAAATCACTTCTTATATGCCCCACCGGATCCGCATGTGCGCATGGGCGTTATCCGTTCAGCCTTACGTCATCTAAAAAATGGCGGTTCATTGCTGCTCTTTGCCAGCGGGGGTATCGATCCTGACCCAGCCTGCATGCCTGGTTCTGAGCAAGAGATCAAAAAATGGTCTGGCAGCTTGGAATTGTTTTTGCGTAGAATTCCCCAAACCAAGCTCCAAATCACCATGATCAGCGGAATCTTGCTGCCAAAATATGTCCACCATTCCTTCACACGTTTTCGGAAAGAACGCCGCGACAAACAGCGTATCTCCGAATTCTTTCAGGTAATGCGACAGATGCTTTCCCCGGAGGAGTTTTTATCCTCCCCCCAGCTCAGCTTCGTTTCCCCCTTGTCACGTGACCAACTGCTCGCCAGAGCTATCGGAGATGACATTGGCCCTGAGATCATCCGGCGCGCTCAAGAGGCGTTTATGCTGCATTCGTCAACACTGGTAGGGCAAACTGTTCGCCCCTAGATCTCATACCTTGTCATCATCAATATTGCCTTCACCGCTGGCAATATTTACCAGCTCATCTAATTCCAAAGCCTGCTCGATTTGGGTTCGCCAACCAGTCGTTTCTTCCAGCGTAATTCTCTCGATGTTGGACACAAAGTTTTCTAAGGCTTTGTCTTCATCCAATTTCTTTGAATACTTTCGGGTTGAACGAGTTAGATATTTGATTTTTTCGCTCTTCAATAATTCACTGGTGTGTGAGAAGCTGGCATAGGTATCTCGCCATTGAAAAAGTCCATCTAAACTGGTTATGATCGCCGCTAGCGCAGGGAACAAGGCAATTAGAATGGTAAAGCCCATCCGCCAGGGCTCGTTTTCGTCTAAAGCAGTTTGCATCAATACAAGAACGGGGGTTAAACCACTCAATACGATCGCCGAAATTTGAAATCCTCTCCAATATATCCTGTGAGCTGATTTATTCTTTTCATACCATTTGATGAGACCATCACAACGATCAAGGGCTAACGTACGAGGTTCTTTTTCGCGATCATTTATCAATAACTCATCTGAATAAATATCACCGGGTTCAGCTGCCATCGTCATACGATTATCCTCCTTTGGCCAAAATCAATTTGAGAAATTGAAGCCGCCAAAACAAAACCAGAGCTTGGTCGACCCAGATACGAACAATCCACAGAAATCAGTGGGTCTTTGGGAAACGCCGTGGGACTATCCAGATGTAGGGGTGAGTG
>CAYTKR010000233.1:0-3968 GCA_964438295.1 uncultured Anaerolineales bacterium
ATCGTTTATTTCGTAGTCAGCGGTTTCCGATAGGATGTCCAGGTTTTATCGGTTTGATAGCCCATGCTCTCATAAAGCTTGAGGGCACCGTTAGGATTGTTTGTGTCAACACCCAGAGCGGTGTCGTCGAAACCCATCTCGCGGAACATTTGAATGCTCTGAGCGATCAGGGCTTTGGCTAATCCTCGTCGTCGCCAAGGGCGTCGTACACATATCGGGTCCGTCCAGCCGCGTTTGCGGTTGAATTGTTTGTCTTCATGGGCATAGTTGTTGTTCAATACCATTCCCGCGACCTGATCTCCTTCCCAGGCAACCTTCCAAAGGTGAGTCTTGCGGTCGGGGTTGTCCAAAAAGCGCTGATAGTCATCCTCGGTGCCTTCAACGTAGCCCCAGTGATCTCGAAAGGCTTCATCCATGGCCTCCCAGATTGAGCGATTTTGGGCATCTTGGAACGGTCGTACTTCGAGTCCATTAGGCAATGGCGATGGTGGGATGGGGGTATTGATTGACCGGGTCATATCGAAAAAATAGCGAACGACCTCGTAGCCGAATTTTTCGAGCAAAGCGTTATTGCCGGGGATTGTATTGCCACTGTGACTTTCGAAAACCTGATGTTGATTGCCATTGTGCCCATTTGCATTTGCGATCTCTCGTAAGCGGTTTTCATTGTAAGGCAGTAAAGCTGAACCCAAACCCTTACGACGCCATTCCGGATGAACTCTCCCGAATAATCGGTAGACAATAGTGCCATCTTCCTCTTCAATCCAATAAACCCTGGAATATACGATTAACTCGCCATCCAACTCTCCCAAAATCACGTCCCGTTTAGGATCACAATTCTTGAGATGAGCGTAATGGTGGGCAAGCTGATCCAGAGTTTCCAGTTCCCCGGTTTGATCAGCAAGATATGCCAGATTATTCAATTTGACCATCCCTGGGAGATCGACCTCGCCCCGATAGTGCCGGAAACTCAGTCCTGGAATTTGGGGTGCTCCTGGTATGGTAAAGGTTTGCTTAATATTCATGGTTTTCTCCTGTGCGAGAAGGCGCATTCCTATTGACTTCTCGCCACCCCAGTGCCCATGCACAGGGGCATTGAATTACGTTTCACTCGTAACTCCTGCTTCTTGCAACTTTTGATTCGCGTCTTGTGTCTCGCCATTCTCTGGCGTTCTGAATTTCAGCCAGGCCGGGATCACGGTCAATAATGCGATGCCGGCAGTGATCCTGAACGGAGTCTGGGGACTGAAGCGATCCCACAAATGGGCGCCCACTGCTGGAGCGGGTAGGGAGAACAACCCCAGGCTGCTGTGCAACAAGCCAAAGGCTGTCCCACGCATGTTTTCGGGAACCGCTTTACTTGTTAGTGATTGATAAGCTGGAGACATCATCCCCACGCCGATCCCGAAGACACCCCAGGCGATCGCATAGCCCCAAAATGTATTCACATTCAGGAAGATGATGATGCCAATTGCATCCAGCAGAAATCCGCCCGCGATAGCCACACGTTCACCCTTGGCGTCAGCAAGCTTTCCCGCGGGGATAGTAGTGATCATGTTGGCGATCCCAAAAACCGAGGCCAGCAAACCGATATCTCTCATGCTCAATCCCCCTATTTCTTCCAGGTAGAGGGATTCAAGCGTGAAAGACATGGTATAGGCGATATCCCTCACACCATCGGTGATCAAGATCCAGGTCATCAGTCCCCCAGCCAGTAACAGGCCTGTCATAGCGCCTAATTTTTCCTTCAGGCTGTTCATCGAGAGCTTTTCAGGGTTGGCCTCGGCGCCTTGTGCAGCGACGCGCGCCATACCGATGCGGATGATTGCCGCAGTTGTGTACAGCAACCCCGCGGCGACTAACATCTTCCGGAATCCGTACTCGTCGGCCATCCAACCCCCCAGCGGAGGTCCGATGATTACAACTAACATGAAGATACTCTCAGTGACGCCGAATACCCGAGCGCGGTTCTCTTCGGAGGATTGTTCGGCGATGAAGGCGCTGAAGCTTGGCCCTACCAGCGAGCGAGTAACCGCTCCCAACCCCTCTCCCAACAAAACCCATTGCCAGGTGGGCGCTAGAATGACGCCTACATAAGAGAATACCCCAGCAATACTTCCCATGGCGATGCTGCGCAGGCGTCCTAAAGAGTCAGAGATCCAACCGCCCAGGATTTGAAGCACCAGGGGAATAATGCGAGAGAGGGTAAAGAACAACCCCACCTGGATCACATTCGCATTGAGGTCTTTCAAATAGAGTGGCAAGATCGAGCCGTACATGCTGCCGCCGATGTTGGCCAGCACCATTGCGGACATAAAAAGTTTCAATGTGTTGTTGAGCAGCGGTACTTTCTTGGCTGCGTTATCTTGCGATTGCATTCTTCTCATTCCTCGTGAGTGTTCGTCACATTGCAGTGCGATCCCAAAGCGAGAAAGTTTCACTCCGCGAGATCGTTTTCCAATATTTGCGTTTGATCCCATCGCCCGGTTCCTCGAAGCGCGACCACTGATAACCCTCATCAATCAGGAACTGGTGCCAGCCCTCGTCGCGGTCGTTGTTGCCGGGGCAAAGAATTACCATGCCACCGATCTTGGTTACGCGTTCGAGTTCCGTTTGTTCAGCTGAGGGTTGATCTCCAAAGACGTGCCCGCCCATGGTGATATCGGCGAAGCGGTCCGGAAAGGGAATTTCAGTGATCAGGCCATCCACGGTGAAGAAGTTCTCAACGCATTGAGCTTGGGCTTTGCCTCTCATGTATCGGCGTAGATTGCCCACGGGTTCAACCGCGAAGACTGTCTGAGCGCGTCCAGCCTCAGCTGCCAGGAATGCCAGCCTGCCGGTCCCGGCGCCTACATCGATGACGGTCTTGTTGCTGAAATCTACCAGACCAATAAGCTCATTCGAGTCCCAACCCAAGAAGGGAAGCTGATCGTAGATAGTGGGGTCCACCACATATACCAGCAGGTCGTTGATGGCGTTCATTACATCCAATTCAGCCTGGCGAATTTCCTGCACGGAAGCTGATGGATCAGCTTGGGTCATGACTTGATCAACCCAGGCGCATATTTCCGGGCATTTGCGTCGCAGATACCATTCCGCAACGGGATTCGCTTCGAGAGCAGTACCCAGCTCAGGTTCCGGCAGCCAGCCTGGGAACCAGGTCAGTTGCGCCCGCTCGAGGAGCAGGATCACGTTGAAGGGTAGCTTACTAACATCGATCCAGTTTACAGCCATTTCTCCTCCTAAGAATGTGAAATGTTAGAGTGTTCCAACGTTTCACATTATCCATTCCGATGTAACTTTCCCGCACGCTTGGCGTAGCGTTCGGCCTGCTCAAAAACCCACAAGCCTGCTGGGATCAGTACCACACCCATTGCCAGGGCAGGCCACATTTGCGCCCATAGACTCAGTGTCGGTGTTCCGTCCAAGAGGGCGTGACGCACGCCTTCGAGCACATACGTCGCTGGGCTGAAGACGGCCATTTTTTGTAAGAATTCAGGCAGCACTTCGATGGGGTAATAGACTCCGGAGACCAGCAGCAGCATAGCGATGACGATGTGGGTCATTTGGGCGCCCCGTTCAGGGAAGAGCAGCGGCAGTGTGGATGCCATCACGCTGATCCCCACAAAGGAGAGACAGCCTGAAAGCAGCATCAGCGTGCCACCCCAAAGATTGGCGCCGCTCAAGTCCAGGTCGAAGATCAGCACGGTTACCCCGAGGATCACGCCGGTGAAGAACAGGCTATAGATCACGGCGAAGATTGTTTGCCCAGACATGTGGGTCAGGCGCCGGATGGGGGCCATCAATGTATATTCGATGGTGCCTTCCCAACGCTCGATGCTGATCAACTCGGTGATCCAGTAGAAGACGGTTGAGAGGTAGCGCCATACCAGCGTCCCGATGACCAGGTAAAGCACCAGGAAGCGACCGTCGACATTGGCTTCACTACCGCTCAGGTATTCCATACC
>CAYTKR010000234.1:0-3875 GCA_964438295.1 uncultured Anaerolineales bacterium
GGGGTGCGGGTTTCAAAGAAACCCGCACCCCCTATTTTCGGACCAACTCTCTGACATGACCTGGTCATCTGAACACGAAGCAAAACTCATAGAAGTCGCCCAACAAGGCAATCAGGCTGCCTTTGGTGATATTTACGATCACTATCTCACCAAAGTTTACCGCCGCGTTTATTCCCTGGTGCCGGAAACAGACGTCGAGGATGTCACCCAGGAAATTTTCATTTCAGTCGCGCGCTCCCTGGGCAGTTTTCGCGGGGGATCGTCCTTCTCCACTTGGCTGTACCGCATCGTCAAACGGCGTGTGGCAGACTATTATCGCAAGCGCGAGCGGCAGGTCGAGCAGGTCGAACTCGAAAAAGCCAGCCAGACCCCGGGCGAGAATCCTCTCGGGGATGCAGCTGATCAACTTCTCTTACAGCAAGCGCTACGCGCTTTGCCAGAAAGCCACCGTGAGATCATTTTGCTGCGACTGGCCGAGGGGCTACCCTTCCAGGAGGTCGCCGACCGATTGGGCATCAAGTTAGGTGCGGCCAAACTACGCTTTTATCGCGCCATCGAGGCCTGTAAAGGAAAAACCGCTGAATTCGATGCTGAGGTTACCTTTTCTAGTTAGCCAACGACTAATGGTATAGGAACAGACTTATGGCAAAGAAAAAAGACGAACAGACGTTGGCAGATACATTGGCAAATCTCACAGATCGGATCTTTGAGGGTGAACAGATCGACGCGTCCGAGTTGGGGTTGGAAGATATGCAAGAGCTGGCAAAAACCGTGCAGAAGCTGCAGGCTGCCAGTCAGGCGACTCCAGATCCGAACTTCGCCATCCGGCTGCGCAATCTCTCTATGGCCGCGCTGCCCAAGAAGAAAGAAACCGTCAGTGAGCGCCTGCAGGAAGTGATTGCGCGACTCATTGGCGATGAGGATTTCCGTAACAATTTTTTTGCATCCCCTGAAGCCACTTTGCAGCGGGCAGGCTTTCAACTTTCTCCAGCGGAGATCGCTGCGCTTAAGGAAATGGAGCCCGAGAACTTGGAGGAGTGGCTGACTGACCTGGACGAGCGTATTAGCAAATCTGGATTACTTTAGTGGGACGCGGATGAACGCAGATTTACACGGATAAATCAAAAATCATTGCGACTCTGCACATTTACGTCTTTACGTTTATTTTGAATTGGCAACTATATTCCCTGAATAACGGTCTTAGAATACTCACCATCCATCGGCCGGGGACGCGTACAGTGGCATGTCGGTTATTTGCACGCGCTGGTAGCCGCTACGATGGTGACCACCCAGGTCTGGCACACATGCTAGAGCACATGCTCTTCAAGGGGACAAAAAAGCGTACTTCCCAAGAAATATTCAGCAGAATCGAAGCACGCGGGGGCGAGCTCAACGCTCACACCACGCGAGAATACATCTCGCTGCACACCGTCACCCTGGCAGAGGACCTGTCGTTGGCACTAGATCTGCTAGCAGAGATCTGCCTATATCCGAGGTTTTCACAAGCTGATTTCTTTAGCGAAAAACTGGTTGTGCTAGGGGAGCTCGAGGGGAGCCGTGACCAGAGCGGCGTGCTCTATAATCTCTTCTTGGAGAACATCTGGCAAGACTCACCCTTGCGAAATCCGATCATCGGCACCGTGGGAGGGTTACGAGATTTGGAGATCGAGCGCCTGCAAGAGCACTTTCTCCATCGTTTTGTGAGTGGAAATGCTATCCTGGTCATATGTGGGGATGTGGAGCCCAATGAAGCCCTGGCACTGGCCCAGGGCAAATTCAGCGATTTCCCTTCTGGCCTTGAGCGTCCTCCTGACCCAATTAAAGAATCCATCCTAAACACACCCGTCGGCGCTCACCTGGAAAGAGATACGCAACGAACGTACATGTTGCTAGGTGTGCCTGCGGTGGGAATAAAACATCGCGACCGTTCGGCCATGAAACTCGTTGAATTGGTTTTGGGGATGGGCGCCAGCGGGCGGCTGTATCAACACTTGCGCGAGGAGCTAGGGTTGGTCTACAACGTCAACGCGGTGTCTTCTATTTACGAAGATTACGGCTATCTGGCTATCCACGCTGTGTGCGCCCCAGAAAGCCTAACTGTGGTGCAAGACGCTATCCTCGACGAATGGGTGGAACTTCGAGAGAAAAGCATCTCGGAAGGAGAATTGGATGCTGCCAAAGGGAACTATGCCGGTACCCTGGCAAGGCGGTTCGAAACCAATCTATCGGTTGCGGGGATCTACGGGATCGAGGGCTTGCTGTACGAGGTAGAGCCCTTCGAGGCAGCTATCGCCCGGATCAACGGAGTCACGCGTGAGGGAGTCCAGGAGGCCGCTCGAAGATATCTGAATGAAGATGGGTATGTGCTGGTTAGCGTGGGGAAAAATTCGTAGAGACGACCCGGCAGGTCGTCTCTACTAAATCGATCAAATCTCAGCGTTGTACTGATTCAAATTGTGATAGGGGATATCATCATCGGGCGGGGGAACGTAATCGTCGCTGCCGCTCAGATTGGGGTCGCCCAAGAAGTGCCCGGAGTCATCGTCGCCGTCTTTGTCGCCGGGGGTTTTGCCGCCGCCATCAGAACCTCCGCCTGCAATCACAGGGAACACTTTGCCTGCTTCACGGTCCAGACCGCCGATGGGGGTATCGGGGTCGGGGTCTTCACCCCAGCTCCAGTTGCCGGTGTAGGGCATGGGCGTACCGCCGTCCAAGGTCAAACCCCGTTTGCTGACTTCGATATCGCCGCCGTTCTCCCAGTAAAGCTGGTATTGAGTGCCGTTGCCACAATCAATGATCACATTTCCGTTGTCGGTAATCTCGCTGCGCTTGCTCTGTTTGACAGTCTCTTTATCACAACTATCATTGGAACTGCCCTCAAAGCTCATGCCATCATTCACGCCCCAATAAGTAACTTTGCCTTTGCCCTTCTTGCCGCCATTACCCTTCGAGCCACCGCCGTAGTTTCCTATCGGGGGTCCGCCACCGTTGGTGCTGCTGCCCTGAGGAGGCCCACCTTTCCCACCAGGAAAACCCTTGGCCCCACCCGGGAATAAGGCACCATTGGGCCCAAAGCCCACAGGTAAACGTTCATTTTGAGGTAGATTCTCTGGGCCCAGGCGTTGGGGCTCAAGCTCGCCGGTCACATCCTGGTTAAAGCCTTCCTCTACGCCGATTGAACTGCCAACATCGGACGATTCGCCATCGAACTGGTACCCTGGCTCGTTACCGTCAATCAGGCCGGGGTCAACGTCCTTGTTATCAGCTTCCTGCCCAACATCATCCGTGGCTGTCAATCCTTCTACCTGAACTTGGGGATCATCAGGTTCTCCCAAAGTTTCTGCCAGGACGAACTCATCTGATCCAGACTCGTCGGAAGGTTCCTGCGTTTGTCCACCATAGCCTTTGCCGGTCAGCGGGTCTTGCACCTGGGCTTGCGGCTCATCAGGTTTGGCCTGACCATCCAAATCGCCAGAGTTGGATTCAGGGGTTTCAAGATCAATGGATTCTTCAGCTTCCGTGCTAGCATCGCTTTCAACTTCGGCCATTGCTTCCGTTACTTCAACCTCGACGGCTTCGGCCTGAGCAAAGTCCTGAGTCTCCTCGACGCGTACGCCGGGATCGTGCGTAGCATCTTCTATAACCTGTTCTTCGGTCACAGCCTCGATTTCAACGGCCTCGGTAACTTCAGCGGCCTCAGCAGTATCAATAATTTCTGCAGGTTCTTCGATTACTTCAACTTGTGTGATCTCTAGCTCTTCCATGTTTGCTCCTTTGTGAATGATTTCAATTTTTGGTTATCTACCCCATTAGTCGTTAGGTATGAGCGAAAAGTAACAAATCGTGTAAAAAAATAGTACTGGCGGGCGCTTTGC
>CAYTKR010000235.1:0-1530 GCA_964438295.1 uncultured Anaerolineales bacterium
CTTCCAACCTACGAGATTACTTACCTGGGACGCCTGGAAACCCTACCAACTCCAGCCTGATCACCATGCAGCTGGTTTAGCGTCTTTGGACGCTGTGTTAGCCGCAGGTAACCCCCATTTCTTTCCTGAACAGATTAAGGGAGGCCTCAAGCCATATCGAGTGAAAGAAGCCTATCTGTATGGCAGCGATCAACCCGACAAGGTCATCGATATCTCTGCAACCTTCGAAAAGAAAATGACCGCTATCGAGTGCCACCGTAGCCAGGTGAGAAACCTGCGCGACCTGGCTCTGCAGATGAGTCACTGCAACCAGGGTTACGGTCAGAAGTACGATTATACCTACGCTGAAGTATTCAAGGTATTGCGTCCGTTTTGTGATACCTGATGCTGATTACCACAGCCCCGTGCGGGCTACTCAGGCTTTATGATGCAACGAGTGATTCACCTCTATGTGGATGATCATCTCTGTCAGGTCTGCCGCCGGTGTCTGGCTGCGGAAGCCTGCAAGGTGAGGGCTTTTGTCAGGTTCGACCCGGACGACCCGCCCTTTTTGGATATGAGCCGCTGCTATGATTGCCGATTGTGTATTCTGGCCTGCCCTTTTGAGGCAGTATCGAACAGGAACGGCAGTTATACATCACATGAATAGATTGCCATGTTAGAAGATACGCTCGACCAGCGAATCATAGAAATACTGCAGCCGATTCAATTGATTTTGGACATTGGCTGCGGGGACGGTCGCCTTGTCAATGCGCTGATCAGCCAAAAAGACCGCCGGGTCATCGGCCTGGATGTCTCAGATCACGGTTTTGCTGAAGCTAAGATGACTGCCTCCCAGGAGGCACACCCCCATTTGGTGGAATGTGTCGAATGCGATGCCTGTCAGATCGCTTTTCAGGACGATTATTTCGAAGCCATCATCCTAAGGTTCTCACTGCACCACATCGAGGAGACGAAGCCAGCCCTAGGTGAAATTCACCGTATCCTGGCCCCAGGGGGTATGGTGTTGATCGGCGAATGGCTGGTAGAGGATGAAGATCAACCCCGAGATGGCTGTTACCGCTTCACCCTGGATGATATGCGGCAGATGCTGTGGGAGATTGCTTTTCGGCAACTCGAGTTCGAGCAAATTGATGTAGATCGTGTGTTGGTAAAGGCTGTTAAGTAAGTTTTATCTGTATTCATATTATTTGTATGTATAAAGGAGTAAAGCAATGAATGGAAAAACGATTTTGATTTTAGGCGGCGGTGTAGGCGGTATCGTTACAGCCAACGCCTTGCGGGAGAGACTATCTCCAGAGCACCGCGTGATTGTGGTGGAAAAGAACGCCAAGCACGTATTCAGCCCCTCGTTATTGTGGGTGATGGTTGGATGGCGGAGGGCGCAGCAGATCACTAAGAACCTGCAGCGGATGCTCAGACCTGGGGTCGAGTTGGTCCAGGCCGAAGTGCAGGCTATCGTCCCCGAAGAGGGGCAGGTGAAAACGAGCCAAGGTGATCTAGATTACGACTACCTGGTGATCGCCCTAG
>CAYTKR010000235.1:1540-3726 GCA_964438295.1 uncultured Anaerolineales bacterium
AGGCCACGCCTGGTTTCAAAGAAGCAGCTCTCACCCCCTACGATCTGGATGGTGCGCTTGGGTTGTGGGACGCGTTGCAATCTTTCGATGGGGGGCGACTGGCAGTGCTGGTCTCCTCTATGCCATACAAGTGCCCGGCAGCCCCCTACGAAACCGCGCTATTGCTGGATGATTACCTGCGGCGGCGCGGTATTAGAGAACGCTCGCAGGTGGAAGTCTACACGCCGGAGACTCTACCCATGGGTGTGGCTGGACCTGCTATGGGGAAAGCCGTGGTAGGCATGTTGGAATCCAGGGGCATCCGCTTCATTCCCGAATTGAAACCCACCAGCATCGACGCAGGGCAGAAAGCCTTGCACTTCGCAAACCGCGTAGCGGTTCCCTTCGACCTTTTGGCAGGCATACCACCTCATCACCCCCCGTCTGCGGTTAATGATTCTCCCCTAGCAAACGAAACAGGTTGGGTACCTGTGGACAAACGCACCCTACAGACCAGCTATGAGAACGTCTACGCCATAGGGGATGTGGCCGCCATCACCTTGTCCAACGGCATGGCACTTCCCAAAGCGGGCGTCTTCTCTGATGGCCAGGCGCATATCGTCGCCCAGCGCATCGTGGAAGATATCCGCGGTGATGGGGCAAAGGCTGAATTTGACGGCCTGGGCTTCTGCTGGATTGAGACTGGAGGTGGTTCTGCAGGCTTTGCCAGCGGTGATTTCTACAACGAACCGGATCCCCTTGTTCCCCTGCCGCACTCCGGGATAATGTGGCATTGGGGCAAAATCCTCTTTGAGAAGTACTGGTTGGGAGATGGACTTTCCCGCTCAATATCGCGGATAGGACTGAAGATGGGAGGCAAAGCCCTAGGGATACCAGTGACTATCCAGGAGTGAAAGATATGGTCGATCAACGTCTGTATGAACTCCATGCCAGCATTTGCAAGGCACTCAGCCATCCCAAAAGATTAGAAATCCTCGACCACCTCCGCGATGGCGAAAAACACGTCAAAGAACTGGCAAATGAACTCAATGTAAGCCACAATACACTCTCCAGATATCTGGCAGCTATCCGCTCTACGGGGATTGTAGTGCCACGTAGAGACGGACAAAACGTATATTACCGGTTGAGCGACCCCAGGGTTATCCAAGCCTGCGATGCAATGCGAGATGTTTTACTACAATACCTGGAAAATGGAGCACAGATAGCCGAGAACATATAGTGTGACGGAAAATTTCTTTACCAAACCTTTAAACTCCCTTCAAAAAAACTTTATGGTCTCTGGATAAGATAGGGGTGTAAATATCAAAATGAGTGTTCTAGAAATGAACACGTAGAATTATGAAAGGAGACAAATTATGATGGGAACTGGAATGATGGGTGGCGGCGGTTTCGGTGGATTCGGCGGGTTTGGTCTGATTGGCACAATCCTCAACCTGGTAGTCACCGTAGCAGTCATTATTGGCATCGTATGGTTCGTGATCTGGCTAGTTCGCCGCGCTGGCGTGAATGGCCTGGGTGCTCTTAGTCTAGCATCTGCGGGACAATCACCTCGTGATATCGTCCAAGCTCGCTATGCCCGTGGTGAAATCACCCGTGAAGAATACCAAGAATTATTAGCAGATTTGAGTTAGCATGAAACCCGGTTTCTTGGGAAGCACTCCCGAAGGGAGCAGAGAAACCGGGTTTCTAAAAAACAGGAGTATTATTATGATGACAGGAATAGGAATGGGTTTTGGCGGTATCGGGTTGATCATAGTGCTGATCATCGGCGGCACATGGCTGGTGAAATCACTATTCAACACCAATCCAAATAACCAAAGTGGACCCTCTGCGCCCCAGCAGCCATCTGCCCGTGAAATCCTCGACCAACGTTACGCCCGCGGTGAAATCAACCGTGAGGAATACGAATCAATCAAACAAGATTTATAATCAAAGAATAGCTCAATAAGTGAAAATCTCCCACGATTTACCTGGGAGATTTTTCTTTTATATAAGCATAATTGCCTATATTTATACCGTCCATATTGCGCTTACTAATTTTGACCAATCAAACTATAAATGGCGTGCTAGTTTGAATATAAGGTAACTGAAAATGATTAAAAAGCTACAGAGTGGCAGACTTTTTGGAATTGCGATCAACATTGATTTATCATGGTTCATTATCTATTTCATGTTGGTCTGGTCCT
>CAYTKR010000236.1:0-3281 GCA_964438295.1 uncultured Anaerolineales bacterium
AGAGAACCGCTTTGCTGACCTGGCTTTTGCCTTAGCGCGCTCGACAGCACGATCCTTTGGCGGCGCCTTGGTTTCCAACGCAACGAGCAGGTTACTGGAAACTACAGTAATCGCATCAACCGCCTCATCAAATGCCATTAGATTTGCTTTGGAGGGCTTGGTGAATCCACTAATCTTGCGCACGTATTGTAAGGCAGCGGCACGGATCTCATTTTCTGTCGCAGGAGGTTCAAAATTATAGAGTGTTCTGATATTTCTACACATAGTGTTCACTTCCAATAAATCCTTCAAATGCCCAAACTCACAGCCAAGAAAAGTGCGTCGAGAATTAGTGTCATTGAGAGCGATAGAGTTTCCGAGTTTGGATGATTTGATAAACTTCTGGAGGAAGATCATCGCTCACTGGATATCCCTGACGAATGCGCTGCCGGATTTGGGAGGCCGCGATTTCAAGAAGTGGCGCTTCGACAAACTGTACTTTGGGTGTGATTCCCGGAATGAAGGTTTCCAAATCTTCGAGATTGATTTCAGCATCTGGGCGGCGTACTACCGCGATTCCATCACATGCGGACACAAAATTCGTGGGGGTATGCCAGGTAGGCAGATCCCGTAAGGAGTCGCCTCCTAGGAGATAAATCAGCTTTGCGGTGGGATATTCTTCCCGCAGTATCCGCACAGTATCGACGGCATAATGGGGAGGTGGCCGGTCTATATCGACGCAGGAGAGTTCAAATTGGGCCCGACCGGTCAGCGCTGCTGCCAGCATTTCCAGGCGATGCTCCACCGGCGTAATCGATTGTCCTCGTTTGTGCGGCGGATCAGAGGTCAGTACCCACAAAACCCGGTCGAGATCAAGCTGACGAAGCGCCTCCCCTGCCAAACTCAAGTGAGCCCTGTGAGGAGGGTCGAAGGTGCCGCCGAAAATCCCAAGTCTCATGGTCTTTTGCCCTTCGGTAAATAATTTCTAGTCGAAGCAAGAAAGAAACTGCAATTAACACTCTGAAATTCGACTAGGCAACTATTCCGCCCATTCCAATTCATATTCCCCAATGAAAACCGTATCCCCAACCTGAACCCCTTCTTTGAGCAAGGCATTCTCAATCCCAAGCGTTTGCAAGATGCGCTGAAAGCGACGAACGGATTGGCCATATTCCCAATAGGTCATCGCCGCAGCGCGCTCGATAGACTCGCCAGTAACGAGATATCCTTCAGAGACGCGTTCCACTGTGAAATCGCGCGGATCGCTCTCTGGTCGGTAGACAGGCAATTCTTCGGCAATTGGTTCAGGCTCTGGAGGCAGTTCATCTAACAGTTGTTGGGCTCGGTAGAGCACTTGTCTCACACCTGTACCGACAACGGCCGAGATGGCATGGGCTTCATAGCCGCGCTTTTCCAGTTCAACCTGAAATTCAGGCCATTGCTCTTGGACTTCAGGTAAATCCATCTTATTGAAGACCACAACTTGGGGTTTCTCAGCCAGCTTTGGATCGAACAATGCCAGTTCGCTATTGATCTGAGCGAAATCTATCAACGGATCTATGGCGAGACCATCTAACAAATGAATCAAGACACGTGTGCGTTGGATATGTCGCAAGAATTCGTGCCCCAAACCTACACCCTGATGAGCGCCTTCGATCAATCCGGGGATATCCGCTAATACAAGGGTAGTCTCGACATCCAATTGGGCTACACCCAAATTTGGATGCAAGGTGGTGAAAGGATAGGATGCGATCTTCGGTTTGGCATTAGTAACCGAGGCCAACAGGGTCGATTTCCCCGCATTGGGCACGCCAACCAGGCCAATATCTGCGATCAGCTTCAACTCCAATCGCAGATTGCGCTCGGAGGGTGGCTCCCCTTTTTCAGCAATACGCGGCGCTTTATTTGTAGAGGTTGCAAAACGAGCATTCCCGCGACCCCCGCGCCCGCCTTTACAAGCAATCAGAGTGTGTCCGGGCTCGGTGAGATCGCCAAGCAGTTCATCCGTATCGTCATCATAGATCAGCGTGCCAGGCGGAACCTGCAAAACGAGATCCTCGCCTGATTTGCCTGTCTGGTTGTTGCCACCGCCTCTGAAACCGTTCTGGGCGTTGTACTTGTGCCTACGGCGGAAGGCAAACAACGTATTGAGTCTGGATTCCACTTGAAATATTACGTCACCTCCGCGACCCCCATCGCCACCATCTGGGCCACCTAAAGGTACAAATTTTTCGCGGCGAAAATGGATAATTCCAGCGCCACCGCGACCAGAACTTACTTGAATCTTGATTTCATCAATGAACATAATTTTCTGTAAATATTGAGCTTTCCCAAATATGGTAGTGATTGTTTTGCTTACACTAGCCGTGCACCCATTATTTTCAAAAATGTCACACGCACGTCAACTTTTGAGCATGAGGGGTGGCAGGAGTAGGAAGCACTCCTACCACCCCTCATGCTCAGGCTCTATTATTATTGTGACAGTAGCTATCTATCATGCTAATTCGATTATATTGAGAATTATTATACCATTGGGGGTATTTTTCACCTGCTTGTGCTATAATAATCACGCTTGTGAAGCACTCCACATTATCTAAGATCACATGGGTAGATAATATCATTAAGGAGCATAAATATGGCAAAGCATGACATTCCTGGCATCGTTATTGGGCGATTACCGATATATTTAAGAGCTATCCAGAGAATGGCGCAGGAAGGTCAAAGAGTGACATCATCTCAGGATCTTGGCGAGCGTCTTGGAGTCTCGGCGGCGCAAATTCGTAAAGACCTCTCCCAATTTGGTGAATTCGGCAAACAAGGTACCGGGTATAACATCAAGTATCTTAGCGGTCAACTACGACGGATATTGAATCTGGATGTGGTTTGGAATATGGCCATCGTTGGAGCAGGTGATGTCGGTAGCGCGCTGGCCCACTACCAGGGGTTCCGCGATCGAGGTTTCGAGGCCACAATGATCTTCGACAATGACCCCAAGAAAGTCGGTAAGAAAATGGGGGCCTTGGTGGTACAGGATCTCTCTAATCTAGGGGAATCCATTCACAAAGCTGATATCAAAGTCGCCATGGTGGCCACTCCTGCTGACCATGCCCAAGACGTAACCGATAAACTGGTCGAGGCAGGTATCAAAGCCATCCTCAATTATGCCCCGATCCAAATCATTGTCCCCGATGGCGTACGAGTAGAGTATATAGACCCTGCGACACACTTACAGAAGATGTCTTATTATTTGAAATAAGTTATTCAGATATTTTAAATAAAACAGCCTTGGTCGTGTTTTGCAC
>CAYTKR010000237.1:0-3072 GCA_964438295.1 uncultured Anaerolineales bacterium
TCCTTGGACGCGGGTACAACCTCGACTTGCGTGGGTAGCGCGGTAGACTCAACGGCTTGCGAGCAGCCGGCCAATATAAAGGCAAAGATAAGAACACCGACAAATTTGGATTTTAATTTCATCATCATTTCATAATAAAGGGCACTGTCTATTTGGGTAAGTTATTTCGAACATTATAAATATTCGGACAAGATATGTCAAATTACTTTCTGATGAAAACAAATTGACGTTCAACATTTCAAAGACGTTGAACTTCTGTTTTTAGTGACCATACAGAAAATTATGCCCGAATCACAATCCTTTCACACTTTCATACGCATTCTTGATCACTTCCGCGCTGGCGCGCAGGGCTGCCTCTTCCAATTTGTTCAAAGACAGGGGGAGTAAGATCGTATCCAAGATACCTTGCCCGCCTACGAGGTGTGGCAAAGACAGAGTCACGTTTTCTATGCCAGCTACTTCTCGCACTGGCGTGCAGACGGTTAACAACGCACGTTGATCCTTGAGAATGACTTCCACGATCCTGGTGAGGGCGCTGCCAATGCCGAATGAAGTGCTGCCCTTGCCTTCAATGATGTGGTAGGCCGCGCTGCGTACTCGCTGCTCGATGTCGGCGCGAACAGCGTCGTCAGTGCAAATGTCCCATTGGCGGCAGAATTCCTCCAATGGCACGCCTCCCACTGTGACCAGAGACCAGGGAAAGACCTCGGAGTCACCATGTTCCCCCAACACATAGCCATGCACATGGGGCGGGTCGACTCCTAAATGTCCCCCTAGCAAGGCGCGAAAACGGGCGGTGTCCAATGTAGTGCCAGAACCGATCACCCGCGAGCGGTGGATACCATATTTATCGGCGATGTCTGCGGTGAGGTGCGTCATCACATCTACCGGGTTGGTTGCAACCAGGATGATCGCATCTCGGGCAAATTCCAAAACCTGGGGGACGATCTGACCGAATATTGCCGCATTGCGTGAGAGCAGCTCGAGCCGCGTTTCGCCTGGGTTTTGAGCCACACCAGCCGTGATCAACACTACTTTGCTGCCGACAAGATCGTCATACCCTCCAGTCGATACGCGCACTGGGTGGGCGAAGGGAACAGCATGCAAAATGTCATCTGCCTCTGCCAAGGCGCGCTGTTGGTTGAGATCGACCAAAACGATTTCACGAACCACACCGCGCATGACCATGGCATACGCGGCGGTAGCACCAACCGCACCTGCTCCGATAATCCCTACTTTCATCGCTGTTTTCTCCTGTAATTGTTTCTCCCGATTATATCCTCAAGTGGTTATCGATTCGGCCCAACGCACGACGAAAAGGGATAATCCAGACAAAATCGCAATCCCCAGGATTAATGGCAAAATCGTGCCATTGTAGCTTCGCCCGATAATCGTGCCTAGCGGCATCTGAATAAGCGTCGAAAGTGAACCAACTACCGCAGACCCTATTCCTGCGAGGTGCCCCAACGGCTCCATGGCCAGCGAATTCTGGTTGCCAAATAACACTCCGACACAAAAGAATGTCAGCATCAGGTAACTCATAAGGAACCATAATGGTGGTTGGCTGTTCCAAAACGTCACTAGCCCTAAGGCTGCTACTGATAACCCAAAGATGAGGCGCAGTGACCAATTCACCAGGAAACGCATCCCAAAGCGCAGCACCAGGCGTGCGTTCGAGAAAGACGCTAGCCCAAGGGAGAATGCTATGATCGCAAAGATGAGGGGGAAGCGATCTCCCAGAGCATACTGTTCCTGGAAAATTTGTTGAGCAGAATTGAGGTAGCCAAGAAACGCTCCCCCTACCAGACCAGCTGATACGGTATAGCCAATCGCGGTTCGTATATTTAGGATTTCAAGGGTTGCTTTGATTATCCGCTGCAGCGAGAATGGCGCGCGGTGCTCTGGGGCTAGAGTTTCTGGCATGCGCAGTGCGAACCAGGCCAGCGTGAACAGCGCTATCAGCACGAAGCTAACGAAGATGCCTCGCCATCCCGAGAATATCATGACCGCCTGACCCAATGTTGGTGCCAACATCGGGACAAGGATGAAGACAGTCATGACGAATGACATCACTCGGGCCATAGCCCGACCTTCATACCGATCCCGTACCAGGGCCAATATCACGGAGCGGGGCGCTGAAACCCCTACTCCCTGCAAAAGCCGCCCTGCGAGCATCATTGGAAAAGTGGATGCAAAAATTGATAAGCATGCGCCAGCAATATAGAGGGCGTAGCCAGCGTATACCGCAGGTTTGCGCCCTGTCTTATCTGAAAGCGGCCCAAAGAATACCTGACCAATGGCTAAACCCAAGAAAATTGTCGAAATGATCAATTGCCGATCGTTCGTATTCTGGATGCCCAAATCGCTGCCAATTTGTGCCAGAGCTGGCAGCATGGCATCGATGGATAAGGCCGTGAGTGACATCATCAACGAAATGATGATGACAAATTCAGTGAAGGAAGGTTTTGCGTGATGAATTTTTAGTTTCATGGTGCTTCGAGGGCCTTATTTAGCGTTGCTTACTTCGTGCAAAAGGTCTATGGTCTCCACAGCGTGACGCAGGTGAGGGATAACGATGCTACCCCCAACGACTAAGGCGACATTGAGCGCGTCGTACAACTCTTCATCACTCCAACCAATTTGGACACATTGATCGAGATGATAGTCGATGCAGTCGTTGCAGCGCAACACAGCGGAGGCCACCAAGCCCAGCAGTTCCTTGGTTTTTGCATCCAAGGCACTGTCCCGATATGCGGCTGTATCCAGGTTGAAGAAGCGCTTGATGCCCAAGTGATCGATCTCGGAAATGCGCTCGTTCATTTTCTCACGGTAGGTGTGGAAATCATCTAATCGGTTTGTCATACATTGCTCCTGATAATTCGGTTTTTCACCGGAGATAACCAGAGATGAACGGGATAAGAAACCATCTTTTCCGTTCATCCCATTCATCTCTGGTTTTTAAATCTATTAGGATTTACGCAGTTCAGCGAGAAAATGGCTGGGAATAGGGGGGGGGGGCGTAGCCCCCACCCCCTATTCCCAGCCCAATCCGCTTCAAGTGCGTAACTCCTT
>CAYTKR010000238.1:0-2980 GCA_964438295.1 uncultured Anaerolineales bacterium
TTTTCTTGCCATACTTCTGTTATTAGATGGTTATTCCAACTCCTGCCCAACAGGCAGAGTGAACCAGAATGTGCTGCCTCGGTCTAATTGGCTACTGAACCCGATTTCTCCCCCCATTGTCTCTATTAAGCGCTGGGTGACATTCAACCCTAGGCCCCAGCCAGGTTGTTCACGGACTATGGCAGATTCGGAACGGAAGAACTGGGTGAAGAGCTTGCTTTGTTCTTCTTCACTAATACCTATTCCTGTATCAGTAACTTCTACGCAGATTTGCTCATTTTTGGGGTAGGCCCGAACAATGATCTCACCGCCTTCAGGGGTATATTTCCAGGCGTTACTAATCAGGTTCGTCAGGATCTGTATCACGCGGCTGGGGTCTGCGTAGGCCTGCAAAGGATCTTCAGGCAGATCGGTGACCAGGTTTTGGGATTTCTCCTCAAGTTTGTGACGTAAGCTGCTGAGCGTTTCGAGTACCTGGGTTTGCAAAGTGATCAATTCGGGTTTAAGGTTTATCTTGCCACGCTCGATCCTGGAAATGTCTGATAGATCAGAAATCAGATCGGACATGCGCTCTACATTGTTGCTGATCACGTCTAAGAATTCGGCTTGCTGGTCAGTGATTTCGCCCACAATTTTCTGGCGAATTAGATCAGCATACCCTTTGATCGATGTCAAAGGAATGCGTAGCTCATGGGTAACGATAGAGACAAATTGGGATTTGGCTTCGTTGGCAAATTCAATGGCTTCGTATAATCGGGCGTTCTCAACAGCCGCCGCTGCTCGACCAGCCAAGCGTTCTAAAAATTGTTGATCGGACGAGGAAATCGCGACGGGATGAGATATGATGATGGAACCAATTGTTTTTCCTGCATGCGAAAGGGGAGCCAGAAAATACGCTGGGCTGGAATCTTTTGCTGGAATATGCTGGGGCGTAGAACCGGGCTGAATTTTGGCGATCACCCAATCCTCGAATTCCAGTGAGTCCCCATTATGGAGTTCAGAAACCAGGTTTAGGTTGGAGTCTTCTTCGTTTAGAAGCACAACCCATCCCTGGTTTGCACTGGTCCCATTTACCGCCCATTGCCGGGCGATCTTTAAAACGCGCTCCAGGTCTAGTTGGGCGTTCAGTTCTTGATCGATTTTGCTGAGTGTCTCTAATTCCAAGACACGCTCGCCCAGAGCTTGATCAGCTTGGGTATATATCTGGGCATTTTCAATTGCTACGGCAGCCTGAGTAGCAAAGGTGTTCAGTAGATCGAGGTCTTCATTGGTGAAAATTCCAGATTGGGCGCGATTGTCAACGTAGATGACGCCGATGCTACGTCCCCGGGCCAGGAGAGGCGCACACATAATGGAACGCAGCGCGTAGAAAATGACTGATTCTTGGTCTGAAAAGCGGGGATCGTCTTGCGCGTCAGTGGTTACCACACCTTGACCGCTTTCGAGTACGGAGCGGACCACCGTCCGACTGATTTCCATATCTTCGCGCTGTAAGTTTTCTTGCTGGATATCGCGAGCTGCAACCAGATTCAATTCTGATGAATCTGCTTCCACAAGCGTAAGAAAACCACGTTCTGCGCCAGTCAACTGGATCACAGCATCCATGACCTGTGTGAGCACTTCATCAATATTGAGTGATACGCCTAAACTTTGTGAAACCTGATATAAGGCTGCCAGCCGCCCTTGGCCTTTGTCCTGCTCAGTAGAACGCTTCAGTTGTTGGAGGCGACTACGTACTTCGTGCAATGCAGCGCGCGTTTCGACTGGCAGTGTTTGCTTTTCAAGTTGAACCAGCGTCTTCTCTAGCTCATTCAACGATTTAATTTGGGTGTCTTTATCCATCATACAGTATTACTGATTATACAGTAAAAAGCGGAGCCTCTCTGAGCTGCCCTGGTAATCCCCTGAATCTTGAAAAGTCCCCAGGACACTGCCTGGAGAGACCATAGCGCAATACTATGCCAATAGCTCTGTATCCACTTCCTGCGCGCAGCGCACGAAATCCAGTACAACGGGCACATTGCGCATCATATATGGCATACTGCCCCTGACACGTAGCTTGCGGGTGATCATGGCCTGCATGGGGTCAAGTTCACCCTTGATGATGCGGGCGAAATTCCCATAAGGCGCGCTGAGAACATAGGCGGGTTTTTGCTCGCTTGCCTCTTCATCATCTACTACGAAGGCCTTGCGGCATTCGCCGTGCCATAGATCAAGATAGAGTTTCATTGTGGAGGCGAGTGGTCCGTCGGGCTCGATGTTGAACATGATATCGCCTTCCCATTTTTTTGCGATACGAGCATAGTTTTCGTCATTATTCAGTTTTTCTTCGAGTGCCTTGAGCCATTCAGCACTGGGGAAAAGATACGCCATGGAGTGCCTCGCTTTCAGGTAATGGAATCTTGTTTTGGTAGAAATGTTTCACATATAACGAGGGGGATGATTGGGAACACCCAGGTCATATATTGACGAAAAAGGACTGAGTTGAAATCAACAAAGATCAACAGGATGAAAAATGCAGCGGAATAAATTTTGAGTTTTTTCGTCCAGGTGGCTAGAAATATTAGCGCCATTATCACCAGCATAGGTAATTTGGCGGGGATACCTGATAAGGTCAGCAAGGTGTCGATTGCGGGAGCGCCAAAATGGCTCTCAGAGATTCGTGTGGCTGAGACGAAGATGGACTTTACGAAACCTTCAGCATTCCAAATCAAAAATGGCACCGAAACGAAAAGGGGGATACTGGCCATGACTGCATTGCGTTGGATGAATTGTTTGATAGAACGATTTTCGACAGATTGCCAAATCCAAATGACATAGAGTGGGATCATGAACATGGCAATGTGTTTGACGCTCAACGATAATCCAAAGGCCAACAAAGAGATGGTTTTGTGTTTGGGCCATGAAGCCAATGAAATGAGCAGAAAGAAAATGGCGACGAAATCGATATGGTAGATCATCGTCATATGCAGGGTCCAAC
>CAYTKR010000239.1:0-2589 GCA_964438295.1 uncultured Anaerolineales bacterium
TTTAGGTGTCGATACGATTACAGAGCGCGGCGGGCGTGTCTTCCCCGCCAGTGGAAGTTGTCAGATTTGGGGGATCACCCCAGAATATCATAGAGAATCTGCAAAATTCAAATAAAGGTATATGCGTTGCGCGATATACTTGAAGATCGGAGCATCATTGTTGATGTTACGGCATTTGTTTGATACTGAAGCTTTCTGCGGATACGGTCTGACGTTGAATTTCTCTGAATGAAAGGAAAATATTATGAAATGCGTTGTCATCACGGGCAGCACTCGGGGAATTGGATTTGGGCTTGCAGAATCATTCTTGAATAGGGGCTGCGCGGTTGTCGTCAGCGGACGGACGGAGGCATCTGTTCAGGAAGCAGTGAAGACGTTGGGGGACAGGCACCCCCCAGAACGGATTCTGGGCATCCCCTGTGATGTACAGGATAACCATCAACTGCAGAATCTTTGGGATCAAGCTAGCGCTAATTTTGGCCAGGTCGATATCTGGGTCAATAATGCTGGGATCAGTGGCCCGCAAGGGGCAGTCTGGGAACTCTCCAACGAAGATATCCAGGAAGTGATTTCAGCGAATATTCTGGGGACGATCTTTGGGAGCAATGTTGCAGTTAGGGGGATGCAGCAGCAGAGATCGGGCGCGCTCTATAGTATGGAAGGCTATGGCAGCGATGGCACTGTACGTCCGGGTATGGCTTCAGTCTATGGGACGACCAAAGCAGGAGTGCATTTCTTCACCAAATCATTGGCGAGAGACCTCAAAGATAGCCATTTGATAATCGGCTCTCTACGCCCAGGCATGGTAATCACCGAGTTTGTGATGCAGCACTTCGAGGGCGATCCTGAAAGATTAGAGCGCGTACGAGGGGTGTTCAATATCATCGCAGACCGACCCGAAAATGTAACTCCCTGGCTCACGCGAAAGATTTTGGCGAATCGAAAATCGGGTGCGGTGATATCGTATCCCTCTCCTTGGAGATATTTGGCGAGATTCCTAAGTTCCCCATTCACGAAAAGGGATGTGTTTGATTCGTAAATCTATTCTTGTGCCTGAATGAGTTCGATGAGCTGTCCATCTGGGGCGCGCAGGTAGGCCGAGCGGCCCCAGTAATACTCTTGGGGTTCCACTTCGATAGCAATGCCTTGCTGCCTCAGTTTTCGGCACTCGACATCGATATCCTCTACTGTAAACGCAATGTGATTCTCTGGGGGGAGTTCTCCGGTTCCAGGAGTGTATTTCTTGTGGATGAATAGCTTGGTCTCGCCGGACATGAAAATGGCCATCCCTTCAGATTCGGCAACAGGATCCCCTCCCAGGAGCGTGCGATAAAACGCCGACATCGCCTCGATATCCTCCACGAAAAATGCGAGTTCGGTTACCTTCTTCATTTTGTCTCTTTTCCTATCATCCCCAGATGCGTGTGCTGGAATGCATCTGGGAATTTCAATCCATAGCCAAATACTCGATCAAAGCTGGAATGACCCAGCATGATCAGGCCAATGAGTTGGAGCACCTGGATCCCCAGGATTGCGCCGCCCACGAAAATGGCAACAGCAATGCCTTTGTGATGCGCAATGTTATAGGCCATGGCTCCAGTCTGGGAGTTGTGCAGATAGCCTACCATGCTGAGATCAGGAGCTAAAAACAGTACGAGGAACCACCACCAGGAGTAGTCAAGGGTGGAGAACAGGTATATTGAAAGGAGGAAGAGGAGAAATTCTTCAAGCTTAATCAGATTTTTCATGGGATGCTCTTCGGGCTCTGATGATCAATACGGTTGAAATAATGAAAGATATGGGCAGGGTGATCAGTGTGGCAATTAAATAGGCTGGCAGGACAATGAACCCGATAATATTCCCTTCGAGTTCGCTGAACAGAAACGTCGAGGTGGCAAATAGAAAAGGAAGATAAGGCAGGTGGGCGATTGAATCCAACCAGCGGTACTTTGGGTAGGGGACTTTTGCCACAATTCGGACGATGAGATACTGCAGCGCAACCAGAAGAGCGGCAATGAATAAACCCGCTAGTATCCAAATGGGGATGGACCAGCCCGGCAATCTGCTGACGTTGGTCGATGTCTCTTGAGCAAGGTAAGTCCAAATCAGAACGAAATTGATCGCGATCACAAAGGGGTTTGTAATAGATACGAACACGATATGCAAAAAAGTTTTTAGCCAGTTGGAAAAGACACTCATCTCTGTTACCTTCAGGGAGTCAAATGGATTTTTCCACTTGCTTGTGGATCGATCAATACGTCATCCAGATCGGCTGTTGCGAGCACTTCAAAACCCAGTGATGTGGGTGAGCTAATCCACTTTACGAATTGCTCCACCTTATTGCCGTTTACGGAATCATCTATCGGTAGGTTGAATGGCAGGGTAAATTCTATTGAGCGACTCTCATTCTGTTGAATTTCAAAGGGTGTGCCCAGTTCAATGACGGCGATTTCATTGATGTCCTCTTCTTCGTCCTCACCAACCCCCACGATAATAGTCTCCACGAGTTGGATTTTGATAGACAATATTTTTTGATCTAGCTACCTATCACTTTAACAAATAAGGAAGAAGGTTGTCGCAGGTTCTTGA
>CAYTKR010000240.1:0-2478 GCA_964438295.1 uncultured Anaerolineales bacterium
GATATGAACTATCTTCTCAAGGTGATTTCTGTCTAAATGCGATTGCCCTGCCACCCCCTTGCATCTACCTTGCCAAAGCAAAATGGGTACGTTATAATCACGCCGCATTCTCGGGATGTGGCGCAGCCCGGCCAGCGCGCGCCGTTCGGGTCGGCGAGGTCGTGGGTTCGAATCCCACCATCCCGACTGCAAAACGCCAAGGTATAACCTTTGGCGTTTTAGGTTAAGGTACAATTCAGCGAGCTAGTAAGCTCCCGAAAAAGGGTGCGGTCAGGGTCGTGGCCCCCTGACCGCATTTTTTTGGAAAAATCCACGATCGAAGGAGAAGCGATGAAACGCAACAAATCTTTATTGTTTGCCCTTTTACTGGTCATTGTGCTGGCAGCCTGCGCGCAACCTGAAGAGATCTCTGAAGCAACCCCACAGTCCAACGAGAGCCCAACAAGCCTGCCGGCTGCAACCGAAACCCCGATCCCAGAACCCACGCCCACAGTTACGCCCATTTTCGTTGATTCCGAAACCCTGGACAAGCTAACGAGCATCGAGGTGCCAATTAACGATCCCGATGAGTTAGCTCAACGCCTGAAAGGAGTCGGTGATCTGTGGCCTATCGAGGCCCCTGAAGACCCTCTGCAAGTGGGCGCAAAGGATAAGTTCTGGGTGACAGATTATACCGATGAACACGTTCAGATCGAGGCCACCTTGCAATATATCACCACGCACGCCTATTTTTGGATCGATGATACCGCTGAATTCATCCCCTCTGAACTGGAAGCGCTAGCCAAGGAATTCGAGAGCAAGATCTATCCAACAACCCGGCGCTTTTTCGGCAGCGAATGGTCTCCCGGCATCGATAATGATGAGCACATCTATATCGTCTTTGCCCGGCGGGTCGGTGTCTTCACTGCGGGATACTTCTCCTCCGCTGATGAGATGCATCCCCTTGCACATGAGTTCTCCAACGCCCATGAGATGTTCGTGCTCAATATCGATAATTTGGAACTTTCTGACGAATTCACGCTCAGCACTTTGGCGCATGAATTCCAACATATGATCCACTGGCATCAAGACCGGAATGAAAATGTTTGGGTCAATGAGGGCTTTGCTGAAGTGGCCCAATTACTGAATGGCTTCCCCATTGGGGGCGCAGTTCAGGACTATGCTTCCAGTCCAGACACACAGTTAAATACCTGGACGAGTGACCCAGATGAAAACTCGAAGCACTATGGAAATGCATTTCTGTTCTTCGCCTATTTCCTGGATCGATTTGGGGAAGAAGCCACCCAGGCGCTGGCAGCCCACACAGAGAATGGGTTGACAGGCATCGATATCGTTTTGGAGGAATTGAATGCCATGGATCCGCAGACCGGAGGTCAAATGTCTGCGGACGACCTTGTCTTGGATTGGGCAATCGCCAATTTCATCCGCGATGAAAACGTGGGAGATGGGCGCTTCGATTACTACACCTACAAAGATCCTTTCAAAACCAAACAAACCGAAGTCATCCGAAACTGTGAAGCGGGGCCACAAGATTTCGATATCCACCAATATGGGGTCGATTACATCCGTGTGCTCTGCCCAGGCCAATATACGCTGCAATTTCAGGGGACAGTAGAAAGCAAATTAGTGCCTAGTGACCCTTATTCAGGTGAGTATGCCTTTTGGTCCAACCAGGGGGACTCTTCGGACCTCGCCCTTACCCAAGAGTTCGACTTTACAGGGGTCACGGGGCCACTCACCTTCAACTATTGGACCTGGTATGACATTGAAAAAGACTTCGATTATCTCTACCTGGTGGCATCTGTGGATGGTGAAAACTGGGAAATGCTGACAACACCATCCATGACAGACAGCAACCCCAATGGCAGCAACTACGGCTGGGGGTATACTGGAAAAACGCGCAGTTCGGCATGGGTGCAGGAAAGTGTTGATATCTCCCAATATGCGGGGGGCAAAATCCAACTACGCTTTGAGTACATCACCGATCTGGCGCTACACCATGATGGAATGCTGATCGATGATGTCGAAATCCCTGAGATTGGGTATTTCAACGACTTCGAATATGATGATGGTGGCTGGGAATCCAACGGCTGGGCGCGCATCAAGAATATTCTTCCTCAGACCTATGAGCTGGCGCTGATCACCACCGAGGGTGATAACACGACCGTCGAATACATTCCCATTGGGGTTAACAATATTGCCAATATCCCCCTAGATATTCCCGAAGAAGGCAAATCTGTCACTTTGGTCATTGTCGGCACGACCCGCTATACGCGTGTGAAAGCGCCTTATAGCATCGATTTCGTGCACAAGTGAAATCAGGTCAATCAAGAGTGAAATCTACCTAAAAATAGGGAGTGTGAGCTTCGCACCCATCCCTATTTCCAGGGAAAACCCTTTCTCGCTCGCGAGCAATTCGATAAACTAGAGCTCCCCAAACTCTTCGTGTTTGGGGAGCTCTATTTTCGATTTGGTTTC
>CAYTKR010000241.1:0-2471 GCA_964438295.1 uncultured Anaerolineales bacterium
TTCATCTGGCAGGATTTGTCAAAACCTTTAGCTTATTTTGTTTACAATGTACTAAATCATTGATCTTGTATACTGGTATGCTCTCTTTCTTTTTATTCACCTTCAGAAATATGGCCTATTGGCCCCTGGGGATGAATGATATCTGCCAGGATGGCATAGGGGACAATCACCTGTTGAGGACCTGCCGCATAGGGAGCAACCTGATATTCATCGAAGATTATCATCAGCCCCTGAGGGGATAAAGTCCAATCAAGATAGTTATCTACAACAGGGGCAGCGCCTTCTTCCCAAATATCGAAATCCAGTTTTTCATTCAACTGCTCGATGCAGTAAACGGCAATCCTATCTAGGTAGTCGGAACCAGGCACGAAGAGATCCCCCAAACCTAATTCCTGTCCGGTAGTAAAATCGAAATTTAGACTCCAATAATACGAGCCTGGGTGCGCGCCTCCAAGATAGAAGAAGTTGACGAACAAGACCGAGAGCACATCATGGCCAGCGCTCATCACGACCTGCCCAGAATCTAGCCGTCCGCTTTCTGCAAGGAACTCGCCAAAATCTTGATCTGAGTCCCAATTTAAAGAAGAGGGTAGAGAGAAATAAACCTCAGAGAACATACTGACCCCATCAGGCGGGGCTGCATCCTCACCCCAGCCGCCCATGGCGGTAATCTCAGTCTGAACGAATTCCTCTATCAAGTCATTGAACCAGGACACATAGTCATGCTCACTTCCTTCAAGATATGGATAAAGCACGGTCATCTCGAAATTCAGGTCAGGTTGGTCAGCCCCGCGTTCCCCTTGAATGAGCTGCCAATCTAAGACAGAAGCTGGCTGTGGAGTCTCGCTCGGAAGAGGGATAAATATTGTTGGAGAAAGAGATGGGAGAGAGGTAAGTGTGGAGGAGCTAAGGGGTTGCTGCGGTTGCGATGGGGATAACAGGCGTTGAGGAAGAGAGCAAGCCAATATCATCCAGAATAAAACCAGAAACATCAAACTTCGTTCGTGGTGTCTCATAGCGGATCGCTTTCAGGAATCAAAATACTTATGAGAAATTATAACCTGAGTGAGATCTTATTATAGGTAAATTGGGGTCACTTTAATACTCGCGGTGAGCTCTAGGATTGGGAAATTTCAGTTCAAAATTATTACAAGGAGACTTCATGAGGCTCGATTTTTACCTAATGTGGAGCCCCTAAATCGATTCGCATGGGTCCTAAAAGGCTGGTATAATCGTCGCCGCTGTCTGAAAGCCAGCAAAACGCTTTCAGGAGTGATTCGATTATGACCACTGAAAATTCAGCAACTTCAACGAAATTGTGCCCTACCTGCGGCACTCGTCTCAGCCAAGACGCTGCGCGTTGTCTGGTTTGCGGGAGCGAACTATCAACCACAGCAGAAAGCACTCCCAAGGCATCAAAAGCTCTGCGAGGCAGCCGCATGCCAGAAATCACGCTGAGCTTACCAGCGGCGATCATTCTCCTGGCTATGTTCCTGGCAATCGGTGCAGTGATGGTTTTCTTTGCGTTACAACGTGGGGATCGCATCGTAGTACCGACAGAGACTCCCACCTTGACGCTGACCGCGACTCCCTCCGTGACGCCAACCCCCCAGACTCCAACGGCAACCCCAACGCCACTGCCTTCACCCACACCTTTTTCCTATATCGTGAGGTCTGGAGATACCTGTGGCGGCATCGCGGTTGCCTTCGATGTTTCGGTGCAAAGCATTGTGCGGTTGAATAATTTACCAGCAGATTGCGCGACCCTTTTCGATGGGCAAGAACTGCAAATCCCACACCCAACACCAACAGTAACCCCCTTCCCAACGGCAACACTCAGTGGCCCTGAAGCAACATACGCCGCCTGTGAGAAGATCATCTACTCCGTTCAAGAAAACGATACCCTGAGCAGTATTTCGACGAACTATGCGGTGCCGATGGATGCCATCAAAGAATACAATGGGATGGTCAACAACACAGTATTCTCTGGGATGAACCTGGTGATCCCTTTGTGTGAGAGGGCAGCAACCCCCGGGCCGACTCCTACCCCCACAGCGCCACCACCATACCCCGCCCCCAACTTGCTCTTACCACCTGATGGCTCTTTTTTCACCCTGACAGACGATATCGTGACCCTGCAGTGGGCTGCAGTAGGCACCCTGCGTGAGAATGAGTCGTACGCGGTCACCGTCGAAGACATCACCGAAGGCCTAGGGCGAAAAATCGTCGATTACGTTGAAGACACGAAATTCATCATCCCGGCTTCTTTCCGGGCTTCATCAAGTGACCCCCATGTGTATCGCTGGTGGATCATGCCCGTCAGACAGATTGGCACCGATGAAAATGGCGCAGCCATTTGGGACACCGCAGGAGCGGCTAGTATGACGCGTGTCTTTACCTGGACGGGTGAAGCACAAATTGTGACCCCAACACCGTAATCACTTTAATTGAGAACCAAAAAATGCGGGTGC
>CAYTKR010000242.1:0-2376 GCA_964438295.1 uncultured Anaerolineales bacterium
TGACCTACGTAAATCCTAAGAATTTGAATCTTAGTGCTGCAAAATCTGCGAGAGGAAGAGTTTGGTGCGGTCGTGTTGGGGGTTGTTGAAGAGTCCATCGGGCGTGGTATGCTCGACGATGAGACCTTCATCCATGAAGATGATCTCGTCAGCTGCGGAGCGGGCAAAGCCCATCTCATGAGATACGCAAACCATGGTCATTCCCGCACTGGCCAAGTCGAGCATAACGTCCAAAACTTCCTTGATCATCTCAGGGTCCAGGGCGCTGGTAGGCTCGTCGAATAGCATGATCTTGGGATTCATTGCTAGGGCGCGGGCGATGGCCACGCGCTGTTGCTGACCACCAGAGAGTTTTCTGGGGTATGAGTCGGCTTTCTCTGGTATACCTACCCGCTGAAGTTGTTGCATGGCGATATCTTTGGCTTCTTCCTTCGAGCGACCGCGTACCACCTTCTGCGCGAGGGTAACGTTCTCAATTGCTGTCAGATGTGGGAACAAATTGAAGAGTTGGAAAACCATGCCGATTTCTGCGCGGGTTTCGTTTAGTTGTTTAGCAGCACCGGTCATCAATTCGCCATCGATCCATACCTCACCGCTGGTGGGTTTTTCAAGCCAATTGATGCAGCGCAGCATGGTCGATTTTCCAGAGCCGCTGGGTCCAATGACCACTACAACGCTCCCACGTCCCACTTCCAGACTGACGCCATTGAGTGCTTTGACATCTCCAAAGAATTTATATAGATCTTTGACGACGATGATATTATCTTTTATTTCAGTCATTGCTGCGTAACCGCCTTTCGATGGCCTGGACAAGTAGGGAGAGCAATACCGTCATAGTCAGGTACATTACTGAGAGGGTCACATAGGCCTCTCGGAAACGGAAGGTGCTCCCAGCGTACAGGCGGGATACCTGAGTGATATCCCGGACGGCAAGCACAGAAACCAGGGATGAGTCTTTGACCATGGCCACGAAATCGTTGCCCAAAGCTGGTAATACATTGCGAATGGCCTGAGGCAGGATGATATGCCGCATTGCCTGGGAATAACTCATGCCTAGGGATCGAGCGGCTTCCATCTGACCATGTTCGATGGATTGGATGCCAGCCCTGAATATTTCAGCCAGATAGGCGCCGTAAGTAACTGCTAAAGCAACGATGGCACGCACGTTCATGCTGATATTTTGGTTGTTGAAAGCGCTGAAGACTGCGGCCAGGGGAGTTAATCCTTTGGTGCCCAACCACTCTCCAAAAGAATTCAATCCGTTTACAACCGCGGGAACACCAACTAGGGCGATAAAGAAGATTAGCACCAAGATTGGGATACCGCGGATCATCTCGACATACAGACGCGCCAAGTTGTTAAAAAATACATTGCTGGAAAGTCGCCCCAAACCAGCGATTAGACCTAAGATAAGGGCAAATCCATATGCTGTAAGAGCTGTCTGGATAGTGATCTTGAGCCCGACTTTGATGAAGTTGAAAGCTTCGTTGTAATCTGGGTTGGTGAGGATAATCGAAAATACCCAAATGGCAATTAGAAACATTGCCACAAACCACCAGGGAAATTCACTTATACGTTTGCTGAACGATAAATCTCCATCTTCGATTTCGAGAGGGCCGGAAGGTACTAAAGGTTGATCTGCCACGTTGAGCTCCAGTCTGTTCGTAGTTCAGAATTATGAGCGTTTTATTTAGTCCCACACTCACAAAATAGTGGACCTTGGTACTCACCTAATTGCAGTTTTATCCTGTTTAGCTGAGTACATTAAAGGCAAAATGATTATATCACGCAGATAATTCTGGAAATAAAATCGGGAGGACAACTGCGTGTCCTCCCGAAATTTTTTAGCAAGTACGTTTACAATGAAGCCCTAAGGTAGAGTGGCAGTTTCGCCAGCCACGATCCCGGGGACCAGGGCCTCAACTTCGGCCTTGAGTTCATCAGGAACCTCGACTCCACCGTAGCCCAGACCAACACCGCCGTTCTCCAGGGTGCCCAGGTAGTTGCCACCGGCGAATTCGCCGTTCATGGCAGCCTGAATGGTCTCATAGACATACAGATCCATGTTCTTCAGGGCGCTCGCCAGCACGTACTCAGACTGGTTGGCGAACTGCACGGACCAGTCATTGTCAACACCAATGATTAAGCCAGCGCCGCGCTCTTCAATCACTGCCAGGGTACCAGCACCCACAGGTCCTGCAACTGGCATGATAACGTCTGCGCCTTCATCCATCAGGCTCTCGCCCATGGTGCGACCATCGTCGGTGCTCTCGAAGTTGCCCACGAAGAGACCGTTGCGCTCGTTGTAGTCCCAGCCTAAAGCCTGGACATCCGTGCCGTGAGCAGCGTTATATGCTTCAACGCCCAGCACAAAGC
>CAYTKR010000243.1:0-2330 GCA_964438295.1 uncultured Anaerolineales bacterium
CACGGAGCTCTTTTTGCTTCTCTAACGGGAATTATGTCAGTTGTCTTTTTCGTGTGATAGCCGCAACAAAACATCATATAACACTTTAATTTCACGAATGATCTCACTTTGCTGAAAGGCAACAAAATCCTTGATTTGCTTTTGAGATTCGTTGTCAGTTACGATCCGCAGACCTAGGCGGAATCTTTGGACTCCATCAATTGGTAGAACATTAAGAACCGTCCCTCCTAATTCCAAATTATGCAAGGCTTTACCATTGGACGCAGGGAGTGTAATGGAAACTGAAACTTCTGTATTGCTGATGAACGAGCGGACTTCTTCCATAAACACCGACATCCAATAAACCCCAACACCAATTACTGAGATATCGACCAAAGAAGCCACAATTTGATGAGAGCTATTTTTGCGATTGATAACGACTGGGATCGGTTCTTTTGGGCTTACGCGGATGGTCTTTCTTTTTCCGATCGCATTATCGGTAAATTTCAGATCGTTTAGAACTACGGTCGTGTTTTCGAAATCCTTTTCCAAAACATTTGCTTGGACAGTGGGCAGGAAATCGTTCATGAAGAATGTTCGTTTGGTGAGTTCCATACACACTGCCTGGAACTTGTGCACGCGCAGCTTGACGACATTGTCGTCGATCCCGATCAGATGGCCATCATAGGATATTGGCACACCCCGATAGGAATTGATCATGGTTACCGTATTCGTCACCGGAAGAAATGACCGAATTCTATCGATAACTCCAACTTGATTGTTCACTTTCTTACCATCCTTCTTTCTTTTATTCGGTATACATATGCCAAAACCTCAGCGACGACAACATACAATTCGCTTGGGATTGCTTGATTGAGTGACACTTTCGCTAATGCCTCTGTAAGAACAGCATCTTCGCGTACAGGTATATCATTCTTTGCTGCCAAGGCAATAATTTGATCTGCGATAAATCCCTGACCTGAGGCTAGCACGACAGGAGCATCATCATGCTCCGGATCGTACCCCAATGCAACTGCCCGGCGCTTCGGTTCAGAGTGGGTTTCACCTTCTGGATAGTTCACCTTCAGGCCTCCAGATTGACCTTTGTAAAAGTTGGCTGAAAATCTATCGAGTGGGAAGCAGCAGAAAGCTCAAAGGAAGCCTGCATGTTCAAATCCTCGTCCACTTTGCATTGAGAGGTCACGACCCTATAGCCACGTTTCGCCAAACCATCGGAGAATCCAGTCAATTCATCTTTGGCGACTTCCTGCAAGGACTGGTTGGATGCCGATACCTGAGCCTGAATGCTCTGATCTACAATCGATAGATCGACTGCTAATACATCCTCGCTACTTATACCCATCGAGATGACCATGCGCGTGTGGCGCGGATCGATTTTTCTGGCTCCGTTTTCATCCATCCGGTATGCCACCTTCAACTGGGCGGTATGCTCGGAGTGCTCTAAAAGAGGCAAGCGCGAGGCATCCAAGACGAACGGCAATTCCATGAACAACCAACCCGATTGCTGAAAAGTGGGATCAGGCTCGACATTGGTGTAGTGCATCAACCGCAAACTATCGAAAAATTTCTGAAAATCTTCGCAGACTTGCTCACAGCCTGGCCGGTTTTGCATCTCTTGATGCAAACGTACTAAAATCAACAGATCATCACTCTGCTGGGTCGGATTGAAAATCTCAACACCCTCCTGGAGCATTTCACTTAATCGCTGTTCGAGCGATCTCCCCATAATGGACACCAGATACTCTAGCTGAAAAGCCACTTCGTCAGGGGGTGCGCTCACATTGATAAAAAAGGTCTGCAGGGCTTTGAGCGCTTTCTCGAGTGTTTCCCCAGTGACACCTGTTTTTTCATTTCTGGCCGAGGACATCAGGCTCCCTACGAGGTTCTTCAAGCTTTCAGCCAATTGGGGCGTTCGACTCAAGGCTAAGGCAAGGGCATCAGGCGAAAGGGGCAGGCCGTTTGCTTTCATCGCTGCAGCGATCTGGGCTGCTTCTAGATTGATCTCACCCATGGAAGCGAGCAACCCCAACAACTCACTGACCAACTCTGAGGTGACGGGCATCCGTTGACCCAGAAGAGCTTGGGCGATGAGGCTATTAGCCTCGTCCACAGGCAAGCCTGCGCGTTCCAGCAATAACGGAATCAAATCCACAGGCACCACAGGGGCAGCGGCCGCTTCCTCAGCCCCAACTCCTACCAATTGCAATGTGAGGATCTCCGACGACATATCCTTAACCACAAACTGAGCTTGTCGCCGTTCCATCAGTTGCGCTGACTGGTCGGGCGTTGTCAGGCGAGCAACCAACCGCACACCATCCATAGACAACAAG
>CAYTKR010000244.1:0-2030 GCA_964438295.1 uncultured Anaerolineales bacterium
ATGAAAAACGCGTTTCTGATTCTCATTGGTTTATGTTTGCTTACCGCAACCCAGTCACTATCGGCAGCAGATAGTGCAGACGTCGTTTTTCTTAACGGCAATGTTCTGACAATGGATGACCTGCAACCCTCAGCGGACGCCGTGGCGGTGAAGGATGGCACAATCGTCGCTGTGGGCAAAAAGGCTGATGTCATGAAATTCGCTGGGAATGGTACGAAGGAAATCTACCTGGATGGGAAGACACTGATTCCCGGCTTTGTCGATTCGCACGGTCACGCCTGGATGATCGGTTTTCAAGCGCTGACTGCTAATTTGCTACCACCACCCGACGGCACCGGGAAAGACATCGATTCGCTCATCTCCCTGCTCAAGGACTGGGCGGAGTCCAATATTAAAGCTGTGGAGGAAGTCGGCTGGATCATTGGGTTCGGATATGACAATTCACAGCTTGCGGAGCAGCGTCACCCCACCCGCCACGATTTAGACAAGGTATCAAAGGATATCCCCATCTTGATTATCCATCAGTCCGGGCACCTCGGAGTAGCCAACTCAAAGGCTCTGGAGATTACCGGAGTGAATGCTGGGACCAAAGATCCCGCCGGCGGAGTCTTCCAGCGTGAAGCAGACGGCAGGCAACCAAACGGTGTGGGCGAAGAGTATGCCTTTTTCCAGATGGTGATTGCATTTAGCAAGTCGCTCAATCAAGAGGCCATGGATCTCTTTGTACACGAAGGAGCAAAGTTGCTCGCCTCCTATGGGTACACCACAGCCCAGGAGGGACGCGCTACGGAAGCCAGCCTGAATGCGATAAAGCGCGTGGCGGAAACCGGTGCACTGAATATCGACCTGGTCGTTTATCCGGATATCCTGGAAATCGACAATATCGAACCGAGCATCGAGTATGCCAAACGTTTTCGTGTGGGTGGGGCCAAGCTCACTATTGACGGCTCGCCGCAGGGCAAGACCGCCTGGCTCACTAAGCCCTATCATGTACCCCCTCCGGGCAAGGGCATGGATTATGCGGGCTATGCAGCAATCACTGAAAAGCAGGCGATGGAAGCCCTTGAAAAAGCATACGCCAACAACTGGCAGATCCTTACCCATGGTAATGGTGACGCTGCCATTGACCTGTTGATCAAGGCTGTTGGTGCGGCAAAACAGAAGTACCCGAAAGTCGAAAACCGGCCAGTGCTGATTCATGGTCAGACACTACGTAAGGACCAGGTTGGCCAACTCAAAAAGCTGGGTGTCTTCCCGTCTCTCTTCCCGATGCATACCTTCTACTGGGGCGATTACCACCGCGATTCCGTCCTGGGTCCGGAGCGGGCCATGAACATTTCCCCCACCGGCTGGCTCATGGAGAAGGATATGATCTTTGGAACCCATCACGACGCCCCTGTGGCGCTGCCCGACTCCATGCGCGTCCTTTCCGCCACCGTAACCCGCCGTTCCCGCAGTGGGGCTCTTATCGGGGCTGATCATCGTGTCCCGGTGGATATGGCTCTCAAGGCGATGACACTTTGGCCTGCGTGGCAGCACTTTGAAGAGGGTAGTAAGGGATCGATCGAAGTTGGCAAGCTTGCGGACCTTGTGGTCCTGTCTGACAATCCGACGACGGTTCCAAAAGACCAATTAGATGATTTGAATAATAGATTAATTGCCAACCAGGAAAAATTGAGTGGTGAAAAAACGGTCAAGAATAGTTTATTATCGCAGACCAAGGGTGAGGAAGGTAAATATTCACAACTAATTGCAGAACTCAAGGCTGAGCAGAATGCCATTAATGCGGAGATATTTTCACTTGAAATTGAGGCCAGAAAAAGATTGTATGAATTAAATGGAGATCAATTTTTAGCATCTGAAAAAGGATTCATCTGGCCGGTAGCATCACGTAAAGTAACATCAACGTTTCATGATCCTGATTATCCTTACAGACATATATTTGAGCACCCGGCCATAGATATTGGTTCAACACCTCAAGGCACGCCTGTGCGGGCCGTTAAGTCAGGTTATGTGGCAAAAGTTCGTAA
>CAYTKR010000245.1:0-2009 GCA_964438295.1 uncultured Anaerolineales bacterium
ATTATGGACAGAAAATGAAAAGATGCTCTAATTTCTTCGAAGTGCTCATCAATGCGGCGAAGAAACCTTTCGAATTCATCCGGAAGCAAGGAAGGATCGATATCTTGACGAGCAAGGCTGGCTTGATCCAAAGCGAGTGAGGCTTGAATAATGGAAGACTGATTTTCTTCGAGGATCAGGTAAACCTGCTGCGCAAAATCGGATGTCGTGGTATCGGCTCGTGTAAGCTCTAATAATGAGGATAATGTTGAAAAAGACAAATCCCCTGCTTGAGCCATATTGGATACATATTGCAGGATAGGCCTTACCTGGGAAGCGTAAGGCCCAACGCCTGGCAAGAAAGTTGCAACTTCAATGAATGGAATTGTTGGCCAGGATAAGATACTGAGAATCTTTAAGTCATCCTTAATTCCCGTAAGGAGCAATCCAACAGTCTTGATGTCGTCCACTATGACTGTGAAAGATGTCTCACCGGATGTTAGCTCCATAGCAGCGAAATATTCTGCATTCATTATGGCTTCGACTTCTGACAGGTTTTTGTAGAAATGACTGGTAAAATAGATTGTACAAGTGGCCCACAGAACGATCATTATAATAAGGACCGACAACAAAAAATATACTATGCGGATATTCTCAAATCGATAGTTTATTGACACGGTGTTCGTATCCTGACAAATTGGTGCTGAAGCAAAAACCTATCCGACCTGATGGTCGCTTCCCCACCGAAGGAGTTTATCATGACTGTGCAACACAGGTACAAGATATATGCCATAATACTATTCAGTATTCTTCTGCTGATCTTAGGTGTTCGGCCTGGAGAGGGTGTTTGGGCAGGACCTATGCATCAAACTGTATCCGAAGCAACAGCTACTCCCACGGCAACTTCTACTGAGACACCAACTGAAACGCCTTCCGCTACGCCAACCGACGTTCCTACTCAAACACCAACCGCAACGCCAACCGGTACTTTAACGGAAATACCTTCAGCTACACCCACTGAGATTTCGATCGTGTTTCCAACAGAAGCCCCTATAAACACGGATGGCGGCGATAGTACTGAAACATCAGGCACAACGATAAGAGAAAGTTACGGACTGATCATAGGGATAGGCGTAGTTGTACTCTTGGGTGTTGTTCTTGCTGTAATCTTAGTTGTCCAGTGGGTGGCTAGCTCATCAGGCCAGGGCGATGCCGATAATCAAAATGAGTAATGAGTGAGGAAGTTTATTTTCTATTCGGATGTTTGGGTTGAGTAATTTTTCAGGTAAGATGAAACTATCCCCTCTCCTGAAAAGAGCAAAAAGACTCCACCAGCGAGGAGTGGCGGTAAGGTGACAATGGCGTGTAGTAAGATGGCGAAGGCCAGGGCGTTTTCGTCAGAAGCGATGAATGGCCTCACCGCTAACTGGGCAAAAAAATAAAATGGGCCGATATTGCCCGGCATCAGGGCTGGCAGCAGTCCCAAGTAGATAAACACCAGCACCAGACCCCCCGCCACCGGGGGTAATTCCAATCGAAGACTCTGAAAGAGCAGCATATTCGTCCCCCACATAATGGCCCAAATCAGCGCTGTCAACAACAGAGCAGGATACAAGCGGCGGACATCCCGCAGCCACAGACTGCTTTCGACAAACCGATCCACGAGTCCTGCAACCTGGCGCAGCCACGACGGTGCACGAGATGGGATTCCAGGTTGGATGCTTGTCCAGAGCCGCGGCCCCCAGAAGATCATCACCACCAGAGCCAGGCTGGCAAAACCACTAAGGGGCAGCAACCACTCTCGTACCCAAAGAGCCTTCTCGGGAGGAAGATAGGCAGCCACCCCCATCGCCGAGAAGGACAAAGCGATGAGATCAAAGAATTTTTCCAGGGCGATGGTGGCAGCGATTTGCGGCGCGCCGGATGGATTCCGGGCGCTAAGCAACCCCAGCCTCACGAACTCTCCGCCCCGGGTGGGCAGTACGATATTGGCCGACTGTCCGGCAAAATAGGCTTCGAAAACCCTTCTC
>CAYTKR010000246.1:0-2007 GCA_964438295.1 uncultured Anaerolineales bacterium
CAGATTTGGGGGTATGGGGCGTGCTCCGCACGCCCCATACCCCCAAATCTGCCAACTTCCACGGCGATTCCGAAAGAGCCGGAAAAATCATTGGCGCAGGGTTATGCAAAATTCATTGCAAGTCAAATCTATCACCTGGTGTTATCTCACTATTCTTCTAATTCTTGTCTTGCTGTTTCCCATTCCAGCCAGCGCTGAAAGTAGCGCGAATCATTATGGCGCAGTACACCGGGCTGGGCTTGATCCATCACCTAGCAATCCCGGGGCCGAATTTGGGAACGATGTTGCTGTTTCGGGAGACACATTGGTCGTAGGTGCGCGTTACGATAGTGTTCCACTCGGCAAAGAGCCTCAATCGTATTCTGGCGCGGCGTATGTGTATATCAAAGAAGGGGAGAACTGGATCCAGCAAGCTCGCTTAACCCCTTCAATCCCAAAGGCGGGTGACCTATTTGGGAGTGCGGTAGCCATCGACCGCGACACAATTGTAGTCGGTGCGGTTGGCAACGACAGCATCGACGAAAATGGGGATGACGCTCCTGAGATGGGCGCGGTATATATATTCACTCGCAGCGGTGATCAATGGCAGCAACAAGCCAAGATCGAACCTGAAGATGGCGTCAAAGCAGATTATTTTGGAAACTCCGTGGCAATCGCCGGAGAGCGAATTGTTGTGGGAGCCAGCGGCAAAGACCTGGGCAATACATCTGACGCTGGCAAAGTGTATACCTTTTATCGCTCTGGGACTCAATGGTACCAATCACAAAGTATCACTGCTCCTGACCTCGAAGCCAACGATAATTTTGGCGCCTCGTTAGATATTGATGGACCCCGGGTAGTTATCGGCGCACCATCCGATGACAGGGTTGGGGCGGCATTTATCTTCTACCGCACCGGCAGCACTTGGGCACAAGAAAGCAAAATCGAACCCGATGATGATCATTTGGGGGACAATTTTGCTGCTTCGGTCTCCATTGAAGATGAATTGGTGGTAGTAGGTGCGCCCTTTGCTGATCCCGAAATTGGCGGGAGACAAGTTACGAATGCCGGCGCAGCCTATGTGTACCGAAAGAGAGCTAACACTTGGTCGCAAGATTCGAAACTTGTTCTCGAAAATGCCAGTGCTTTCGATAACTTCGGCGGATCGGTCACAACGAGTGGCAATTCGATTGTCGTTGGGGCCACCGGGCAAGATTACTTCAGCATGCTGCGGGTTGGATCTGCGTTTACATTCGTACGAAATCAAGATAGTTGGGAAAATCAAACTCAGATCTTATCCGGGGCCCCCTATAGTGATAGCAATTTCGGCAGCAGCATCGCCATCAATGGGGAACTGATCATCGTGGGTGAGCCGGGGACTTCATCCAAAGCGGGGAGCATTCACGTCTATTCGATCGAAGAGGGCGTCCTCCCAGAGACAGGATTCGCGCCAAGAACTGCACCCCACCCTGCAGTGGTCCAATCGCCAACTGCTTCAACTTTGAACTCCTTACAGTTAGAAATCCCAGAGATCAGGATACAAGCCCAAGTCGTCAGTACTCCACGTCGAGAAAATAGTTGGAACGTTCAATGGCTGACGAATCAGGTTGGCCATCTCGAGGGCACCGCATACCCAACCCACATCGGTAATTCTGTCATCGCTGGGCACGTCAACTTGCCAGATGGTTCAACTGGACCCTTCGCAGAAATCTCATATCTGAGGTGGGGTGATCAGATCATTCTCCAAATGGATGGGCATCGATACATCTACGAGGTGCGCGAGGTTTTCGATACCAGCCCCACCGATATGCGCATCTTAGAGAGAGATGGTGACTACGCCTGGTTGACGTTGATCACTTGCAAGGATTTCGATCCTGTCGGGGAAGAATACGGCTTGCGCACCGTTGTCATCGCGGTACGAACCGAATAACGGGAATCTGTGGTCGCTTTGGTTCTCTAGGAGTGGTTCTCTAGCAGGGCAATCGCATTTAGACAGAAATCACCTTGAGAAGATAGTTCATATCCCAA